>JAFDZQ010000018.1:5377-37898 GCA_018266895.1 Bacteroidota bacterium
TCACAGAATTATCCTAATCCTTTTAATCCGGCTACAAAGATACAGTTTAATCTGCCTGTTTCAGGAAATGTATCTCTGAAGATTTATGATATGCTCGGAAAAGAAGTTAAGACACTTGTAAATAGTTTTACTTCTGCAGGTACATACAACATCAATTTTGACGGAAGCAATCTTTCAAGCGGCGTTTATTTTTATAAACTTGAAGCTTCAGGCAAGGACGGAAATAATTTTGTAATGACGAAAAGAATGGTATTAATAAAATAAAATTCAGGAATTTGAAATTTACCGGGAGCAGAATCGGTGCTCCCGGTTATTTAATTGTATCAGTTACAGATTTATATTTATAACTTTTAAGTAAACAGTTTTAATGATTTCACACTAACAATTTTTTAAAAAACGATGTTAAAATTTGCTATATATTCAGCTTTATTAATTCTGATCGCAGTTTCTTATTCATGCAAGGATCCAATAACAGGACAGATTGATAACCAGCCTCCTAATACAAATCTTTCAATTTTCCCGGACAGTATAATTGCGCCGGGTTCCACATTAAAAACCATCAGATGGTGGGGCGATGATCCTGACGGATTTGTAGCAGGTTTCAGAATTTCTTTTGATTCCGTAAACTGGGGCTATACAACAAAAAACGACAGCACATTTGTTTTAAACATAACAGGAACTGACAGTACATTCAGATTCTTCGTTGCAGCCGTTGACGATAAAGGATTAATCGATCCTACGCCTGCAACAAATTTATATCCTGTAATGAATTCTCCGCCTTCAGTAAGATTTGATGCCGGTACTGAAATTCCCGACACGACCTTCCCTCTTGCAACATTCAAATGGACAGGTTCAGATCCTGACGGAGTTTCCAACATACGGTATTATCAGTATTCTTTGAATGATACGAATAATTTCAGGAGAGTATCCGGAAGCATTAATCTGCTTACACTGACAAAGGACAGCGGACTTGTACTGAATTCAAATAACATACTTTATCTCAGAGCGGAAGACGGCGCGGGCGCATTAAGTCCTATTACAAGAATGCCGGATACCAGCAGAACATGGTTTGTAAAACCTGTCAGGTCCAGAATACTCCTTATAAAGGATATGCCTCTTTCACAGTTCAGCGTAGCTGCCAATTATTTCAATTCAGCTTTTGACACTATCAGATATGATGTGCTTGATATAAAATCAAACAGCGGGAAACTAATCCCGAAGATTGTCAATCCGATGTTTATTGAGACTCTTAAACTTTTTGATATAGTGGTATGGAGCGCTAATCAGGGAAATGTGACGGCTGATAATGCGAACTTCGAACTTGCTCAGAATTCACTTCCGTTTTATCTGCAGTCAGGAAGGAAACTTTTCTTTACTACCGGACTCCCGAATGCAGAAACACAGGTTCAGGGATCCCTGATAAACTGGGTACCGATTGACAGTATATCTTCATGTACAATAGCTCTGGTTTCTAACGGAGTAAGTCTGATTAACACGGATAATTCTTATCCTGTATTAACTGCAAGCAATCTCATTCAGAGAGTCAGAGGTTTAAAAATAACGGAACCCGGGCAGATTATTTACAGACTGCCGATAAGTACAAACTGCCAGACAAATACTGTTGTTGCAGTAAAAGAACAGGCGCAGAATCCGAGAAATATACTAATGACAGTACCTGTATATTACCTTAACTCGGATCCGAACGTATCAAAAATTTTATTCAGAAAAATTCTAATTCAGGAATTCGGATATAATTGAAATTAATTTATTGTTTATAATTAATATTTGAAATGATTCAAATTTAAAAGTTTAAAGTAATCACATTAATATGAAAAAATTTTTACTTATTTGTTTTCTTTTTACATTCTCCTCACTAGTTTATTCCCAGGATAAACCCGGATCGCTTTTCGGGACTATAACTGATTCATCCGGTATCCCTCTGGACGGAGTTACAGTCAAGATCAAGGGATCCTATATGGGCGCAGTTTCAGATTATGAAGGCAAGTATTCAATACCTGAGGTGCCGCCTGCAAGTTATATCGTACAGGTTTCAGCTGAAGGTTTTAAGACAGTTGAGTACACTGATATAACAGTAAGAAACGAAGAAAAAAAAGAATTTAACATTACTCTGAAATCAACTTCTTATTCCGTTGATCAGGAAATAGAAGTTGTCGGAGACCGGCCATTGATGGATATCGAACAGACAAGTTCGAGCCATATTATATCGAGCGATGATATTTCAAAGACAATTGCCACAAATGTATCAGATGTCATCACTCAGCAGGCAGGCGTCGTAAAAGACGATAATGAAATTCATATCAGAGGCGGAAGGAACTATGAAAATTCATTTATAATAGACGGAGTATCGGTTCAGGATCCTCTTTCCGGAACAGGTTACGGGCTTCAGCTCTCGGCTAATTCGCTTGAAGAAGTGGAAGTCATAACCGGAGGTTACAATGCTGAATACGGTCAGGCAACAAGCGGTGTGGTAAATGTTAGAACAAAAGAAGGCAAATACGATAAAGTAAATTTCTTTTTATCATATAAAAGAGATAATTTCGGAGTATCGAAGAACTCGGGTTCGAGTTTCAATACGGATATTCTGGAAATGAATCTGAGCGGTCCGGAGCCGATATCGAAATTTTTGTTTAAAGCTCTTAAACTAAAATCCCCCGGTGAGATAACATTATTCGGAAGTTTCTTCATGGGACTTTCGGACGGATTTTTTGTGAATAACGGAGGTTATAAGGCTAAATCCGTTAACTCTTCGACATTCGGAGGAACGAGATTTTCCCCGCGTCAGGATAACAGCTGGTACTGGCTCGGAAAAGCTACCTGGCGTTTTAATCCGACTATGAAGTTCGGTTATTCATTCAACCAGTCTGTTTCGATCAATCAGAACTCGAGCACTCTTCAGACTAATCTTGAATATGTCGAACCATCGCCCGGATATCAGTATGATTTTGAAAGGATTCTGGATAATGCAAATACTTATACACAGAACAGTTATTTCCATACAATCACCTGGAGTCATACAACAAGCCCGCAGACTTTTTATGAAATCAAGCTGAATAAATTTTTTACCGCTTTAAGAGTCGATGCCAACGGAAAAAACTGGGATCAGTACACGGAACCCCTTGACCTGATCAAACCACCTTTTCAGTATTATTACATAGACAGCACAAGAACCGGTATTATACCCGGCGACGGATTTTATGATGTCGGAAATTCCTATACCTGGCATGATCACTATGTCGATGAATTTTCAGTGAAAGCCGATTACATTCACAGCTATTCCACTAAAAGCAGACTGAAAATAGGAGCGGAAGCAAGTTTTCAGGAAATGCAGCTTATTGATATTTATCAGCCGTGGATAAGACCATTCGGACTGAATAATGACGTCTACAAAGTTTATCCTGCATTCGGAGATATTTACGGTCAGCACAATCTGACTTTCAAAGGTATGATACTTAATTACGGTCTGAGATTAGATTACTGGCTGCCTGGTAAATATGTTGATGATGCCGTTAATGATCCCAATGTAGTTACTATTCCGGACCAGCTGAGAAGCGCCTATCAAAGCGATTCATATAAAATTTTCGGCAGAAACGTAAAGATGAGTCTTGCTCCGAGAATCGGTATCTCACATCCAATTACAAATAACCAGACTTTGTTTTTTTCATACGGACATTTTTCCAAAAGACCAAGACCTCAGTTTGTTTATGCAAAACTTAATCCGCAGGCTGCAAAGTCCACTTTCCAGAAATTCGGCAATCCGAATCTGAAACCTGAAACAACTGTTGCATACGAACTTGGCGTAAGAAACCAGTTCACAAGCGATGACGTGCTTACAATAACCGCCTATTACAAGAATATCTATGACTATGTGGCTACAAAAAGCATTCTCATAAACAGCGGCAGACTGCTCGGACAGTCATTCATAACATATTTCAATCAGGATTATGCAAGATCAAGAGGAATTGAAGTTGAGTACAAAAAAAGATTAAGCGGATGGTTCAACGGAAAATTTAATTTTACTTACTCGGTTGCAACCGGTAAAAGTTCTTCCGCCGATCAGGGATTTCTGGTAGCTACAACCGGGGCTTCGGAGTCAATATCCGAACTCTTTCTTTCCTGGGACAAGCCGATCCAGGCAAGCGCTAATCTTTATTTCAATCTGGAAAAAGGAAAAGGGCTGTTCGGTTTCGGCAGGAATATACTGGATGATATATCACTTAAAACGAGAATTTTTTTCCAGTCCGGGAAAAGATATACAAGACAGATTCAGACAGGTACGCTTGAAAACGGAAGACCCGAATTCACATCAGACCTTAATAACATTAACGGTGAAGTCGGAGAAAACTGGTTCTGGATTGATCTGGATCTGGATAAATACATTAATATAGGTTCAATGCAGATGGTTGTAGGAATTTCAGTGAACAATTTATTCAACATGAAGAACTCAACTATTATTAACCCGGTAACCGGTAAGGCGTATGAATACGCCGACCCTACTCCGAATTATTACAATGATCCTCTGTATCCGGATTTACAGGCGCCTATCACGCCTTATCCTTATAATCCGGCGAGATACCTTACACCGAGGAATATTAAGTTCGGTATTTCTTTGAAAATGTAAATTAGTTTGGTAAATAAAAAAAAATTATTTTTTGAAAAAAGTCTTAACAATTTTTTAATGTCACTTAATACTAAAAAAATATTATTTGCAATTGTCCTTACTGCACTTATTAACTGCAATACATCATTTGCACAGCTTTTCCCTAATCTGGGCGGACAAAGGACAGGCACTGCGGCTCTTCAGTTTTTGAAAATAGGAAGCAGCGCAAGAGCCACTGGAATGGGTGAATCATTTGTTGCTGTATCCAATGACATATCTTCTCTTCACTGGAATCCTGCAGGACTTGTAGCTTTTAAAGAAAACGGAATGACTTTCTCTTATACACAATGGTTTGTAGACACTAGACTGAATAATTTCGGAGGCGTGTATCACTTCGGAGGAAGCAATGCAATCGGCATTAATGTCACTTCCCTCCGGACTGAAGATATGAAAGTAACCACAGAATTTCAGCCCGAAGGAACGGGTGATTATTTCCGGTATTCGGATCTTTCTGTCGGGCTTTCATTTGCAAGACAAATGACCGAACAGTTTTCCTTCGGCCTTACGGTTAAATTCGTTCAGGAAAATCTCGGAGCTTTAAAAATGCAGGGAGTGCTTGGAGATCTTGCGACATTTTACAGAACCGGACTCGGCACTTCAAGATTTGCAATAATGATTTCAAATTTCGGCGGACAGATCAGACCTTCAGGTGAAGTGAATCTCGTCGGAGGGAGGACTGCAAACTCATTTCAGCAGTTTCCTCCGCCGACTTCCTTTCAGTTTGGATTTGCAATCGAGCCGATACTTAACGCAAAAAACCGTCTTACAACTTCCATTCAGCTTAACAGTCCTAACGATAATGCGGAGAACCTGAGTTTCGGCGCTGAATACGCTTTCAAAGAATTTTTGTTCTTCAGAGGCGGATATAAACTGAATGTGGACGCTGAAAATTTTTCGGGCGGAGTCGGTCTAAAATTCCCCATTTCATTTGCAAGAGCTAATCTTGATTATTCAATCGCAAATTATAAAGACCTCGGACTTGCACAGAGATTTACAATAAATATTTTATTCCCAAGTAAAAAATAATTTTAAAATGAAATATATCATATTACTTTTCACAGTCTTTCTGATGACTTTATCTTCCTGTTCCGATAAGACGGATCTTTCGCAGTTTCCGATTACTAATAACGGAGGAGTCGTAAATGTCAGCGATACGCTTTATGTGCAGCAATCCCCCGTCTGGACGGGATTCAATCAGCCTAACGCTGTTTTAATCGGCAGAGAACCTCTTGTGTACGTTGCAGATACAAAAAACAACCAGGTCGTGCAGCTTGATCTTTCGGGAATAGAGATCGGAAGACGATCGATCAGTAATCCGAAATCTTTGGCTCAGGACTATAATTTTGATCTTCTCGTAATAGGAGATTCAGTACTGACTCTGACTAACGATACGGTAAGCGTTTTATACAGAATAAAACTTGTCGATAATCTGCAAGGAGGGATAATCACAAACGCAGCTGTTATTACTATGCTAAGGAGTGATCAGGGATCTGTTCTTTCCAGCAGAAAGAGAAAATTTACGGGAGTGGGAGTTTATTCAGATAACAGTTACATAGTTACAAGAACCGGTCCCGACAACATCAGCTCTCTTGACCCCGACAATGCACTGCTTAGAATTACCGGAAGAGAAACCGTCAGTTCAGTTACTAACTTAAGCGGATTCCAGACAACAGGAAACGGTATTTATTCGATTGAAAAAATGTCCGGCATAACTACATTCACGGGTGAGCTGACAGATTTTATTATTATAAGGAATACATCGGATTTCGGATTTAAGATAGAATGGTTTTTGTATGATAATGTAAACGGCACTTATGATCCGAAGTTTTTCCCTGAAAATAATGTTGATATTCTTAACAAACAGCTCGGAAGTCCCGAAGGGATCGCAGTCGACAATAACAAAAATGTTTTTGTAGTAGATAATACCAATGACTCCCTTTATAAGTTTACAAATGCCGGAAAGTTAAAAAAAGAATCTTTCGGAGGAACAGGTTCCGGTGATAATCAGCTCCGTAATCCCAAAGGCGTTTCCTTCTTTAATAAAGTTTTATACATCGCCGATACAGGAAACAACAGAATAGTCAGATATAAATTATCAACTGACCTTCAGTAAATTGGGTAAAAAGCAAATCAAATCTCCTGTAAAACCGGCAACCGTAAACACAATAATTGCAGACAATCCGTTGTACAATTACGGACTGATGATTTTGTTTGCAGTTTTCATAATCTTACTCACCACTTTCAAAATCACGGGAGATGACGATGTTTTCTGGCATCTTGCTACCGGAAGACACATAGTCCAGACTCACGAAGTGCCTTCTGCCGATATTTTCGGATATGTAACTCAGGGGCAGGAATGGATGCCCTTTGAATGGGGGTGGGATGTTCTTACTTACACTCTTTATAATTCCGGCGGTTATACTGCGCTTTCTGTATTCAGAACTCTGATATTCCTTCTTATTTTTTATCTGCTGTTCAGTATCTTAAGAAAGTTCAAAACCGGATATACCATAATTTTTATTTTTCTTACAATTCTTGCTTTCGGAATGATGGACAGGCTTACTCCCCGTCCGCATATCATATCAATGCTTTTCTTTGCTCTTCTGCTGCGGATAATTACAGAGTATAAATATTTTGACAGAAAGAATTATAAGATCCTGTACTTTGTGCCTGTAATATTTCTTATCTGGGCAAATATGCACATGGGAATAATTGCAGGAATATTTCTTTTTGGAATTTATACTGTTTCCGAAATAATAATTTATTTCAGACCGAAGAATTTTTCTTCAAGGGAAATTCCTTCATTGAAAACAGACGAACTAAAAAGACTTGTTATTATTTTTATTGCCTGCATATTAGCAATGCTTGTCAATCCTAATTTTTACGCTACTTACATTTATGCATTTGATCACACTAAAATGAAGATGCTTGAGACAATTAATGAATGGAGATCACCTTTTGACGCGACATTCGGCAAAGGTTTCGTATCGAATATATATAAGTTTTTCTTATTCGGCGGTTTCCTTATCCTATATTATGCTTTCAGAAAAAAAGATCTTTTTGCTGCATTGCTCTTTTCCGGATTTGCACTATATTCAGTTCGGGCTGTCAGGTTTACCGTTGATTATATTGTAATAATTACTGTGTTTCTGGTAATTTCCGTAAACTATATTGTAAGTAATTTAAAAAGCAACGGCTTAAAGGATTTTGTAAACAAGAGTCCTGTCCCCAAAGTAATTCTCGAAGCGTTTCTCGTATTTCTTATATTTAACATTCCCAATAATAAATTGTATCTGGATTACCTTCAGTACTACAGGATTTCTGGATTCGGCATCAATTCCGATTTTATTCCGACTCAGATGTTTGATTTTATGAAAGCAAACAATATTCCAGAAATTGGCGAAAGACCGTTTAATCATTTCGGAAGCGGAGGGTTTTTTGTCTGGAATTTTCCCGGCAGAAAAAATTTTATTGACAGCAGAAATCTCAACGACGAAATTTTCAATGAATACAATACTGTGATCTCGAAAAAACCCGGATTTGAAAACAAGATTAAACAGTATGATTTCGATTATTCTTTTTATCTTGCTCCTGACCTTGTACGCGGACCGAAGGAAATGGAATCAACAATTATTTCATACTTCAGCAAAAAGCCCGATGAATGGAAACTTGTTTTCTGGGACGATAAGTCATTTCTATTTGTTAAAAACTTAACTAAGTTTAAAGAGATAATTGATAAATACGAATACAGGTATGTAACCCCCTACAATTTCCTTTATCAGAAAAATATCCTCGATAAAGGTCTTACTGAAAATCCTGATCAGGTTAAAGCTGAAATTCAGAGAAAGTTATCCGAAGAACCTAACGGTATAATTATTACAAATATCAATAATAATTTTTCAAGTAAACTTTTAAAATAAATATTACACTCATAAAAATGAAAAAATTACTTTTCTTATTCTGCTTTGTGTTTTTGTATGCAACAACACAAGCTCAGATAGTACCGATCGCCTCCATTACTCAGAATAATTCAAACGGCATTCCTATTGATACAGGCGCATTCAAAACAGTTTCAGGTATCGTAACTGTCGCCAATCAGTTCGGAGGACCTTCATATATTCAGGATAATACAGGCGGTATAGCAGTTTTTTATACTGAATTTTCCACTGCCGTGGATATCGGAGACAGCGTCATTGTTACGGCTAAGCTGAGTCAGTTCAACGGACTTACGGAACTCGTTTATTCCACTTTCGGAGGTACACCTTCTTTCTCAGTCATAGATTCCAATAAAAGTTATCAGATATATACAATTACTTTAGCACAGTTCAATTCTCAGCAGTGGAACGGTCATGAAGAATGGGAAGGAAGACTGGTAAGAATAAACGGACTCACAATTACCGGAACAGGTACATTTCAGGCAAATACAAATTATAATGTAGGTGATCCTACGGGTACAAGTCAGCTCAGAATTGACAACAATACAAATCTTGTCGGAACACTGATCCCGACTGGTACATTCGACTGTATTGCAGCAGCGTCTCAGTTTAAAACAACATTGCCTTATAACAGCGGCTATCAGTTCCTGCCGAGATTTACTGCAGATATTATTCAGACAACCGGTCCGATAATACTTACTCCGCCTTCTGAATCCAATATAAATCCTACAAGCGTTACTCTTACATGGACGACACAGAATGAAGGCGACAGTAAAATTAAATATTTCAGATCTGATTCTCTTGATCAGCCCGCTGTTTTTACTGATTCATTGTATAATGCTGCTTCAGTTTTAACGCATACTTTTACTATAAATAACCTCTCGCCCGGAAAAATCTATTACGCACTTGCTTATTCGTCCAACGGTCAGGGCACAAGTATCAGCACGCCGAAATATTTTTCCACACAGTCAGATCCAAGCTCTACGGGAAAATTTGAAGTGTATTTCAATAAAGCCGTGGATAATTCTTATGCAATGCCCGGTAACAATGCTGCAGGTAACGTTGATTTTAAAGAACGCCTGGGACAGAGAATTGATTCCGCAAATCATTCCATAGATATTGCAATGTATTCTTTTAATGAAGTCACACAGATCAAGGATAAGCTTATAAATGCTCTGATAAGGGGAGTTAAGATCAGAATGGTTTATGATCACAGAGACGGAAACATTCAGGCGCTTGTACAGGATCTTATAAATGCAGGTATCAGAGTCCAGCAAAGACCTGTAGGCACGAACATAATGCATAATAAATTTTTTATATTTGATGCAAGGGACAATTCATCTTATTCAGATGACTGGGTATGGGGAGGTTCTGCTAATATAACCAATGCGCAGTTTTATGATGATGCTCAGAATGTAATCATCATTCAGGATCAGGCTCTGTGCAATACTTATACACGTGAGTTTGAAGAAATGTGGGGCTCGCATAATAATATAAATAATCCGTCTAACGCAAAATTCGGCGCTGCCAAACTCGATAATACTCCTCACTTGTTCAATATTAAAGGAAGAAAGGTTGAATGTTATTTTTCACCTTCGGATAATCCTTCCACTCAGATAGAAAATATGATCGGAAACAACACAAATAAATCAATTTATTTCTGCGCTTACGCTTTTACCAGATTTCAGATTGCAAATAAAATGAAAACACAGTTTCAGCCGCCGAATAAATATGTAAGAGGAGTTTTTGACGACGGCAACGGAACTGACCCGTCAAGCGTTTATCCTGAAATGAAAGGAATCGGCGGATCAACTCCGTGGAATCCTCCTGCTCCGGTATATCTTGACGGACAATCCGGTCTTCTGCACACTAAATATATACTTATTGATTCTGATCTGCCTTCAAGTAACCCGATCGTAGAAACGGGATCATATAATTATTCCACAGCTGCTACTACGGGTAATGATGAGAATTTACTGTTGATATATGATTCACTTGTAGCAAATCAGTACCTGCAGGACTTTGCAAAAAGATATTCGCTTGCCGGAGGCACCATAAAAGTGGAAATGATCTCAACTGTCATTCCCGATAATTTTATTTTAAGCCAGAATTATCCGAATCCTTTTAATCCGAGGACTGACATTAATTATGAATTGCCTTCTGCAAAGTTAGTTAAACTGACTGTGTATAATGTTTTAGGAAAAGAAATGGCCGAATTAGTAAACGAAAGACAAAGCCCCGGGAAATACAAAGTGTCATTTGACGCTTCAAACCTGACGAGCGGAGTTTACTTTTACACTTTATCCACCGATAATTTTACCCAAACCAGAAGAATGATTCTTCTGAAATAAAATTGATCTGAATTGCATTTATAAAAAACCCCTGGTAATCTTGTCAGGGGTTTTTTTTATCCGAAATTTAAATCCATTCTGATTTTACCCAATTGAAAATTTCTAAATTCTCGGCTAAGCTTTTTTTTATTTTAGACATATGAGGTTTAATTTAAAGCATTCTTTTATATTATTATTGCTCGGAGAATATAATATTTATATATTGATAAAAGTAATTTTACATTTTTCAGGAGAGTAAGTTGGAAATAGCATTTCTGGTTTTACTGGTCATTATACTCGTATTCGTTTTTGTGATTTTTCTCAGAACATTTAATAATAATTTAATTAATCAGTTAGCGGAATCAGATAAAAAAGTAGTTTTGCTTGAAAACCTGATCAGAACGGAGTTTACTCAAAACAGATCTGAAATGAGTAATAATTTTAAGGATCTGAGACTTGAAATTAATCAGAACATTGGAAAATTCGGCGAAACCCTTAACAGCAGTATCTCTTATATTTCCACACAGCAGAAAAACCAGCTCGATTCATTTTCCAATCAGCTTTTTAACCTCACAAAAACAAATGAAGACAAATTCATTGTAATCACAGATACTCTCGAAAACAGACTGAAATCCCTTCAGGAAGACAATAATCTCAAGCTGGAGAAAATGAGAGAAACTGTCGATGAAAAGCTTCATCTGACACTGGAAAAACGCCTCGGAGAATCATTCAAAATTGTAAGTGAGCGCCTTGAGCTTGTTCATAAAGGACTGGGTGAAATGCAGAATCTTGCTGCCGGAGTCGGTGATATTAAAAAAGTGCTTTCAAATGTAAAGACTAAGGGAGTTCTGGGTGAATATCAGCTTGGGAATATTCTGGATCAGCTTCTGACACCCGAACAGTATTCCAGAAATGTCAAAACAAAACCCGGGAGTGATCAGATGGTTGAGTTTGCGGTAAAACTTCCCGGCAGAGATAAAAACCTGAAAGAGCTGTGGCTGCCGATAGATTCTAAATTCCCTACTGAAGATTACCAGATGTTACTTGACGCTTTTGAAAGCGGTAATGCAGAGGCAGTTATTGAATCCAAAAAAATACTTGTAAAAAAAATAAAAGACAGCGCTAAATCCATCAGTGAAAAATATATTGATCCACCGAATACTACGGATTTCGGAATTCTTTTTCTGCCTTTTGAAGGATTGTTTGCCGAAGTAATTAATAATCCCGGATTGTTTGAAACAGTTCAGCGTGAATATAAGATTGTCATAACAGGACCTACTACTTTGTCCGCTCTGCTTAACAGCCTGCAAATGGGATTCAAAACTCTGGCTATAGAAAAAAGATCAGGCGAAGTATGGGAGTTATTAAGTTCCGTTAAAACCGAATTCGGTAATTTTGCTCTGATTCTCGACAATACTAAAAAGAAACTTGAACAGGCGACTGAAAGCATCGATAAAGCAAGCGTCAGGAGCAGAGCCATTGAAAGAAGACTAAAAAATGTACAGGAACTTCCTTCTGCTGAAAACGCATCTGGATTAATTGAAAGCTGATTTTACTTTATCTTGTTTTTAATGAAACAATATTGATACAGTAACTGTACTAATTTTTAATAAAGAATTAATTTAATATGTTTCCTAAATATCCTCTGAGAATAGTTTTACATTTTTTTAAATTAAAAATACAGGAGATTGTCAGTCCGGGTAAATTCATATCTGAGGAAAACATCTGTCCGGATCCGTTTAAGCAGTTTGATATTTGGTACAAAGAAGCAGCCCGGTCCGGGAAGTCTTTTTATGATGCAATGACTTTGTCAACTGCTGACAAGGACGGAAAACCTTCGGCAAGAATGGTTCTTTTAAAAGCTTTTGACCATAACGGATTTGTATTCTTCAGTAATTCCAACAGCAGGAAAGGTAAAGAATTAAAAGAAAATCCGTTTGCTTCGCTTACTTTTTTCTGGAATAAACCGGGCAAACAGGTGCGGATTGAAGGGAAGATAGAAGTTATACCGGATGCTGATTCGGACGAATATTTTTCTACAAGGCCTGAACTCAGCCGTCTCGGTGCATGGGCTTCAGCGCAAAGCAGCGTTATTCCTGACAGGAAATATTTTTTAGATAAAGTTGAAGAACTGAAAAATTCATACAGGGGCAAAGATATTCCCAGACCGTCTTACTGGATCGGATACCGTTTAGTTCCTGATAAAATTGAATTCTGGCAAAACAGAACTAACAGACTTCACGACAGGTTTTTATTTGCCAGACAGCCCGGTGACAAATGGAATTATGTCAGACTTTCACCGTAAGAAAATTTTTCTGGAATTTATTTATAAAGTTTATATGTGTAAATAATTTTTAAAAGTAAATAATCCTATTCACGTTCTGACAATCGGTAATTATACTGTTAAAGGATATTTCTGATTTTATTTACAGAAGTCTGAACGAATTTATACATGACAATGTTCTAAAAATTAAATAATTAGTATAATTTACAACACATATCATGAAAATCAAAAACTTTCCGTTACTGATATTTATTTTAATGCTTGTTTGTACATTTATCTTTCCGGATTTATCTCACGGTCAGTTCGGACAAAATAAAGTGCAGTACAAGGAGTTTAAATGGAAATACATTCAAAGCAAGCATTTCGATATATACTTCAGTCAGGGAGGAGAAAAATTAGCTCAGTTTACGGCAAATGTTGCCGAAAATTCCCTGAAAAATCTTACAGAAAATCTTGATTATAACATCGTTAACAGAATTCCTGTGATTGTATATAATTCTCACAATGACTTTCAGCAGAATAATGTGATTGATGAATATCTTCCTGAAGGAGTAGGCGGAGTAACAGAACTTTTTAAAAACAGGGTTAATGTTCCTTTTGAAGGGGATTATGAAAAGTTCAGACATGTGATTCATCACGAACTGCTGCATGCATTTATGAATGAAATGTTTTACGGCGGCTCTGTACAGAATATTATTTCAAGAAATATCACACTCTCATTTCCGCTATGGTTCTCCGAAGGAATGGCGGAAGTACAGAGTTTATACGGACTGAACAAGGAGACGGACATGTTTATGAGAGACGCTTCAATTAATAACTATGTTCCCCCTCTTGAAAACATCGGAGGATATTTTGCTTACCGCGGGGGTCAGAGCTTCTTTGCTTTTCTTGCCGATACTTATGGTGAAGATAAACTGGGACTGCTTATGAATAACATTAAAACTTTCGGAGATGTCGATCAGGGTTTTAAGGAAACATTTAAAACTGATATTGAAAAGCTGGATGAAAAATGGCAGAAATATCTTAAAAAAACTTACTGGCCAGATTTAAAGATCAGAGAAGATGTAAAGGATTTTTCAAAACAGCTTACGGATCATGAAAAAGACGGCGGTTATTACAATGTTGCTCCTGCAATATCTCCGGATGGAAGTAAATTCGCATTTATTTCAAATAAGGATGATTTGTTTGATGTCTTTATTGCTAATACAAAAAACGGAAAGATCATTAAGAAACTGATCGCAGGAAATAATTCGACTGATTTTGAAGAACTTCATATTTTAACTCCTTCTCTCACATGGTCTCCGGATGGAAGGAAACTTGCGATCACAGCCAAAGCTGGTGACAGAGATGTAATATACATTGTAGATGTGAACAGTGAAGATAAATCAATTCTTCCTTTAAATTTTAACACTATTTATTATGTCAGCTGGTCTCCTGTCGATGATAATATTGCTTTCATAGGCGCAAACGGAGACAGATCAAATCTTTATGTTTATAACCTGAAAAAGAAAAAGCTTGAAACTCTCACAGATGATATTTTTTCAGACGCTAATCCCAGCTGGTCACCTGACGGGAAAAAGATTTTTTTTACATCCGACAGATCAGGTTATACTGATCCTGCGACAATTCCTGCCGATCTGAAAATGTGGAATTATGATTATTCAAATACCGACTTTTACAGTATTGATCTGCAGACAAGAAAAATAGAAAGGCTGAGCGACCTGAAGTATTCAAAAGAAAGTTACGCCCAGTCAAGCTCTGACGGAAAGAAGTTAATTTATTTATCTGATAAGAACGGCATAACAAATATTTATCTCAGGGAAATTGATTCTTCAGGAAATTTTACTGAAAGACCAATTACAAATGCATTAAATCCAATAGATCAGTTGTCTTTATCCAAAGACGGTCAAAAATTACTGTTTGTTTCCCTGAATAAAGGAGGTTATGATATTTTTTCAATGGACAATCCTCTGAAAAGGGATATTGGTCTGAAAGAACTTGAGCTAACTGACTATCAGAAAAAAAGCCGGGAATATGATCTGAAATTCGGCAGGAAGTTATTTTCCGCAGATGAATCAGTGCCGCTTTTAACAGACAGTTTGAAAACTGCATTAAGAAATAATGCGCTCTCTGATTTATCCGACACACTGACAAATAATTCCGAAAAGAATTTTGCTGACAGCAGCGGTAATTCAGCTTTCAAAGATTCATTGAATTCTGATTTATCTTTACCGGATTCCGGAAATATGGTTTCTGAATCTAATGTAAATAAAGAAACTGATTCATCAAAATATTACGGTGAAGATGTTAAAATCAGTTTTGAAACTCCTGAAATAAAAAGACCGGGGATTGATGATTCTTCTTACGCTGACAATGTGAATTTCAAAGTTACTGACAATCAGAACTCTGACGGATCTTATAAAATAAAAAATTATAAGATTAAGTTTTCGCCTGATCTTGTATATGGAAATGCCAACTACGCTTCATTTTACGGCGTGCAGGGAGTTGCTCAGGTCGTTTTAAGCGATATGCTGGGTAATCACAGAATTTATATCCAGACTTCGTTGGTAATTGACCTGAAGAACAGTGATTATGCAGTTGCTTATTATTACCTTCCGAAAAGAATTGATTACGGATTTCAGCTTTATCATACTGCAAGATTTTTAAATTACGGAAGCATATTCAATAATTATCTTTTCAGATACAGAACTTTCGGCGGAAGTGTGTCTGCTTCATATCCCATATCAAGATTTAAAAGAATCGAAAGTAATTTATCCGTTGAGCATATTTCACGGGAAAATCTGGATGTAGCATCAGAACCAATAAACACTAAAACACTAATCGTACCTTCGGCCAGTCTTGTTCACGACAATACGGTATTCGGATATACGGCTCCTGTATCGGGTACAAGATATAATTTCACTTTATTCGGTTCTCCTAAATTAGGTTCCGATGGAATTGGTTTCGGTTCTTTGCTGGGAGATTTCCGGCATTACATTAAGCTGGGAGAAGATTACTCTTTTGCAGCCCGATTGTCAGGCGGCGCGAGTTTCGGTCCGAATCCGCAGAGATTTTTCATAGGCGGAACTGAAAACTGGATCAACAGAGAGTTTGAGAATTATTCACTGCCTGTTTCCAACATAGAAGAATATGCATTTTCTTCACCTGGATTGCCGCTGAGAGGATTTAATTATGACAGAATGTCAGGATCCAAATATTCAATTCTGAATCTTGAATTGAGATTTCCGTTATTAAAATATCTTATCTTCGGAGCTTTGCCACTGGGATTTGCAAATATAGAAGGAGTGGCATTTGTTGATGCAGGTTCAGCATGGTCGGATACTAAATCTTTAAAATTAATATCCAGGGACTCGAACGGGAAAGTAAAAACAAATGATCTGCTGCTCGGAACCGGCCTTGGAGCACGGGCTAATCTGTTTGGTTTTCCTGTGATGTTTGACCTTGCCTGGAGTTATGATCTCAATAAATTTTCCAGTCCTAAATATTATATTTCTTTCGGATATGATTTCTGATTTTTAAAAACAACAATAAAAAAACCCGTAAAAAATAATTTTACGGGTTTTTTAAATCCAAATAACAGGATTGCAGAATTTCATTAATTTTCAGCCGGAATACTTTCGGCATCAACTGTCTCTTCTGAATTCTCCTGAACAACATTAACCTTTATTATTGAAACTACGGAATGAGGGAGCTTTACTTCCACTTCATGTTCTCCGAGAGATTTTATAGGTTCTTTTATTATAATTTTCTTTTTCTCTATGTTTTCAAAACCTTTAGAAACCAATGCATCGTAAATCATCTGAGAAGTAACAGAACCGAATACTCTGTCATCTTCACCTGTTTTGACGTGAACTGTAATAACATTCTTTGACATTTCACCTGCTAATTTCTTTGCCTCTTCTGTGAGCTTCAGTACTTTTCTGCTTTTCTGCTTTTTAATTTCTTCAAATGAAATCAGATTAGACTTACTTGCAGCTGAAACTATTCCCTTTGGAATGAGAAAATTTCTTGCGTAACCGCTTTTAACTTCTACAATCTGCCCTTCTTCTCCAAGCAAATCATAATCTTTTTTTAAAATCACTTTCATTACAAATGTGTATTATATTTTTTATTTTAAAATGGTAAAACAATTACCGGCAAATCAAATATTTTTAAGCCTGTTTATCATTGCTGCCTTTTATAAGATCGGAATCTTCAGGTGAAAGCAAAGAATCAAAAGAATCATCAGTAAAAGTTGTAATATCTTCTTCCTTATCTGCAACTAAACCGGTTCCTCTTTTATTCAGGAACTGAATTCTCCTGGCTTTTATTTCGACAATAGTTCTGTTCATTCCGTCTTCAGTTTTAAAAGTCCTGCTTTGAAGCTCTCCGTCAACAAGTACGGCGTTTCCTTTTTTCAATCTGTCTTTACAGCTGTCAGCCAGTCTGTTCCAAGCAACTATGCCAACATAGCAAACATCTTCTTTCCATTCTTCATTTTTATCTTTAAATCTTCTGTTACTTGCAATTGAGAAATTTACGACAGGAGTTCCTGAGGTGGTTTGTCTGAAGATTGGATCTTTTGTTAAATTTCCTGCTATTACAACAGAGTTTAGTTCGGGCATCTTAAAATCAGCCATGGTTTTCCTCCAAAATAATTATAGGTTTATATTTAATTTTTTATTTAATTTATTACTGTTGTTTAGTGCTGTTAATTTATTTTAGCTTCTTCAGTTAAAGAAACGGCTTCAGCCGGGGTTTCCTTTGCTGTTTCAGATTCCAGTGCAGCGGCAGCGATGTTTTTAGTTTCCTCATATTTAGACTGAATTATAGCTTTGTTCTTAAAATGCTCTTCTTTTTCTTTTAATGCTTTAGCAGACATAAAAATTGTCAGATATCTCAGGATATTCTCATCAAGAACATACGCTCTTTCAATCTTAGTAATTATTTGAGGAGGGGCTGAAATTTCAAAACAAACATAATATCCGTTTTGTCTTTTTTTAATGGGATATGCCAGTCTTTTGCGGCCCATTCTGTCAACTTTGTTGATTTCTACTTCATTTTTTAACAGAAGATTTTCGTACTTTTTAATTTCATCTTCTATTCCGGCATCTTCTAGATTACCATCAAGTATAATATAAGATTCGTAATATCTTTTGCTCAATTTGTAAATGTATTTTAAATTTTGTGAATTAAAGCATTAAATATATCTCTTTTATCTATAATAATCAAGATAATTGAGCTATAATATCGGATCACTGAGCATATCCGTTTAAAACATTTTATTATGGTTATATAATTATTTAGTATACTAAAATTTTCATTGAAAAACTTATTGAATTGTCAAAAAGCCCCTCCTAACCCTCCCTTTTTAAAAGGGAATCAGGCTGGGGTTGTTTCAAATGGCTGATATGTTTTGGACAACACTGGCTCCTGAGACAATAAAGGGTTTCAGAAGTCACTTAATAACAAGCTTACAATGTAATTTACTGATTAAATACTTACTTTAGCAAGAATTTCATTTCTGAATCCTAAAGCTGTTAAAAATTCGTTATTTACCTCTGAAGATCACTTTTTGAGGAAAAACTATATTTATGAACTAGTGCGAGAAGAGGGACTTGAACCCTCACGCCGTTTCCAGCGCCACCCCCTCAAGATGGTGCGTATACCAATTCCGCCATTCTCGCTTCTCTTAATTTAATTAATATTTTTATTTCATAAAACCCATATATTAAGCTGATTTCAGAAAATTTCTGTTTTCTTTCCTGTACCCTCTTTTGATTATTAAAACATAAATAATAATAATAATAATAATCGTTAACAGAATACCGGCAGAAGGATAATTTAACATCAGAACTGCAATGAAGACGGATGAAATGTTTTCTATTGTTGAGACAATCTGATTGCCAAATCCGCTTGTAAAAACTGATGTCAGAGATCTCGCCTTTACAGTAAGAAGCTGTATGTTCAGCGCTGCACCGCCTCCTATTATGATTGAAACCGGCAGTCTTATAAAAATTTCCGTATCCGACATTAAAACATAAGTAAGTATTGTTCCTGAAAATATGGAAGCAGGTGTCGTTATCAGATCCAGCAAATTATCTATCCAGGGATTGTAATACAATATTACATCTGCGACAGAAAGAATCAGAAAAATTATCAGAAATGAATTTGATGAAAAAATGAACAGACCGGAATTCAGAATATCAATTCCAAGAAATGAATAAATGCTCAGTATAAAAAAAGGCATAAAAATTCTGAATCCGCTTGCCGCGCTTAATCCAACACCTACCAATATTTTCAGATATAAATCCAATTTATTTTAACTGTATAATAATAAGAAATTGAACAATATTAAATGAACTATATTAATGTTTTTTACATGCTGATTACACTATAATATAATTTTATCACAGATATACAAAGAAAATGCCAATTGGTTTCATAAGAAAATTTGCCATTAATTCTTTACTTCTTCAAGATTTAAGTAAAAAATCTGTTGAAATCTGTGAGGGGAAACTGTCGTTTACAGAGACTAACTTATCAGACAAATTCGTCCAATGAAAATAAACTATCCCTTCGAATTTACTTCAGATATGATGAGTTTGTTAATCTCTGTGTCTCTAATTATGAGAAATATAATATTCAGGAGACTAATAATATTCTGACTGTTATTAAGCTTTTAGAAAGTCTGTAAATATTTTTGATAAGGAAATAAAAAAATTGCTTCAGCTGAACATAACTGAAGCAATTGTTAATTACAAATTTATAATTTAATCTATTTGTGTTTGTAGGAAATTTTCTTTGGTACGCTGAACTGTCTTATGCCTTCAATTGAACCGAGATAACCGAAACCGCTTTGTTTAATGCCAACCCAGGGTGTACCGGAAACTCCTCCGATTCCCTGATTCACTCCTATCATACCTGATTCTATTTTCTCCGCAATCTGTTTTCCTTTGACCTGATTTTTTGTCCACACAGTAGCCCCGAGACCAAATGTAGAATTATTTGCCTTTTCAACAGCTTCGTCCGCATTTCTTACTCTTTGTATGCAGATTACAGGACCAAATGTTTCTGTATTCATAATGTCATGCTTTTCACTGAGATTTGTGATCATAGTCGGCTGCATGAAGAATCCTTCACCTTCTATTTTCTCTCCTCCGAATAAAACCCTTGCGCCTTTTTTCTTTGCTTCCTCAATCTGACTCAGAACATGTGATCTCTGATTTTCACTCACCATTGGTCCCATATCAACGTCGTCAAATCCGCTGCCTACTTTGTATTTTTTGATTTCCTGCAATACTAATTTTTCAAATTCCAGCGCTATTTTGTCTTCAACATAGATTCTTTCGACAGAAACACAAACCTGCCCTGAGTTTCTTAAAGATCCGTGAACAGCGTAAGGAACTGCTTTCTTAAGGTCTGCATCTTTCAGAATAATCATAGGATCCTTTCCGCCAAGCTCAAGTACAAGCCTGTTTAGGTTTTTTGAACAGGCTTCCATTATTTTTTTACCGACAGTCTGTGAACCGACAAAAGAAACCATATCTATATCCGAATTTATAATCAGCTCACCTACTTCCTCCGCACCCTGAAGCAGATTGATTACTCCTTTCGGGAGATACCTGTTAAAAATTTCATACAACGCTTTTCCTGTCAATGGAGTATTTTCAGAAGGTTTAAATACCACAGTATTTCCCATAAGTATGGCAGGAGTAAGAAGAGATTCCGGCATTCCTACCGGGAAATTCCATGGAGTGATTGCAGCTACAACACCAAGAGGTACTCTGTGTATTTCAGTAGTCGTATTTCCTTCAGTTAGTATTTCAGTTTCGGCGGCAATTTCAGCCAACTTAATATTCTCTTCAATTGCATAAGCCGTTCCTTCACATTCACCGACAGCTGATTTATAAACCTTCCCCATTTCCTTTGTGATGATTTTACCGATCTCATTTTTTTCTTTAAGAAGGTCTCTGGAAATATTTTTAAACAATGCAATTCTCTTTTTCATCGGAGTTCTGCTCCATAATTTAAATGCTTTTCTGGCCAGCTTAACTCCTGAGGCAACTTCCCCGGGTGACGAACATTTTATTTTTTCTATCACTTCCCCTGTTGCAGGATTTATGTCTAAAATGAATTTCCTCATATCGTTTTATATATAATATTTAAATTTTTATAAAAACTTTTTAAATAAGGCAAGGATTCCCTGTTTCCATGCTATCCTGTGAGTCACACCTGTGCCCTGCTGAATTGTGTGTTTGTTTTCGAGATACCACTTATATGAGCGGATGAGTGCATCTGAATTTGAATATTTCGGAATCCAGCCTAATTGTTTCTCGGCTTTCTCTATAGATACATAGGAATCAGTGTCAGCAGTCCCGTATATCCATTTATACAATGGTGATATATTCATTAATTCAAAAAGCCTCAGGACGGGTTTGATAAGCGATGCAGGAGTTCCCATTACTCTTGCTCCGGTTCCGGCATATTCGCACATTGCGCCGACATCCTCATTAACTGTTTTAAATTCCTTTGCTCCTACATTGAAAGTATCATTGATCTTCTCCAATGGAAGAGTTGACGCAAGCAGTATTGCATCAACAAGATCTTCGACTTCAAACAACTGATATCTGTTTTTTCCGTTACCGATAATCGGAATTTTTACACCTGATTCCACCCAGTCATACAAAATCTGGAATACCCCGAGTCTGGCTGTCCCGATAAAACTCTTCGGTCTTAAGATACAAACCGGCAATCCCTTTTTTCTGTATTCTTCACAGATTTCTTCGGCTTTTACTTTGCTCTCGCCGTACGGACCGACTCCGTGTCTCGGATGTGATTCATAAAGAGGGTGAACATCCGGCACACCGTATACAGCAGTTGACGAAATATGTATGACCCTGTTGACTTTATTTTTCAAAGAGCTGTCGAGGACAATTCTTGTTCCGTCAATATTTGTTTCATAAATATCCTTCTTTTTCCACAAGGGCAGTGCAGCAGCGCAGTGAATTACAATGTCAGTATCTTTCATCATTTCATCCATCTGCTTTTTATCCCTGACATCTCCGTAAATACAGCTAATATCCTTATCATAATCTCCGGTTTCAAATGGAGCTATATCAAAGAACGTGCAATTTTTGAAATCCGTTATCCTGTTTATTTTCTGAGCAATGTGATATCCGAGAAATCCTGCTCCGCCTGTAACTACTACTTTCATAATTTTTTTATCTTTTTGTTTTTTAAATATTTATACAGAACCATACACTTTAATGATACTGCTTCTTACAGGTGAAAATTCATCTGTTAAAAGTCCGTATATTATGTTTGCAATTTGCGCGGGTTTAACCCATTTATTTATATCTTCCGGGCTTCCCCATTCACGGTTCGCCGGAGTATCAATTACTGAAGGCACTATTGTGCTGCATCGGATATTGTACCCCTTCATTTCTTCGCTTATTGTATTCATCAGACTTACCACACCTGCTTTTGAAAATGAATATGAAAACCTGCCCGGAGCAGCTTCAAGACCGGCCATAGCACTGATGGAAATAATTCTTCCGTACTTCCGGGGTCTCATTATTTTCAGAACTTCACGTGAGAAAAAAAATGCAGACCTGAAATTAAGATTAAACATTGAGTCAAAATCAGATGTCAGGATATCCGCAACATCGCATACAGGATTTATTCCTCCGACAGTATTTATCAGAAAATCAATTCCGCCTTTTTCCTGCACAGAAACACTTCGTACAAATTCTCTGACCGAATTCTCATCCAGAGCATCACATTCAAATGCATATATTTTTCTTAATCTGAATTCAGATGTTTCAACTGATTGCGAATTGTCAAATACGGAATTAAATTCGTCCATATTATGCGCCGGCACATAAACCCTGATCCCTTCATCTGCAAGTTTATTAGCTACCTGCCTTCCTAATGCTCCGGTTCCGCCGGTTACTATTGCGATTTTGTTTTTCATTTATGCAGGGCAGAATTTTCCTAAAATAACATTCTTATCAGATCCTGTAGCTGAAGTAATGTTTGCTCTGATACCATTTACAAATTCATTTGCAAGCAAAGCAAACAGCACAGCTTCTTTATTATCAGAATTTATACCTTTCTCATTTATCTGCTTTACTTCAGTTTGCGGGAAATATTCTTTGAGAAAATTCATCAGTGCGGTATTTTTTGAGCCGCCGCCGCTGATGAGAAGTTCGTCAGTTTCGAACCTCTTTAAGTTGTGATAAATTGTAAATGCAGTGAATTTTGTAACAGTGGAAATCAGATCTGCAGGCTTGGAGTTTTTCCCCTTATTCAGGACATCCGAAACATATTTTTCTCCGTAATATTCTCTTCCTGTGGATTTAGGGAATTTTTTCACGTAAAACTTATCGTATTCTTTTAGAAATGAAAACAATTCTCCGTTTACATTTCCTGATGATGAGGTCTTTCCGTTTTTATCGTATTTCTTTTTGAATAATTTCATCATAAGACTGTCAATAAGCATATTTCCGGGTCCTGTATCAGATGCAATAACTTCATTCTGACTGCAGGATTTTCTCAGATATGTAACATTTGCAATACCGCCGATATTTACAAAAACCCTGCTCTTATCAGCGCTCGAAAATAAAATATAATCTAGGTAAGGCGCTAACGGAGCACCGTCTCCTCCGGCAGCGACATCAGCTGTTCTGAAATCGCCTATTACACTGATTCCGGTTTTATTCGCAATAACCGAAGGATCTCCTACCTGAAGCGTGGATCTTGAATCAAATCCGAAAAGATTCTTTTTACCGGGGAAATGGCAAATTGTCTGCCCATGAGAACCGATAAGGTCAACATTTTTATACGAAAGTTTATTAACCGATAAAAATCTGTTAACAGAATCTGCAAATAAATTACCGATTATAAAATTCAGTCTGCAAATGTCTTCCGCCTTTAAATTATTATCTGAAGAAAGCCTCAGGATATGCATTTTAAGCTTAACATTAACCGGATATGATCTGAAATCCAGCACTTTTATTTCTGATGATTTTCCTTTTCCTTTAATTTTCACTAAAACTAAATCAACTGCATCGACCGATGTTCCTGACAATACACCAATTACAGTTCTTGACTTTTTACTGATTAAGGTTTCAAAATTATTCATTTACGTAACAAATATAATTTAATTACGAATTATAATCTATGATATAACTGATCCTTTTGCCGTATCATCTTATGAAGTTATTGCAAAATCTCTCATTAATTAAAATAATACCATTTATTTTGAATATATTTTTTATGATTTTGGCTACAAATCAAATCAATACATAATGGAAGAGTTTTCTATTAATACTAAAAATCAGGAAAACATAGAAATTCTGTACCTGAACGGGTTTCTTGATGCTCATACTTCAGTAGAACTGGAAAATTGTCTCGAAAAATTAATTTCAGAAGGCAAATACAGGATAATTGTAAATTTCGAGAAACTTTCATACATCAGCAGTGCAGGTCTGGGAGTTTTTATGGCTTTTATAGAAACTGCAAGGGATAATGCAGGTGATATAAAGCTTTGCGGAATGAGCGATAAGATTTACAATATTTTTGATATGCTCGGATTTCCCATATTATTTGAAATTTATAAAGAAGAAAATTCCGCTATCGGAAAATTCAGTTAATTGAATTGCATGGACAGTTCTAATAAAATATTGCTGGCAAGTTCCACAAAGAATTTATCTGTACTTCGTAAATTCATCGAATCAAAGGCGATTGATTTTGGTTTTGATGAAAGTACGATCATACAGATAATATTGTCAGTTGATGAAGCCTGCACAAATATTATAAAACACGCTCATAAATATGATGAAAACGAACAGATAGAAGTCGAAACCAAAGCGGATAAAACAGAATTTAAAATTATTCTTAAGTACAAAGGCAGGGGTTTTGACCCGAATGATTTACACAGTCCTGATATGAAAGAATATTTCAGCAAATACAAAGTAGGAGGACTCGGAGTGCCTATTATGAAAAAGTTCATGAATAAAATCGAATATGTCCACAAAAATTCCGATTATAATTCCCTTACCTTGATAAAGGTTTTATAATACAAATTTTACCTTATCCTAAAATAAATGGATAGCACCGATAAAGTCCACAAACAGCTTGAGTTAAACGCATTAATCGAATTCGCACAGCTGATCAGCAGCAAACTTGACCTTAAGTATATCCTCAATAACATTTTACTCAGTAATATGGGGAAAATGCTCATTTCAAAAGGAATGATCCTTCTTAAATCAGACGATAAAATTGAAAATGTTTATACAGTCGCCGCCGCTAAGGGGATTAATCAGAAATATCTCAACACCGAAATATCCGTTGACTTTCCGAAGGATTCTGTATTTGACATTAAAGAAATGGAGGACCGGGAGGGCTTTGTTAAGAGTTCGGGTTTTCAGTATTTCTTTAAAATTTATTTTCAGAATAAATATCTTGGGATTCTGTGCCTTGGTAAAAAATTCAATAATCTTGAGCTGAATAAAAATGAGATCATTTACATAGAAACCATGCTTCATATTTCCGCTTCCGCGATTGAGAATACCATAAAATTCAATGAGGTAAACACTCTTAATCTTAATCTTAATAACAAGATAAGACAGCTTAAGTCATTGTTTGAACTCGGAAAGGAATTCAATTCAAATTTCACAAACAAAGATAATATTCTGAAACTTCTGAGCTATACTCTTCTCGGCAATTTCGGAATCAAGGATTTTATTATTTTTTCAAGAGATAAGAAAGATAATTTCTATCTGCTCAGGGAAAACAGGAACATAGATCTTTCGCAATTCTCTCTTAATGATATTTTTGCCGATGAAAGAATTCAGCAGAATTTCAAATCAACTCTTCTAATTGACAAGGACTCGGATATTCCTTTTTTCAGTTATCTTTCGGGGAAGGGATTCGAACTTCTAATCCCTACGATTATTAAGAATAAAATTGAAAATCTTATTTGTCTCGGGAAAAAGCTGAATATGTCTGCTTATTCAGAGACTGATATTGAATTTCTCGAATCAATAGTCAATCTGTCCCTGATCTCCATTCAGAATTCAGATTTGTTTCAGGAGTATATAGACAAGCTGAAGATAGAAAACGAACTGAGTATTGCCCGGGAGATTCAGCTTGCCCTCCTTCCTTCCAAAATTCCTGATATTTCAGGATATGACATTGCCGGTATGAATCTTCCCGCTTTACAGGTCGGAGGTGATTATTATGATGTAGTAAAATTAACGGATACAAAGTCCGCGATTATAATAGCAGATGTATCGGGGAAAGGAACTCCCGCTTCCCTGCTAATGGCTAACATTCAGTCGGCTGTTCATTCCTATCTTAAACTCTATGAGGAAAACACATTCAGTCTGACAAAAGTAACGGAAAAAATAAATGAACTGATTTATGAAAACACCGCATCGGACAAGTTCATTACTTTTTTCTGGGGAATTCTTGATTCTGAAAAAAATACTTTTGAATATATTAATGCAGGTCACAATCCTCCCGTTCTTCTGAAGAATGATAAGCTTTTAATGCTTAATGAAGGAGGTTTTATGATCGGCATAGCAGATGTCGGGATTAATTACGAAGTCGGGAATGTCTTCATTGATAAAGATGATGTAATAGTTTTTTACACTGACGGAGTAACGGAAGCCAATAATTCAGAAGAAAACGAATTCGGTGAAAAAAGACTTTATGAGATCATTATAAATAACAAACACAATTCTGCGTGCAGTATTATGGAAGAAATAAAAAATTCGATAAAGGAATTCACAAGAGACACTTCTCAGTATGATGATATCACAATGATAGTCCTTAAAAAAAACTGATTACTTTAACATTGAATAAATCATAAAACCATTGCAGTTAAAGCCAAATACTATTCCATCCAGATCTGATCTTTGTCTCTCAGCACAATCTGATACTTGCCATTGTAAACTTCCAGTTTGCCTTTTGCATATATGTAATATTCCTGTTTAGTGTCAATATCAAGTTCGTCAAGAAGTTTCAGATATTCATTATAAACGACAATTTCGAAGTTCTCTTCTTTATTGTGAGGAATTCTTATGAGATAAGGCGTCTTCTTTGTAAGAACTTCGCTTATTCCTCCAAAGATAATGACTTCTTTTCCTATATTGTCAGCAAGTCTTTCAAAATCAGTTTCACTTGCCATGCTGAAATAATTTTCTTTTCCTGCGTAGAGACTGTCAAATTTATCGAGCTGTTCGGCTCTTTTATTCCACCAGACAAGTCTTTCATCATAATCCGGATAATGTTTAGCAAAAGGATCCCATATCCCGAGTTTTTTTTCCATTGCATAATTCTGTGCATCTACAAAATCCTGATGAAATCTCTTGCTGTTGCCGTACTTATTGAAGTAAGGACTGTAGCCCAATCTGACGCACTCCACGTTGTAATTTATCTCTTTTCCTTTTTTTATGGCTATGAGATACACAAGATATCTGCCGTAAATATCGATGGTTCTTTCGTTGTCTTCTTTTTCAAGTCTGACATATTCCACATCTTTAAAAAATTCTTCAGCCCATTTCCATGCTTCGAAACCGAGAGGAGAATCTGTTTTAACGGGCATTTTACTGTCCCCTCTTTCCGACTTATAAAATTCATCCCAGTACTTTGCTATTTCATTTGTTTTCTGTTCCGCGTCGTCGGATTTAAATGTCTCTTCCGTATCAATTCCGAGAAGTCTGGTGGATTTGTCCATTCCGTCAAAACGGAAAGTGTCACCATCAATGACCTTGCTCATTTTGAATGTTCCTATGACAAGAGAAGTATCGGCATTATTGGAAAAAGCATATCCCGATATTGACAAAATGAAAACAATTGTAAAAAGCTTAACTAAAATTTTCGGCATAATTTAAGAATAAAATTTAAAAAATCTGTTTTTTAATATAAAATAAAAAAACTCTTATACCATAAAAGCATAAGAGTTCAGTTTAAAAAATTATAAAAAATACTAGTATCTGGTTCCTTCGCTTACAAAAGGAATAACCGCAAGATGTCTTGCTCTTTTAATTGCCGTATTTAATTTTCTCTGCATCTTAGCTGAAGCGCCGGTGATTCTTCCCGGAAGAAGTTTCCCCTGTTCATTCAAAAACCTTGTCATTAGTTTGGCGTCAAAAAAATCCAGATGATCTTTTACGCCTCTTTCTTTAAACGGATCTCTTTTTTTAACCGCATTTTTCTTGGCTGTGATCTGCTGTGTCAGTTTATAATTTGCGTCTTTAAAACTTTTTGCTGGTTTTTTCATTAAATATGTTTCTGTTTTGATTTTTATTAGTTTGTAATTTATTCAATTTTAAGAAGAATTACAATTCCTTTTTAAGAATTTCTACTTTTCCCGTAATAAAATATCAGCTCTTCCTTGAATTTCACTTATTTTATCAGATTCACAGGATTGTATAATTCTGAATGAATAAAAATGATTATGATGGATTCCCCGCCTGACTTGCCCTCTTTCAGTGCGGTAGAAGCGAAACAGGCAAACTGCTGGCGGAAATTCACTCAAAAAGCTAAAATGCTAATTCAAATTCTCTTTGATTGGATATCTACTAAATGCATGCCTGCCTTGAAGTAAGGCGGGCGGGAATCCAAATATACCTTTAAAATAGTGCTCTCAAATTTTGGAAGACTCAATTATTTGTCAATTCATCAATTAATATTTCATTGAAAAAATAAAATTGTTTATTCATTTAATCCCATTGCTCTTGGATTCCCGCATTCGCGGGAATGACATTTAGGTAATAATGACTTTTTAGACAGCCCACGCTCAGAGGTTGTTCCATCAACTCAGAAAATATTTGAGAAAATTTGAACAAATACAATTAGATTTATCATTCACGGTGTAATCTTTAATACCCCTTTATAAACATTATTATCCGCAGTTGAAACATCCGATGCATCAACGTTACTGTCTCCATTCAAATCAGAAACGAGAAATTTTCCGGTTAATCCGACATAAGAATCATTATAGACCTTGATCAGATCAGATGCATCAATAATTCCGTCCTGATTAATGTCACCGCTGTATGCACAGTATTTACTGCCTTTTAGTTTTAGGTTGCTGCCGTATGCCTGTGCAGCTGCCGTTGTAAAATCATAAAAAGTTGTGTCAGTCAGATTCATTGCAACTCCTCCGGATTTACTCCATGTTTCAATTGAATTAAAATGCTTAACAGCTATGAAATATGTACCCGCCGGAGCGTATGAAAATTTTAATAAACCTGTGAAGTTAACTGAATCTATTACAGCTTTCGCAGAGTCAACTTTTGAAAAAGGACTCGCAGTATTTCTTAAAAAAACCGTCATTGTATCTCTTCTCGAAAGCTGATTGAAAATACTAAAGTAAATTCCTTCGGGGATTAATTTTAAATTAAGTACAATTCCAGGTAGAGTAGTAAAACTCCATGTACTGGAAAAATTGATAGTGCCATTTGAGAATTTTGATCCGACTCTCCAGTAATATGTTGAAGAAGTACTTAATCCGGAAACTGTCTTAACTGTGTCAGTAATATTTTGAATTGTATCATTTTTAATTAAACCTGTGAAATTAATATCTGATGCTAACTGAAAAAGATACTTAACCGCCTGAGTGTTTTTTCCCCAGATAAAATTGACATTTACCGGAACATTCGTAGAATTATTTGCAGGACTATATAAATATGTTGTTGGATTATATGCTGCATAAGTAGGATAATATTCAATTGAATATGTTCCCTGCAAAGAAATATCAGTATTCAATGTTCCAACATAAGCGAAAATCTTTGTAAAAGTATTTGGTAATGCCAATCTCCACGCACTGGCTGTATTGGTTCCATATCCGCTGATCCCAGATTGAAAAAAGTCAGGATACACTCCGGTTTCAATACTTCCCACTTTCTTTTTGAATCTGAAAGTACTGACTCTTGTCCCGGGGAATACATTTGATATGATCGGACCGTTTCCTGTTCCGAGAACTGTATTAGAGTTTACTCTTAAAGAAACTCCTGTAGGACTTGTTGCGTCAGGCATTGAGACAATCGGATTTCTTGGTACAGCAAGTGGATTTGTAAATGTTGTTGTTCCTGGTACCATGTAATAAGTATAGTCTGCTGCAACTCCGGGTAAAGCTTTTACATTGAAATAATACTGCCCCAATGCAAATTCAAACGGTCCTGACTGAGCTAAGTTTGTGTGAAGTATATAAATATCAAATGTCAATGCATCGTAGCCGAAACCGCCCGTTCCAATGGAATCTGTATATTGGAAATTACTGGCTGTCAGATTAAATGTTGGCTGAACCTGAGCATTTACCAAATTCATTGATAAAGCAGTATGCACCAGTAATGCAAAGATAAAAGTAAATATTTTATTCATTATTCTTCTATTTAAAAATTTAAAATTAACTTGAATTAAGGAGTTATCTTCAACACTCCGATATAAACATTATTATCCGCAGCAGATACATCCGATGCATCTACCATACTGTCTCCATTCAGATCAGACACCAGATATCTTCCGGTTAATCCTGCATAAGAGTCGTTATAGATCCTGATCAGATCTGATGCATCAATAATTCCGTCCTGATTTATGTCACCGCTGTAAACGCAGTATTTACCACCTTTGAGTTTTAGATTGCTGCCGTATGCCTGTGCAGCGGCAGTTGTGAAATCATAATTAGTTGTACCATTTTGCGTCATTGGTTCACCGCCGGATTTGCTCCATGTTTCAATTGAGTTTAAATGCTTTGCTGTAATGTAATAAGTTCCTGAAGGAGCATTTGGAAAAATAAAATTCCCCGTGAAATTCATTGAGTCAATTACTGCTTTTGCTGAGTCAACTTTTGAATATGGGCTTGCAGTATTTCTCAAATAAACATTCACTGTATCTCTCCTCGAAAGCTGATTGAATAAATTAAAATAAATTCCTTCGGGGATTATTTTAAGACTAAGGTTACCGAGTGAAGCGTAATTGAAAGTATAAGTTCCTTGTAAAGAAATATCAGTATTCAGTGTTCCAACATAAGCAAATATTTTTGTGAATGGATTATTTAATGCTAATCTCCAGGCACTAGCGGTATTAGTACCATATCCACTGGTTCCTGACAACATAAAATTTGTAAAATCCGGCATATTGCCAACTTTCTTTTTCAGTTTGAAAGTACTTACTCTTGTTCCCGGGTATGCAGATGAAATAATTGGTCCGTTTCCTGATCCGAGAACTGTGTTACTGTTTAATCTTAAAGATCCGCCTGTATGACTTGAAGCATCAGGATTTACAATTGTCGGACCTCTTGGTACTGCGAGTACATTTGTAAATGTTGTTGTACCCGGTACCATATAGAAAGTATAGTCTGCCGAAGTAACACCTGAAGCAGCGTCAAAATTAAAATAATACTGACCCAATGCAAATTCAAACGGACCTGACTGAGCTAAGTTTGTATGCAATATCATTATATCAAAAGTCATCGCATCATCCCCGTCACCTAATGAATCAGTAAACTGGAAATTAGTAGCGGTCAGATTGAATGTTGGCTGAACCTGTGCATTTGCCATATTCATTGATAAAGCAGTATGCAACAGTAATGCAAAGATAAAAGTAAATGTTTTATTCATTATTGTGCTATTTATTGTTTTACAATAAACTGAATTTTAAGGTTTGTTAAGTTTATACTGTTTACTACAAAAAACTATTTGTAAATTAATTATTATTAATCCCAAAACATGTGTTTTTAAATTCAAACATTCCTGGATTCCCGCCCGCCTTCTTCGAGTTATCCTAACTTTGAGAATTTCCCAAGACTTGTCATTCCCGCGAAGGCCTGCCTCGCGGCAAGGCGGGCGGGAATCCATTAAATACATTCACAATAGTGCTCTCAAATTGTTTGAAGACTCAATTTGTTGTCATTTCCTCGTTTGCTATTTCATTGAAAAGACAAAATTATTGATTCATTAAATCTTGATGCTTTTGGATTCCCGCATTCGCGGGAATGACAAGCCCAAAGGGAATGACAAACCCAAAAGGAATGACAATATTATTGATTCATTAAATCTTGATGCTCTTGGATTCCCGCCTTCGCGGGAATGACAAATCCCAAGGGAATGACAAAATTGTTGATTCATTAAATCTTGATGCTTTTGGATTCCCGCCTTCGCGGGAATGACAAACCCAAAGGGAATGACAATGTTATTGATTCATTAAATCTTGATGCTCTTGGATTCCCGCCTTCGCGGGTATGACAAACCCAAAGGGAATGACAATATTATTGATTCAT
>JAFDZQ010000018.1:37989-38806 GCA_018266895.1 Bacteroidota bacterium
ATCTTGATGCTCTTGGATTCCCGCTTTGCGGGAATGACAAACTCAAAGGGAATGACAAATCATAAAAAAATGACAAACATTCAGTATGAAAATGATACTGTTATCAATACTTCAGTTATAGAAAATCCCATGACTTCCCGGGACATCTACCTTGCTTTATTTAAAAGAACGGTCTGTTTAATACAGCACCTCTGTTATTGTCAACAAGACTTACATCAGCAGCATCTACTGTGCCGTCTGCATTCACATCTGATCTGAGAAATCTACCGGTCAATGCATTGTATGAATCATTATCCACTTCACTCAGGTCTGACGCGTCAACTATCGCATCGCCGTTTACATTTCCGCTGTATATGCAGTACTTGCCGTTTTTAAGTTTTAAATTATTGCCGTATGCCTTATTAGCCGCCGTAGTAAAATCATAGTTTGTTGTATCTGTTATCAAAAGGGACTCTCCTCCTGCTTTGCTCCAGGTTTCTATTGTATTAAAATTCTTAACCGCAATATAATAAGTGCCTGTAGGAACATTCAGAAATTTGAACAGACTCTTGAATGTAATCGAATCAATTACGGATTTTGCAGAATCAACTATTCCGTATGGAAAAGTTATATTATGAATGTAAGCCGTCACCGTATCTCTCCTGCTCATCTGACTGAACAGCGGATAATAATTTCCCTCAAGTATCAGTTTAATGCTTACATATTTTGAAGGGAGCGTCCTGAAATTCCATATTGTTGAATAATAAATTGCATTACCGGTATCTCTGGCTCCTACTCTCCAGTAATATTTCTGATTACTGCCGAATCCGCTTATTGT
>JAFDZQ010000018.1:38986-41426 GCA_018266895.1 Bacteroidota bacterium
AGTCTCACTGTGCAAACCCTTGTTCCCGGAGCGGCAGTTGATATTACCGGACCATTTCCGACTCCAAGTATTGCATTACTGTTGAGTTTTAATGACGCACCTGCAGGACTTGAAGCGTCAGGACTTACAAATGTCGGATTTCTCGGGACAGCGTTTACATTTGTAAAAGTGGTGGAACCCGGGATTATGTAATAATTATAATCAGACGATGATCCAAGCGCCCCGTTAATGTTAAAAAAATACTGACCTAAGGCAAATTCAAATGGTCCTGATGCGCCTGCATTAGTGTGAAGAAGGTATATATCGAATTTCATGGCATCAATTCCGTCCTGCCCGATTGAATCAGTATAAACGAAATTCTTTGCTGTCAGAGTGAAAGCAGGATTAACTGCATTTGCCGTTCTTAAAGCAAAAATAGTAATTATCATTGCAATGAAAACTGTAGATGTTCTTTTCATATCATTCTTTAATTAGGATTATTTAAAGTGTTTTGAATATAATTTTTTATTGAAATTATTCTATGGTCTTAAAGTAAATATTCCGTTATATACATTATTGTCAATTAATCCGAGATCAGTAACATCAACTGAATTATCACCGTTCAGATCTGATACAAGGTAACTTCCTGTAAGTCCTGTATATGAGTCATTATAAATTCTGATAAGATCGGATGCATCCGTAATCCCGTCCTGATTGACATCACCGCTGTAAGCGCAGTATTTGCTGCCTTTTAATTTCTGATTGCTGCCGTAAGCCTGCGCAGCTGCATTTGTGAAATCGTAGAAAGTAACTTCATTAAGCAGCATAGCCACACCTCCGGCTTTGCTCCAGGTCTCAAGCGTATTAAAATGCTTAGCTGCAATGTAATAAGTCCCTGCAGGCGCATGTGAGAAAGTAAACGATCCGGTAAAATTCACTGAGTCCACAATAGCTTTTGCAGAATCAACTTTTAAATAAGGACTTGCCGTGTTCCGCAAATACACTGTGAATGTATCTCTTCTTGCAAGCTGATTGAACAGAGAGAAATATAATCCTTCGGGAATGATTTTAAGATTCAGTGTTATTCCCTGCGTAGTAGTAAATTTCCATGCCAAAGAATATGTAACAACACCATTTGAGTTCTTTCCTCCAACTCTCCAGAAGTATTTCGTGTTAAGATTCAGTCCGTTAACTGTTTTAAATGTATCTGTGTTATTGTGAATTGTATCCGTTAAGATATTATTTGAAAGCAAAGAATCCGAGAACAACTGAAAAACATAATTAACTGATGCAGCGTTTTTCTTCCAGTTAAAATTTATACTCGTAGGATTATCTATGGAATTATCCGAAGGATTGTTTAATGTAACAGCGGTGCTATTTGGATTATAATCAACTGTGTAAGTTCCTTGTAAAGAAATATCAGTATTCAATGTTCCTACATAAGCAAATATTTTTGTGAAAGGTCCTGGCAATGCTATCCTCCATGCACTTGCTGTATTGGTTCCATATCCGCTGGTACCTGCCAATATAAAATTTGTGAAATCCGGCATATTGCCGATTCTCTTTTTCAGTCTGAAAGTACTGACTCTTGTTCCGGGGTATGCAGTCGATATAATTGGACCGTTGCCTAATCCGAGAACTGTGTTACTGTTTACTCTTAATGATCCGCCAGTCGGACTTGTGGCATCAGGATTTACAATTGTCGGATTTCTTGGTACCGCGAGAGTATTTGTAAATGTTGTTGTACCGGGTACCATATAATATGTATAGTCTGTAGAATTGACACCTGAAGCTCCGTCAAAATTAAAATAATACTGACCCAATGCAAATTCATACGGACCTGACTGACCTAAGTTTGTATGCAATATCATTATATCAAATGTCATTGCATCATACCCGTCACCTAATGAATCGGTAAACTGGTAATTGGTGGCTGTAAGATTGAATGTCGGCTGAACCTGCGCAGAAGAGACATTAAGAGAAAGGATATATGATAGAAATAAAAAGAAAGAAGTAAAAAATCTTTTCATTCTTCTTTAATTTGAAATTTGGAAAAATCTTCTTATATAATAATTAAAATATATACTAATATATTCTTTTAAAAAATTCAGAAATAAATGCGGATGAATTATGAAAGCACATCCGTCTAAAATGTTATAAATATATCCGGACTCTTCTGAGTATCCCGCATTTACAATCCTTATTACGAAAAATAATTTGTGCGGGGACTCCCATAGGGCAGGCAGCAGTGACAGAAGGAGAATCCGAAGGATTCAAACGTTTAGAGAAATGGATTATGAAAAAACATACGACCCCTTTGGGGTCGAACAATTTAAATTGTAAATTCTATAAACATCTTATCCCTTCGGGATCAGAAAATAAAATTGAGAATTCATCCGTTCCCAATCCGGAGATTGGGAACGAGGAGTTTAAAAACAAATTTGTGCGGGGACGATCATCC
>JAFDZQ010000019.1:0-15830 GCA_018266895.1 Bacteroidota bacterium
TTCATCTTTGCGTAACTTCAGTTAGGATTTAAAAACACAGTAAAAAATTTATCTGACAAATATTAAGTTTACCCTGAAATTCAGTTCAGTCATCTGTCATTAGACACTAAGCAAAAATAAATTTTATTCATGAATGCCGGTGAATGAGCATTCAATAATCTCTGAAATCTGAATCAGTGTAAATTCCCGGAAACATCAGAGAATTAAATTTAAATAAATCATCTCCTCATCTCCGGGAAAAAGTTTTTAATATATTTTGTCTGTATCGATGTTACTCCGGAAATTTACAGAAAAAACAAATACGATATAAGCAGACCGAGGACCAGCGTCAGACCGAACATCATATTAAGCTGAGCAGTCATCATAATATGTTTTGTCCCGTATTCAAACCTTGCAAGACCGTCAGCAGGAAAACCGTCAGACATTTTTACAAGTTTTAATGCCATCGGAAGAGTTATCAGTGACAGCAGTGCAAACCACGGAAGCAACTTCAAAGATACAAAAATAATAAGTGTCAGGTAAGCGCCGAGGATCAAAACATAATAAAACTTTATCGAAAGTTTTTCTCCGATAAGAATAGGAAGAGTTTTTACACCGAACTTTCCGTCGAAATTAATGTCTCTGATATTATTTGAATGAAGAATCGCATCAATCAGTAGCCCGAGCGGAATTGCAAAAAGAAGAGGCATGTATGAAAAAGTTCCGGTCTGAACAATATACGCTCCGAGAGTCATTCCAAGTCCGAAAGAAATTATCACCTGAATATCTCCGAGTGCCTTATATTTAAGCGCAAATGGTTTGGCTGTGTAGAAAATTGCAGACAGTAAACCGAAAAGACTAAGGTACAGAATCCAGGAACCTGCCTGAGAGTAAAGATAAAGACCGATTAAAAATGCGATGGCAAGAGAAATGACCGCCCATTTTTTCATCTGTCCCATGCTTACATATCCAAGGGACAGGACCATCGAGCCGCCGTGAGGGATTCCGAGTTCCTTGTCTTCCTTATCAATGCCCTTCTCGTAATCAAAAATATCATTTATGATGTTTGTCCCGACATGTACCATAACGCATCCGATGAGAGTAAGGAAGAAATTCACAAAGTTAAACTGAAGTCCGGGATTCAGAACAACTGCAAGCATTGATCCGAACAGCACAGGGATAATGGAAGCGGGGAAAGAATAAGCTCTTGCAGCCATCAGCCAGAGCTTCAGTCCTTTCGGGGGTATATTTGTATTTTCTAACATTATTTAAATTTAGTTTTGAATTCGGTAAAATTAATAAAACTTATTTTTAAAAAATATAGAATTAAGTGTCAGAGCCCGCAAAAATTTTCACATCCGTTCAAAATTTTAAATAATTGTTCATGAAGATTAATTATTATGAACAAAACCAGTTTAACAGCACAGATCACATAAATTTACACAGACAGAAATATTTTGTATTTTCTGATTTTAAAATGTAATAACTAACAGTCAGATATTTCAGCATAATTCTGAGATGATTTGTGTGTTCTGTCAGAAAGTAATTTGGTTTTACAATTCCAAATCTTTTTTTAATCAGAACGGGAATATTTTTATAATTGACAATATTGTGAATGATACCCAGAAGTGATGGTGTTTTTGTTTGTAATTTCAATTTTAGATGATAATCTTTAACTTGATAACAATGAACAGTACCAGCAGCGGTTATTTCATCGGCATTGATTCCGGGGGGACAAAGTGCGAACTTATCATTTCATCTCCGGACGGGAAGATAATTTTCAGCAAAAAATATAAAGGCATTCATTATTCTGTTGCAGGCGCAGAAGTATACAGCGAAACAGTCTCCGGATTTATAACTGATGCAGTCCGCAAATGCGGACTTATACTGAAAAAATGTCATGGGATATGTTTAGGAATTGCAGGAGCGAGGGAAAAAAAAGACAGGAACAGACTAAGTAAACTGTTTTCGCAAAAGCTTAAATTAAGGAACATTATTATTTCTTCAGATGCACTGACTGCTTTATTCGGAGCTTTCGGTGGTGAGGAAGGTATTATTCTCATAAGCGGAACCGGCTCCGTGCTGTACGGATACACCGAAAATAAAATAATAAGAGTCGGCGGATGGGGAAGGATTTTTGCCGATGAAGGCAGCGGCTACTGGATCGGCAAAAGAGCGCTCAATCTCATAACCAAAGAATATGATGAAATCAGAGCCGGCAAAAAAAGAAGTTTGCTTTCGGAAGTTCTTGAAGAAAGATTGGGAATTACAAAAAAGAATCTTAATGAAAAAATATTCCGCGGTAATTTTCTGATTCAGAATATTGCTCCTCTCGTCATTGAATGCGCCGGCAGGAACTGTCCTCTGAGCAGAATCATAGCAGATGAAACAGCCGAAGCGCTGCTTGAACACATAAAATCTTTTCTGAGAATTTCAGGAAGGAGGAAGAAAATAAAAATTGCTTTCGTAGGAAGCATAATTGAAAACAAAAATCTGATTTCGGATAAACTAAAAAAGGAAATTGAGAGGCTTAAAACGGTTGAAGTTGTCACAAAACAACATCCGCCTGCATTCGGAGCTGTCTTGCTGGCTATGGGAAACTCAGACTTACCGTCTAAATTATAAAAATTTATTTTGAAAAAAACAGATCTCGTTCTGATACTTGATTTCGGTTCACAGTACACGCAGCTAATCGCAAGAAGAACCCGTGAACTGAAGGTCTATTCCGAAATTCATCCTTACAGTCTCAATATTAAAAAATACTTTCGGGAAAAGTCGAAGGATTACAACATAAAAGGTGTGATACTGTCGGGAGGTCCGGCAAGTGTTCTTTCAAAGGAGTCCCCGAAAATATCAAAAGCTGATATTGATTTTATTATCGGAAATAAGATACCTGTACTTGGAATATGTTACGGTCTGCAGCTGCTTTGTCATCTGTTTAAAGGAAAGCTGAAGTCATCGGAGCAGAGGCAGTACGGAAGGACAAAAATTTATATTTTCAGGGATTCGGAATTATTCAAGGGTGTCAGCAATCAGCTTAATGTATGGATGAGTCACGGAGATTCCGTTGATACACTTCCGGATAAGTTCGTCCCTTCCTCGAAAAGCGTTAACAGCGTAATCTGCAGTATAGAAAATGCAAAGCTTAATATTTTCGGACTGCAGTTTCATCCGGAAGTAAACAATACTGAATCGGGAAAGACCATAATCTATAATTTTCTTTTCGGAATCTGCAGAATAAAAAATCTTTTCGAACCCGAATCTTTCATTGAATCAAAAATTGAACAGATAAAAAAAATTTCGGGAAAAAACAAAGTTATCTGCGCACTCAGCGGAGGAGTCGATTCTTCCGTTGCAGCCATACTCGTAAGCAAAGCAATCGGAGAGAATCTGATCTGCATTCACATAGACAACGGATTAATGAGAAAGAATGAGAGCAGGAAGGTGATTGAGCTTTTTAAAAAGAATTACAGACTCAATCTGATTTTTACTGATGCTACAGAACTGTTTTTAAAAAGACTTAAGGATATTTACGATCCGGAACAAAAAAGAAAGATCATAGGAAAAACGTTTATTGAAGTTTTTGAAAAGGAAGCTAAGAAAATAAAAGACGCGAAATTCCTTGTTCAGGGTACTCTTTATCCTGATGTAATAGAATCAGTTTCCTTCAAAGGACCCTCATCTACAATTAAGTCACATCATAATGTCGGAGGACTGCCGGAAAAAATGAAACTGAAACTTATAGAACCCTTCAGAGAATTGTTCAAGGATGAAGTACGGGAGATCGGAATTAAATTGGGACTGCCGGGACATTTTATTTTAAGGCATCCTTTTCCGGGACCGGGACTTGCGATAAGGATCTTAAGTAATGTGACAAAGGAAAAACTTGATGTACTGCGGGAAGTTGATGATATTTACATAAGCGAACTTAAAAAAAATAATCTTTACGAAAGGATCTGGCAGGCATTTTCAGTGCTTCTGCCCGTCCGAACTGTAGGTGTAATGGGTGATGAGAGAAGTTACGAAAATGTTATCGCTCTCAGAGCTGTTACCTCAAGAGACGGAATGACGGCGGACTTTTATGGTTTTGATCCGGAATTTCTTTCGAATGTTTCAAATAAAATAATTAATTCGGTAAGAGGCGTTAACAGGGTTGTTTATGATATCAGCTCGAAGCCGCCTGCAACAATAGAATGGGAATGAAATTAACTTACATAATGAAAATATTTGTTTTGCTTTTAATAATTTTTTCCGGGGTCAGTGTTTCATTTTCTCAGGTTAAGATAGGTGTTGCAATTCCACTGATGACAAACTCTTCTGATGCTTCCGAGAAGAAAACCGGAGAGCAGCTGTTACGCGGAATAAATGATGCCCTTGAAGAATATAAAAAAAGTAAACCCAGGACAAACGTGACAATTGATGTCGAAGATACAAAAAGGGATCCGTCGGTAACTCTTGACATACTTAACAAATTCGGTTCGGACAATTCCGTCATAGCTGTTCTGGGACCTGTTTACAGCAGTGAGCTTATAAACAATGCAGGAGCTGCCGTATTTCATAAAATGCCTGTAATTACGCCTACTGCAACCGTAAATTTTCTCGCGAAAAATAATCCCTACGTATTTCAGCTTAATCCCACTTATGATATCAGGGGAAGAGTAATGGCAAAATTCGCGATGAAAGAACTGGGAATGAAGAATTTTATAATTCTTTCAGAAGATACATACGGTAAAAATTTTGCTGACAGTTTCAGGGATGAAGTTGAGAAGAACAACGGAAAAATAGAAGACACTGAATTTTACGTTAAGGATTCATTTCCTCTGAAGATACAGTTTGAAAGCATTAGCAACATAATATTCTCGAAAGACAAGTTCATTGACTTCGGAAATCTCACGGCAAATCAGAATGATAAATTAAAGAAGGCATCATTGAGATTTTCTGATTTTGATTCTCTGCTAAATGCAAAATTAACGGTAAGTATATACAGATTATTCGGCAAAAATGCCGAAAAAATAATGGACTCGTTAAAAATTTATCCCAGCCCCGTTTCCGGCATAAAACCCGGAATAATAACCGGTTACATTGACGCAGTATACATTCCTGTTTTAAATTATACGGATGTTCCAAAGATATGCGAAGAATATGCTGCAGCCGGAATTGACATTCCAGTACTGGGATCAAGCGACTGGAACAACGAAAAAACACTGACTGATAATAAACAAAACATAAAGGAATTGTATTTTGATTCTGACTTTTATCTGAAAGACAAAGATGAAAAAACCGGACTCAGTGATGCGGAGATAAGAAATTATTATTTAGGATATGACGGACTGAAGCTCATACTGGATAAAATTTCGGAGAATAATCTCAGCAGGGAAGATCTGAACACTTCTCTTGAAAAATTACATAATTATGTTTCACTTCATAACAAGATCAGTATAAGGGAAAGAACAAATCATAATCTGCAGATAATGTCTTTCAAAGAAGGGAAATTGATAAAACTGAAAGATGCTGAATAATAAAGAAGTTATGAGTATTCAGGTTAATGTGTTTAAGAATGCATTAGTTTGATTTTAGGATGTAATTTCTTTATTTTTAAACACAAATAAAAAATATATAAATTAAATAAACTTTTATGGAAGATTTCGGGGATAAAATGTCACAAAAGGTAAATGAAGATGCCAATGGAATTGTTGATTACGAATCGATTATAAAGCATGATCACGAACTATCCGGCATTAAGCAGGAAATTATAAATAGAAAAATAGGTAAGATTAACGATGACAGATTCATGACAATTTTTAAAGCAGCTATACCGTCAATAATTCTTGTGATACTTTCGTTTTTTATCGGAGTAGCCGATGTTCCCTTTATAGGAAATATTTTCAATAACATTGCAGCATTTGTAAATCCCGGACAGCCTGTGACTGGTTCTGATATTCAGCCGGTTGCATTATGGTGGTACCCTTTTGTTGTTTTCATTGTATTTGTTATATGTGCAATCAGAGCAAATGCATCAATAATGAAAGAAATGAAGATGAACGGAGCATCAGAAGCTTCTATAACAAGGAACATAGACAGATACAGCGGAATTGTAGACGGCATAGGAACGGCGCTTCCGTTGCTCGGCGCAGCTATTTTACTTATTTCTATTGAAAAAGGACCTTCAATATTTTTAGGATTTGCAGTTCCGTTTGAAATAAAATCAATAATTATACTCGCCATTGCGAAATTATTTGATTCTGTATTTGATGCGCTTGCATTAAAATATCAGGAAGTGGAAGAAGAAATCAAAAATGTCGAAAAAGTATATTATTATCAGAAGCAGGCATCATTTCAAAAAAGCATTATAGAAAAAATTATTCTCCGCAATTTTTCACAGGGACCTGTTGAAATAAAATCATCCGTATCGGAAGAGCATTTGAAGAAAATATATGATACAATGAAATCAACTGAGCAGATGAGCTTAAGTATTAAAAATCTCATAGGTGAAATAAATAATCTGAAACTGCCGGATGAAAAAATTCTTAAAGAACTTGAAGGCACATCCAAAATTATCAGCGAAACTGTCGGAAGTCTGAAAGACAACAATGTCCTGAAAAGTCTTGAAAACCTTGTTTATATCTCGGGAAAACGGTAAATACTTTTTTAATTTTCAAATAACAATATCATGATCGCCAGAAAAAACAGGGACGTAAAATTTATAATTTATCAGTCATTATACATTTTCGTAATCTCTGTGCTTGCATTAAAAGGAGCAAATCTTGATCTGACTGAAGTAATACCCAAGGTGTCTGATACGGAAAAGACATATACGGACTCATTGAAGATAATGATTGATTCTCTTCTTGCAAGAGGTTATGTACCTGAAATTAAGTATGACACAAATCAGAAATTCTCAAATCCCGAAGAAATGCAGAAAAAGCTTCTGGAAGCTCAGCAGCAGCTTGCTGTCCTGAAAATGAACTCACCTTCAATTACAGTGAACACAACATCCCCCGGCATGCAAATGCAGCAATCTAACATCGCTGAAAACAAAGAGAAGATACAGGAGAAATCACAAGAGGAAAAAATAGAAGAAAAAATCGGGCGAGAACTTGATTTTAAGATTCCTCAGACATTTACACAATATACCTCCAATACAATAACAAATCCGAGCAGTGTAACAGTAGAAATTTACGGAAGCGACGGTTCTATGATAGCCACGGTTCCTCCCGGCGGGTCAAGAACTTTTCAGCTCGGAGGACAGAACAGCCTGATATTTAAAGGCGGCGGAGTATCCAAAACAGTATCAACAAAAGAAAATATGAAACCGAAGATAGCATTTCAAAGACTTGTTCCAGCCGGAGAAGATGTGTCCGTAAGAAATCTTCAGTCAACTGTCGGTTACAGGGTAACAATATCGGATGATTTTCCCGGACAGCTTGATGTGAAATTTTCCGGGCCGGTTACAGTTAAACAGTCCGGGCCGCTTGTTTATGATGTCACATTGAATTTTCTGAATTCCAGATCCGCATTCGATAATTTCACTGAAAACAGGGAAGCGCCTTACTCTGTAAGTTTTCAGATAAATGTAAAAGATAGAATAGCAACTCAGCATAATGTCTCTCAATCCGGAGTATTTCAGTTTGGAGAATGGTGAAAAATTATTCAATTAAAAAACAAATCAACATGATAAGAAATCTAAAATTTTCTTCTGCAATATTCTTTATTTTTTTTACGGTACTTGTTCTGTTCCTGCAGAATTCATTAATTGCGCAGACAGCGTTGGAAGACGATCCGAGAACCTGGAAATACTTTAAGATATTTGCCAGGGCTCAGGATGACAGTGTGTTTATAAAACTTCAGGACGAGCTGAATATCGAACCTAAGCTTGAGTCTTATGTCTTCATTGCAAATTTTATGGATCCTTCCCCGATAAACCAGTATGTTGTGATAGGAGACGAAACTTCACCGGATGCATCCAGATTTTTATGGTCGGATCTTTCGGCAGATGTTCAGAAAGCTTTAATTAACTGGGTGGGTTCGAACAAAGAAAATCTTAACAAGAAAAAACTTACTTTCACATCAGTATTTTTTGATGTTTTTAAAAAGATTAAAATCAAGGAAGCTCTTGCACCGCCGGAAAGGGAAAGAGATATATTAAGTACAACGGCATACATAAGTCCTTATTTCCAGATTTTCGGAGGAGATCCTCTCGGAATACCTATAAAAAAATCAGTAGGTTTTGATTTTCAGCTTGGTACACCTTATTCAGGACCTATGGAAACGGACATTATCGGAACATCTTTTCACATACTCGGATTTAAGGTGGGAGTAACAACCAGAATCAAGGAACTTGCTTTCGGATCTCTTCCTGACAATGAATATACAAGATCACCGGAGAATCTAGCTTACTACAATAATTTGTTCGCCCCGGATCTCGGACTTGCATTCAGTTATGTGCTTCCGTTTGGAAATTTCTTTGAGATGGGATTCTTTACAACCATAGACACCGGAAAATTTTATGACCGTCCGGTAAAAGTATTAAACACTTCTACCGGATTAGATATGCCAAATAACGTAATCAGAGGAAATTATACAAATTATGAGTTCAGATTTCCGTTCAGAGCATTCGGTGCGACCCGATCAAAAATATACTTTGCACAGCTTTTTGGTGAAAAGCATATTGGATTTTCCGGAAGGGAATTGAGATTTGCCGGTTCACAGTTTGACTTCAGAATTGACGCTACTTTATCCGGAAAAAGAAATTTCCAGATACTTGTCGAGCCGTTGATTTCCAGCATCGGAGAAGGATTCGCACTGAGTTCATTTGCAATTGGACCATCGTTCAGGTTCGGAAGAAAACCGGACAACAGTTTCGGACTCATGACAATACTTGTGAATATGAGACTTAAAATCGGAGATTTCTTTGAGGAACGCGGTGACAGATAAGCGGCGTGTATAGTTTTTTGTACAGACATTATTATTTATAAAAAACAGACATAATTTAAACAAATTGTGTCTTTTTTTTTGGAATATGACTTGACATATCAAATTGTTTAGATTAACTTTGCAATGTAAATTAACCCTATTTAATAAAATGCCAAATAAAAATCAGGAGGTTTTAAAAATGGCAAAAATGAAAAACTTGTTTTTCATCCTGCTCACAGTAGTAACACTCGGCGGATCAACTTTCTTAGTTGGTTGCGGTGGCGGTGTAGATGAGGAGCAAATTCAACAGTTAAATGACTTGAAAGCTGCAGTTGATGCGCTTCAATCACAAGTCAATGCAAAAAATGACGAAAAGTCAGGACTGCAAAAGCAAATTGCTGACCAAGAAGCAAAAATTAAGGAATGGCAGGGAATTGCGGATCAAATGAGAAAAAACTGTCCGTAATATCTTTCCAAAGATTTTATTTTCAAAAATTATTTTTTTAAAAAATTTTAAAAACTAAGTTTAAAAAAAGGAGACTTAAAAAATGAAATTTCATAAATTATTAGTATTTATGATGGTTTTCTCCTTGGCAGTATTTGCAAAAGCCAGTTTTGCACAGGATGATGATGATGATGATGACACAAACGGAGAAGAAGTGGAAATGGACGAGGACATGTGGCAGGCGCAAATGGATGAATACACAGCCAAGCAGACAGATCTAACAAATCAACTCAATGCACTCAATACTGAGATTGATGGTTTAAAAAAGACTTTAGATTCAAAAACAGAAGTTGCAAACAATGCAGTTAATGCAGTGTGGGCAGGTGTCGGTTCAAAATCTGAATATGATGCATACAAATCAAAATTTGCAGATGCAGAAAAAAGAGTTAATGCATGCAAAGGACCTGAAGATGCAGCAGACATAGAAAAAAATATGTGGCCGTATTTAACAGATGCAGGTATGAATAACAGAATGAAATGTTTACCTGAATTCTGGGACAGATACAACTCAATGAAGAAAAAAATTGCCGAATGCAAAGGTAAAACCGGAGATGCATCAGGTTACACAGTTGTTAAAGGTGATTGTTTATACAAAATTGCCGGTATGAAAAATATCTATGGCAATTCAAAATTATGGCCTGCAATCTGGGAAGCTAACAAAAACGGCGTCGTAAGTGCTCCGCCTAAAGTTGCTAAAACTATCCCGAATCCGAATCTTATCTATCCGGGACAAGTCTTAAAAATCCCTGCTTTAACAGAAGCTCAGAAGACAGAAGCAATGAAAAAAGCAAATTCTTACAGAGGAACAAAGAAAGTAAGAAAGATGAAATCAGATACAGGTACAACCAAGAGTACTGATACGAAAAAAACAGAAATGAAAAAAGATACTACCAAAAAGAAATAAGTAATTTGTTTTGGTAATATATAAAATTTAATATTAACCCTTACATCTGAAAATGGTGTAAGGGTTTTTTAATTTTAAATAAATTTATTGAATATTATAGAAAAAAGACTTCCGCTTACGGGAATAGATCTGATAAATTTTTCAGGTATCAATGATGAAAATCTGAATCTGATCAAAGATAATTTTGATTCTACAATAGTCTTCAGAGGTGATACAATTTATCTTAAAGGTGAAGAATCAGAAATCGAAACTATAGAGAAGGTACTGAATGAATTGATTTTTTTGCAAAAAAGACACGGTGGTATCTATCCCAGAGATGTTAAACTTGTTCTGGAGTTAATTGATTCAGAAGAAGATAAAACCGATAAATTCAGGGAACAGCTCGGATTTTCTCAAAGTGAAATAAAGGACGTCATCCTTTTTAAAAAGAATGATTTTATTAAACCAAGGACTTCCAATCAGCTGGAATATTTAAAGAAGGTAAAGGATAACGATATTGTCTTTGCTATCGGCCCGGCGGGAACGGGTAAAACCTATCTTGCAGTTGCCTTTGCTCTTGCAGCACTGAAGAATAAAGAAGTAAGCAGAATAGTTCTTACAAGACCGGCTGTTGAAGCAGGGGAAAGCCTGGGATTTCTTCCCGGCAATCTTTCTGAAAAAGTAGATCCGTATCTCAGACCTCTTTATGACGCTCTTGAAGAGATGATCCCGTTTGAAAAGCTTGAGACTTATATTGAAAAGAAAGTTGTTGAAGTAATACCTCTTGCTTATATGAGAGGAAGAACGATAAACAATGCTTTTGTGATTTTAGATGAGGCGCAGAATTCGACTTCACTTCAGATGAAAATGTTTCTGACAAGACTGGGTCCGAATTCCAAAGCTATTGTTACAGGAGACATTACTCAGATTGATCTTCCTAAGAGAGAAATGTCAGGACTGGTTCAGATTCAGGATATACTGAAAAATGTCGAGGATATTTCATTTCTGTATTTCGAAAAATCGGATGTAGTAAGACATAAGCTTGTAAAAGACATAATTAATGCTTACGAAAAATATCAGGGCCAGTGATATTTAATTTCTTCTTACGAGTCTGGCGGAAAATGCTCCGTCGGTATTGTGTATATGCGGAAAAAGTTCAATGCAGCCATCTTTGTTTACTGCTTTTTCCGGAACAAATGCAGATGCATTTTCGATTGAAAATTCGGGATGAACTCTCAGAAAATTTTCGACAATGTTCATATTCTCTTCTGATTCGGTTGTACAGGTGCTGTAAATAATTGCTCCCTGCGGTTTTAGATATTTTAATGAATTCTCAAGAATTTCCGTCTGAAGCTTCTGCAACTGGAAAATATCATCCGGTTCACGCTTCCATTTAATATCCGGTTTTTTGGATAATACACCGAGTCCTGAACACGGAGCATCAACAAGGATTTTATCAGCTTTCCCGATCAGGGAATCCTTTAAATCCGCTGTTCTCGGATCACTGATATCATCATGAATTACTTTTGCGTTTTTTACGCCGAGCCGTTCAAAATTTTTATTCATAACCTCTATTCTTGACAAATACTTTTCAACTGCAATTATAAGGCCTTCGTTGTTCATCATTTCAGACATATACGAAGTCTTGCCTCCGGGCGCTGAACATACATCAATAATAAGTTCGTCTTTTTCCGGTGAAAGCAGTTTTGCAGCAAGACCTGCGCTTTCATCCTGAATTGAAAAAAATCCCTGTCTGAAATATTCATCTGTGTAAATTTTCGACATTGTTTTGGTTGTAAAAAAATTATCAAGATAATTCCCCTTACGGTAATATAAATTTTTTTCCTTGAGATAATCTTCAAAATCTGAAGTTGATATTTTGATATTGTTGACTCTGAGAGCCATAACTGGTCTTTTGTTGTTTTCTTCACATAACTTTACGGCTTCATCAAAACCGAATCTCTTTATCCACCTGTTTACCATCCAGTTAGGGTGGGACTGAATAATGCCGAGATAATTCACCTCATCAATTTCTCTTGTCGGCCAGACTAAATTTTCAAGAGTTCTTATGATAGTTCTTAGTAATCCGTTCACAACTCCTGCATGCTTTTCGCCGTGAATCCTTTTGATGAATTCCACGGCTTCATTTACTGCAGCTGAATAAGGAATTTTGTTTAGAAACAATATTTGATAAAGCGCTACTCTCATGGCATTGCGGACTTCCGGAAGACATTTTTCGTAATTGCCTCTGTAAAATCCGTTCAGGAACCAGTCTAATCTTCTCATCCACCTGATAACGCCGTGTGAAATTTCATTCAGAAGCGCTTTGTCAAAATCATTAAGCGTATCATTTCTCAGTTCTGCGTCTATCAGTTTTTCAAGGTAAGAATCCGTCCGTTCACATCTGCAAAGTATCTTTACGGCGCATGACCTGGCGTCTGCATAGAGGTTTTTTGAGTATTCTGTTTCTTTTTTACGTGAACCGTTTTCCTGATTATTAGGTGTAAGTAACTGAAGTTTTTGATTTTCCATTTTATTAAAGGTGCTTATGATTCTGAAATTTCTTTTTAAAAAATAACAAATTGAGTTTACAGTTTAAATGGATTATAAATGCCTCATTAAACAAGAAGAAAATATTAACGGATATACAGAAAAATGGAATATTATTTCTCAAAATATAAACATCTGAATTGAAATCATTCCAGTATTTCAACATCACATTCTTCAATCGATCCGAAAAAATATTTCCCGTAAGGTTTTGTTATAATCCTGCTGTCAAGGATGGCAATTATTCCTTTGTCCGATCTGTGCCGTATAAGTCTTCCTATCCCCTGTCTGAATTTTAATATGGCCTCAGGCAATGAATAATCCAGAAAACTGTTTCCTCCGTTTTTCTCAATAAATTCCATCTTTGCCTGAACAACCGGATGAGACGGAACCTGAAATGGCAGACGGGTTATTATCAGATTGCTCAGTGATTCTCCCGGTACATCCACCCCCATCCAGAAACTGTCGAGTCCGAAAAGAACAGAATTGATTTCCTTTTTGAATTTATTCAGCAATGTGCTTCTTGAACTGCCTGATCCCTGAAGATACAGTTTTATATTTTCACCGGAAAGTATTTCGCTGAGATCATTCCCGATGCTTTTCAGCAAATTCGAATTCGTGAAAAGCACGAGGGCTTTTCCTTTTGTGATCCTGATGAAATACAGTATCCATTCCCTGATTTTTTCATTGTAGTCTTCAGTATTGAATTTTAAAGGCTCCGGAATATTTCTCGGAATGTAAATCTTTACCTGATTATGAAAATCAAAAGGAGATTCCAGTTTTAAAACATCTGCTTTTTCGCCGCCGATTCTTTTTTTAAAATAATCAAATTCATTATTAATGGTAATGGATGCGCTGGTAAAAACAGCAGAGTTGTTTTCCCTGAAAATATTTTCCCTGAAAAAACCGGAAACATCGACGGGAGCTGAACAGATGCTAACGTTGGAATCGGGTTTTTTGGATGCGATCTCAGCCCAGTATACAAAGTTATTTCCCTTTTCGTTTTTTTTCTGATGAAGGAATTCATCCACTACATAGTTGAATTCAGTGAACCTTGTTATGAATTCATTTAGTTCATTTTCCTGATCTTCGTTTTTGCAGGCGAATCTCAGCGCTTTCAGATTTTTCAGAAGATTATCGAGCTCGGGTTTCAGAATATTTTCCTCTACTTCCTTTTCATAAACTCTTGCAGTAAGACTTCCGGGCTTTGCATCTCCGGAGGGAAAAAGATTATTTCTCAGTCTGTAAAAAAATTCACGGTTAAGTTCAAGCAGATTTTCTATTATCACCTGAATGTGCAGTGAAGGAAGTGTCAGAAGAAACCCCTTCTTCTTCTGCTGATTGTACAGTTTCAGAAGATGATATTTCAGCATTTCCCTTGAAACTCTCGGTGCAATATGGTCTGTAGCTACAGATTCTACAGTGTGCGCTTCATCGAATATCACAAAATCATTTCTGTAAAGGAACCCTTCCCTGTCATCTGATACTCCGTCAAACAAAGTAAAGAACAAATGATGATTGACTACTATGACATCTGAATCTGCAAGTTCCCTCTTTGCTTTCTGATAAAAACATTTCGTATCTACGCCGCCGCAGGATTTGTTCGTGCAGATTCCTCTTTCGGAACAGACGGTATCCCATACATTTTCATTAACGGCGAAATTAATATCTGACCTTGTTCCGTCTGCAGTTCTTTTTGACCAGTTATATATTTTCTCAAGATTCAGCTGCTCTTCCGTTTCAAAAAGAGTGTTAGAGGAATCCATTGCTCTTGCAAGTCTTTTTGGACAAAGATAATTATTCCTTCCCTTAAGTAGTTTAGCTTTAAATTTTATCGGCAGGTTTTTCTGAAGAAACGGAATATCTTTGTTGATAAGCTGTTCCTGTAAATTTATGGTATAAGTGGAGATAATTACTTTCCTGTCGTTTTTCTTGGCATAATAAACAGATGGAACAAGGTATGCAAAACTTTTACCTATTCCTGTGGGAGCTTCAATTATAATATGTGACTTTGATTCAAGAGAATTCAGAATTGATTCTGACATTTCTTCCTGAGATTTTCTGAATTCATAGTTTTCAAAATTCCTGGAAAGAATCCCGTCGTTTGAGAAAAAGTTTTTTATTTCATCCGTAATATTTATTGTTTCAGACAAATTAATAATTGAATTGTTTATTTTAATTTACTTTGAAATTTTGAATAAATAATCTTGCGGAATTTCTACTGATAAGTTATTCATAGAAAAAATCATATAAAATGCGAAAACTTTCACATTCCGAAATTGAAAAGGACAGAAAAAAAGCTGAATTAATAAGTGAGTACAGGCGTAACCCTGTTTATGCTCTTTGCGACAACATAAGAAGCATTTTCAATGTAGGTGCTATATTCAGGACTTCTGACGCAGCTTTCATAGAAAAACTGTATCTGACCGGATACACTCCTTATCCTCCCAGAAAAGAGATAGAAAAAGTGGCTCTGGGCTCTACAGAAACTGTTCCATGGGAATATCAAAGAGATCCTCTGGAAGCCGTAAAAAAAATTAAGTCCGAAGGAATAAAAATAGCGGTTCTGGAAATAACTGATAAAAAAAATCTCATCTGGAACATCAGAAAAGAAGATTTTCCTGTCTGTCTGATACTCGGAAATGAGATTTCAGGCGTATCAAAAGAAATCATAGATATTGCAGATACTTCTTTCGAAATACCAATGCTGGGTATGAAACAATCCCTGAATGTATCAGTTGCTTACGGAATCGCAGTTTATGAAATGATCAGAAAGCTGAACTTTAATGATTCCAATTAGTTATTCATATTAAATATAGATTTATTCTTTTAGTAAGAATATTTAATGCCGGTTTTACTCTGCCGTCCAAAATATTTTTGAATATGTAATTTTCATTTGTTTTTTAAATGTAATTCAAATTTAATTATTCTTAATTAAAACAAACCCGCCTGTGAGAAATTGCCGTTAAGAAATTCTGAGCAATTGCGTTAAGCAAAAATTTC
>JAFDZQ010000019.1:15873-42713 GCA_018266895.1 Bacteroidota bacterium
AATTAAACGTTTTGGACGGATGTACCGGTTTTAACATTCAGCACAGTGTTTATCATTGACATTTTTACACTAAAAAAGGTATTTTACAATAACAAAATTTGACTAATGAAAAAAATAATCTCTCTAATATTCACATTATTAATATTTTCAAATAATTCTTTTTCGCAATTCAAAGGGTACGACGATAACAAACCCTCATCATTTAACAAAAGCTCCGGTAATCTGTTACTCGGTTTTATTAATCCGAAAAATTTCTCGATGAGACATTCATTTAATGTTTCGATGATGACTTCAGCATACGGAAATGTATCTCTGACATCCTATATCAATTCAATGAATTACAAAATCTCAAGCAAGCTTGATATCAGCGCTGATGTTAAATTCCAGTATTCTCCGTTTGCTTCTTCGGGTTTAGGATCTGATTATTCAAATTCTTTACAGAAGAATCTATCCGGTGTATATTTATCGAGAGCTTCATTGAACTACAGAATTTCCGATAATGCTTCAATAAATTTTCAGTACAGAAAGTATGATGAAAGCGATTATTTCGGAAATTTAAGCAACCCATTTATGAACAATTCGGGTTATAACGGATTTTACGATCCGGCTTGGAGATAAACTTATTTTCATGAAATTTATTAAAACCGGAGGTAAAGCTTACTTTCGGTTTTTTTGTTTCAGAAAAAAACTTAATTACGATTGAAGAATAATTTACTTAATTATATTTTAAACGGAGCTATAATATTATTTCTTGTAGTTGTTGCTTATTTCGGATTTTCACTGATCAATAATTCTCTGAAAACCGATAAAAGCATAAAGGAAATCACCGACACATCCAAATCCCTTACTAATCAGCCCAATCTTACTATTCAGCTTGATGTTCAGAATGGCTCGGGTGAAAACGGAGTCGCCACAAAAATTACGGATTATCTCAGAAAAAATAATCTAGATGTAGTGGAAATCGGAAATTACAAATCACAGAATGTTGAGAGAACTCTTATTCTTGACAGAAGCGGAGATGTGAATAAATCAAAAAAAGTAGCAATGCTGTTAGGTGTGAATGAAAGAAACATTATACCTCAGACAAATAACAGTCTTTATCTTGATGTTACAATTGTTATAGGGAAGGATTTTAAAGAATTAAAACCATTTCTGGAAAAGAAGAAGTAAAAAATTATGAATTCAAAAGAACTTGCTTTTAAAATAGCTGATTTTATCCTTGAGAAAAAGGGTTCGGATATTGTAGTTATGGATCTGCAAAAACTAACAACAATCACGGATTATTTTGTTATCTGTTCCGTGACTACTGATACTCAGGTAAAAGCAATCTCGGATTATGTAAAAGAACAGACAAAAAATATAGATGAGCGGCCATGGCATAATGAAGGTTATGCTAATCTTAGCTGGGTATTGCTTGACTTCGTGGATGTGGTTGTTCATATTTTTCTTGAAGGTACGCGGAAATTTTATAATCTTGAAGGACTATGGGCAGATGCCGAAATCACTCATGTGAAGGACGAATAGAAAATGCCGGCAACTAAACCTAAACTGATACTTACCACAGGCGATCCGAACGGTATTGGTCCCGAAATCATTCTGAAGATATTTTCAAAGAAAACTTTTGCAGAAAAATATGATCTGAAAATTGCCGGATCAAAAATAATCCTCGATCATTATTCCTCTCTGTTAAACTTACCGGCAATTGACAAAAACAGCATTATAGAAGTTCCTTTGCCGGGAAGAATGAGAATCAATCCCGGAAAAACAGATAAGATGACAGGAAAATTTTCGGGAGATTCGGTAAAGAAGGCAGCTGAGCTTTGTATGAAAGGCGAATTTGATGCAATGATCACATTACCGGTTTCGAAGGAAGCTTTGAATCTCGGCGGATATAATTATCCCGGACATACGGAAATGCTGACAAAAATTACTTCTTCCGGAGAGACCGCTATGATATTGCATTCGGATAAATTTTCTGTAGCATTAGTTTCAGGTCATATCTCTTTAAAAGAAGTAAGCAAAAAACTGACGGAGAAACTTCTATTTTCAAAAATACTTGCGGTAAACAATTCACTTGTAAAAGACTTCCGGATTAATCATCCTAAGATAGCCGTATTATCTCTGAATCCGCATGCAGGAGACGGTGGCCTTATCGGAAAAGAGGAAATCAATGTCATAAATCCGTTAATTGAAAAAATGAATTCTGCGGGGTTTAATCTCAGGGGACCATTTTCTTCTGACGCATATTTTGCAGCTCAAACATACAGGAAATTTGATATTACAATTGCTTTATATCATGACCAGGGACTTATTCCCTTTAAGATGATTTCATTTGAGAATGGAGTAAACTTTACTGCCGGACTGAATATAATCAGAACTTCACCTGATCACGGAACGGCTTTTGACATTGCCGGTATCGGAGCGGCAAATCCTTCAAGTACAGTTTCTGCGATAAAGCTTGCTGCAAAATTAACGGTAAGAAAATCTTCGGTATTAAAAACTCATTAAATTTTTATTGAAAGGTATTTCAAAACAAATTAAAAGAAGAAAGCAGCTATCTTTCCATTAGGAATTTCAGAATTCTTTTCCAGTCATTCCTGAAATTATATTCGAATCTGTCTTCCGGATTAAGAGTGAAAGCTTTTTCGAGCATTTCAATTCCGTTTTCAACATCCTCCTTAATAAAACTGATTTTTGATTTTTCATAATAAGGTTCAGCCCAGTTGGGATTGTATTTGATTACCTTATCAAAAGATTTCAATGCCTGGTCATATAATTTTGCATCCAGCAAAGCGCAGCCGTAATCATACCAGGCGTCATAATTAGACGGTTCTAATTTTACAACCATTTCATAACTTTTGATAGAATCAGCATACTTACCAATGGCATGCTCAGAATCAGCTTTGAGATACCAGATTTCAGAATAGTCTTTACAGAGTATAAGAGCAGAATTGAAATCATCTATCGCTTTTTCATATTTTTTTAAACTGAAAAAGCAGTTGCCTCTTCCGTAATAAGATTCATAATTATGAGAGTCGATTTTAATCGCGTCCGTAAAATATCCAATGGCTTTTTCAAAATCCCCGAGTTCTTCATAAGCGTTTCCCATGTTGTGCAGAGTGTAGGAATCATTTTTTTTCAGTTTAATGGCGGTTTCATAACATTCAATAGCTTTATGCAATCTTCCGATTGAAGCATATGCATTGCCGCAGTTGTACCAGGCGGAAGAAAAATTATTTTTTAAAGCTATGCAGATTTCATAACTTTCAATTGCTTTGAGAAATTTTCCGGTTCTGTTTAATACTATGCCTCTGTTATACCAGGCAGTGTAATTCATCGGTGAAAAAGAAAGGTGCTTGTCATAAGAAATCACGGACTCTCCCAGCATATCAAGAAAATCATAGCAGTATCCGAGTTCGTAATAAGCATCTTTGTGAGAATTGTCAATTTTTAAAACATTTTTGAAACACTCTGAAGCTTCAATAAATTTTTCCATTTTTTCATAAGTAAGCCCCATATTAAAGATCGCATCAGTGTTTTCAGGTTCCATATCAATAGCCCTTGAAAAGCAGTCAAGAGCAAACTCATATTTGTCGGAATTATCGAGAGTAATGCCTTTATTTATAAAAACTTCCGTATCGGTTGGATCGAGAAGTATTGCCTTATCAAAATATTCTATTGCTTCCTCAAATTTTCCAAGACTGTCGAGAATAAGAGCTTTTTTATGCCATGCATCAGTGGAGTAAGGATAAATATCAAGAAGAACATTTACATAACTAAGGGCTTTTTCAAATTCACCGTTGTCATAATAAAAGTTTATTATCTGTTCTAAATTCTCAGCATCAAAACTCTTTTTGGTTTCTTCTTCAAGTTTCAGTATTTTTTCAAGTTCTTCGTTCTTTCTGTTTCGCTTCTCACCCCGGTTAGAATCCTCTTCTCCAAAAAAATCCAGGCTTTCAAAATCATTCATATTAAACTCCTTTTGTTATTATCCGAAATTCTTTTTATGAAATTATACAAAAGTCTGTATTAAGTCAAGTAATTATTGATAAGAGCAAAAATTTTTGGATAAAATGAATTAAATCAATATTTTTGTATTTCCTAATACAATCCGCAAACTCAATACACGGATATTGATCCGTCTGAAAATGTTAAAATATCATGTTTTGTTTCCGTTCAAATATACATTATTAAATTCATAAAATGTATGATTCATGTCATTTTTAATCATTAATAATAAGATTATCTTTGTAAAATTAACAATCAGAATTATCAAATGAAAACAATTAAAATACTTTTTATAGTTTTGCTGATCACTCCTTTTAATTCATTTTTGTATTCACAGGGCAAAGATGAATTTAAACCATCTTATACTCTCGGCGGTATAGTTTTTTCAGGATGGCAGTATAATATTGACAATGCAGATTTCATTTCCAGATTAGATACATCTGCAGTCGGAATTGACAACAACTCAGCTTTTGGTTACAAGCCGACTGCACACCAGTTCGAAATAAGTAAAAACACATTTTATATTGACAGAGCTTATATAGATTTAAAAGCAGTGTTAACTCCTCAGATTAAAGCAAGACTCACTCCGGACTTTTATTCCTTTACTGACGGAGGAGGAAAAACACAGTATGCTTATCAGATAAAATTTGCTTATGCTGATTATACTCCGTTTTCAATTGAAAACGGAACATCACTAACTTTTACTCTTGGTGTTAATTCAAATCAATGGGTACCGAATATGGACAAATACTGGGGATACAGATTTGTTTCAAAAACACTTACTGATTATCCGTGGGTTACATCAGCTGTTAAATCAGGCAACACTGTTTTAAAGACCACTTCGACTTACTTTTCGACTGCAGATCTCGGCTTAACGGCGAAGTTAACATTACCTGAAAAGTATGCTGATCTGTATATTGCCATTGTCAACGGAAACGGTTTTAGAAATCTTAGCTTTGATAACAGATTCAAGGATGTACAGATAACAAGTTTTATATACCCCCTATCAAAATATCTGGCAGATAAGACAGAGAAATATAAAAAAGAAGGAAAACTCAGATTAGACGGAATTTCAGATCTCACTTTAGGCGGATTTGTATATCTGGGCAAACTCGATAAAGGTGAAAATTATACTGGAGCACAGTACAAAAGAAACAGATTCGGCGGAATGATCAGTGCAAAATATAATTTTAAAAAAGCAGGATTCATCAAATTAGGTGGCGAATTCAGCGTACAGAACAATGAAGATCCAGTATCAGATATAACAGACGCTTCTAGAACAACTGACGCCAGGGGAATTTCTGCATTCATGGAGTTTAACCCTCCGGTTGAAAGTCTGAACGAAAAATTATCCCTGACTGCAAGATATGATGTTTTTGATCCGAACACTGCAAATGACGCTCTGGTTTCAGCAAAGGGATTTAACAGCAGCAATGATCAGCAGTCTCTTCTGATACTCGGTTTATTCTACAGACCTGCAAAAGTTCTCGGTTTCGGTTTGAGTTACCAGATGACAAAGTTTGACGGGGATTTCACAGTGAATTACGACGGAACAGTCTCAAACAGTCTGGGCAGATTATTCTTTAATACTGTACTTGAATTCTGAAAAATTTAACAAAACCTGTCTGATATTACTTTGCGGACAGGTTTTGTTTTTTAAACTAATAAATCATTAATGAAGGACAATTTTATTAATACTGACAAATATCTGGTAAAACCTGATACTAAAATATCCCTGAAAGATTTTGATACTGAATACAAAGAGGGTATATTGAATAAAGAAGAAGGAATAAAATTACTCGAAGAAGGCAAACTCAGGCTTTCTGAAATGCAGGATAAACTATATGCGCATGATCAGTACAGCATACTGATTATTTTTCAGGCACTGGACGCAGCAGGGAAAGACGGTGCAGTTAAACATATAATGTCAGGAATGAATCCTTCCGGTGTAAAGGTAAGTAGTTTTAAAACACCTTCTTCAACAGAGCTTGATCACGATTACATCTGGAGACATTACTTAGCTCTGCCTGCACGGGGCGAAATAGGTATTTTTAACCGTTCACATTATGAAAATGTCCTGGTAACAAGAGTTCATCCTGAATATATTCTGAATGAAAATTTACCGGGGATAAATTCTGTTGAAGACATTAAGGATGATTTCTGGGAAAAAAGATTCAAACAGATCAAAAGATTTGAAAAAAACATTTCCCAGAACGGAACAGTAATACTGAAATTTTTTCTTCATATGTCAAAAAAAGAACAAAAGAAAAGATTCATCAGCAGAATTGATGATCCTAAAAAAAACTGGAAGTTTTCTCCCGGTGATATATCCGAAAGAAAATTCTGGAAAGATTATCAGAAAGCATACGAAGAAGCAATTAGCAATACTTCAACCGATTATGCTCCATGGTTTATCATACCTGCAGATGACAAATGGTTTACAAGGCTTGCAATCACAAATATTATTGACAAACAGTTTGAATCACTGAATCTTCAGTATCCGGTCGTCAGCCCTGAAGTATCAGCAGAACTTCAGAAAAGTAAGGAAGAGCTGGAGTCCGAGAATGGCAAGAGTGACTGAACTCATTAAATTATTTGATGAATTTAATTTAGTATAATGACTTGACTAATAAGAAAAACTTTATGATTATAACATTACCCCAAAGAAATTTTATTTATTAATTATTCAGAGGGAGTATAAAGATTTTGCTAAAAGTTCTGACATTTTTTTTCATTTCGATTTTATTCTTTTCATTTACCACTAAAAGCAGTTTACAATCATTTATAAATCCGGAATCTCTCGATACTGAAACAATTAGCTGGGTTGAAAGAGTCAACTCTGCCGGGGGAACCGTTTCAGACAGTATAATTTCCGCTGTTGATGATTATATCAAGGAAGTTAAGGGACTGAAATTTCAGAATATGAATATCAGATCCCTGCTTTTAAGAGAAAACTGGTTTTGCGGGGATTTTAATGCTTCATTCGTTCCGGTTTTTGTAAACGGAAACGGCAATGCTGTTCCTTACGGATTCAGCAAAGATGTCAATAATAATTATTCCTCTTCTGATTACTCACAGACAGGTCCTGAAAGCGGATTAAAAGGAAATGCATTAAACAGATATATTGAAACAGGTTTTAATCCTTATTTAATTGACGAGATCGGTCTCAACGATGCTCATTTAATGATATACAGCATGTCAGATACAACTGATCCGGGAAGATTCGGATGCAGATCAATCTCAGACGGATTTTATTTTTATCCGAAATTCTTAAACGGCAATACATATTTTTCAGTCAATTCAAATTCTGAAAATTCGCTGACAATTCCATCATCAAGGAATTATATAATGGTACAGAGAAATTCCTCTCAGTCGGTTAATGCATTCTACAGGAATAATCAACTTTTGAATGCTCAGAACGTTTCTGTCCGTGAACCAAACAAGAGCATCACAATCGGCGCTTTTAATGACAACGGGGGAGTTACAAACTTCTCCGCTCTGAGACTCGGAGGTTATTCAATCGGAAGAAGTTTCAGCATCCCTCAGCAGATTGTTCATTACAATGCTGTGATAAGACTGATGTCGAGACTCGGAAGAGAACTCCCTCAGGGATTGCAGGCTGATTTTAAATCAAAATTATTTACTTTTACCGGAAATAAGCTTGTAGTAAATTACGAAACCGGTACAAACGGAAGCATAGAATTCGAACTTCAGGATCAAAACGGAAATCCCTTCAATGATTTTTCTGCTGAAAACTGCATACCTGCAACAGGTAACAATCTCTCTCACATTGTTACATGGAACGGCGGAAACAATCTCTCTTCTCTTGTGAATACTCCTGTTTATCTCCGCATAAGAATGACAAATGCCGATCTTTATTCTATTCAGTTTCAAAACAGCATCTCAGGTATTGACAGTTCTTTCGGCGGATTTAAAGCCGGCAGTTACAAACAATTTTTTGCAGATACACTTATGTTTGCAAACTCAATTCCGGTTCAGAGAAAAATGCATAATCCCGTTAAAAATCCTGAACCTGTAATTTCCCCGACACAACCCTGGGAAGGTAATTTTATTATTACCACTTACAGCAATATTGCATACTCCAGAAGTATTTTCACAAATCAGATGTCGTATAAAATGTGGCTGTCCGTAAGTAACAGTCTCGGCGGTTTTCCTGCTTATTATGAATCCTTGAACGGTACAGACTGGACAAGACCGAATCTTGAATCATTTAAGTATAACGGAAACATGAATAATAATATTATGACTGATGCGATTCCAAGAGGCGTAGTAACTGTCGTTGATGACTCCTTATACAACAGGTCAGATTCAACAAGAAGGTATAAATCCATATACAATACTCATACGTCCGCTGCCAACAGCAAATTAAATGTTTCATTTTCTTATGACGGACTGCTCTGGATTCCGTACGCAGGAAATCCTGTCAGACACAGCGGAGAAGATTTATCCAGTTCAGGCTGGAATCCGGTAATCGGAAAATATCTCGGTTATTTCAGGGATTCTCTCGGAATAAGAAAGGTGGGAAGATATGTAAGTGATGACTGGATCAACTGGACTTATACAGGTACTGTCGTAAAGCCGGAACCTACTGATATAAAAACAACTCAGATATACAACATGACAGTTCTTTTTAAAGACAGTGTTTATTGGGGATTTGCGGGTATTCTGAGACTGAATGAATCCGGTGATGAAAATCCTCCTTATCCCACAAGAACTGACAATACAAATTTTATAGCACTGTTGTTTTCAAGAGACGGAATAAATTTTGTAAGATGCGGAAACACAATGCCGTTTATCAGTTATGGTGAAGAAGGAAGCTGGGATGACCAGATGGTTTATACCATAGGAGTGCCGGTTCAGATCGGAAATGAATATTATATCTATTACAACGGATTTAATTTCAAACATTTCAATAACGGAAATCCTCCTCCTCCATTAAACGGAGGTCCTCAGAAAAGCCAGATAGGTCTGGCGAAAATCGGTCTTGACAGATTTGTATCGCTTTCCAATTATTGAATATAAATTTAAAGTTTCTTGCCGGCTATATTAACTATAAGAGGTGAGAAAAAAATCATATCAGGATTATTCCTGTGATCATTAAGATCTTTCAGCAGTTCGTCGCACTCATTCCTGCTGATAATATTTTTGCCGGCCATGATGGGAAGATGAATTTTAAAGAATCTGTAAGCCCATTCAAATACATCACTTTCATTTCCTCCGGCTTTGCTTACGGGAGAAAATTCCAGCAATTCAATATTGTTTTTTCTGAATACGGACGGAATTTTTGTCGTAAAATAAATGTCTCCGCCTCCGGCTCCGTAATAATTTCTTACAATTCCGGTTATGCCGTCAAAAGCACCTCCTTTAGGAAAGAGAGCAATTCCTTCGTAAGCATAGTCCTGAATTCCGATGATCCCGCCCTTCTTCAGACTTTGCATTAACTTTAAAAGAAAATTTTCTGGTTCGCTGACAAAATCAATTACCCATCTCAGAAATATAAAATCATAATGATCCTTTTCAAGATGTGAATCTTCGACATTTCCGTAAATGAACCTAATATTTTTCCAGTTCTTACTTCGGCAGTAATTTCTGAAATGATCCAGATACATTTTTGAAGGTTCTAAAGCAGTTACTTCGCCCGAAGCTCCGACACGGTTTCTCAGATCTGCTGAAACAAATCCAGGACCGGCTCCTGCATCAAGACATTTCCAGTCTTTTTGAATTCCTGTTCGGTCCAGAAAATCATCTGTCATTTTCTTCCAGACTTTATGCTGAAATTCAAGCCTTTCCAGTTCGGTCTGATTTATGCCGAGAATATAGTCCTGATTATTATCCATGATCTTTTAAAAGTTTTTTGAATTTTTTACAGATCCTCTTCCTGAAAATTTTGACAAAGCAGGAAATGATATTGCAATGAATCCCGAAGACATTCCTGCCAGTGCCCCGGCTATGACATCTGCAGGATAATGGAATCCAAGTATTACTCTGGAAAGCGAAACAAGTATTGCCCAGATAAACGGAACAAAACCAAGGTATCTTTTTTCTTTCCTGAAAGTTTTAAAAAAAACGTAACTGAATATTACCGCAAAATAAAATGATGTCTGAGCATGTCCCGAAGGAAACGAAAACCCGGAATTAGAAATCCAGTTATTCAGAACCGGTTTGTAAACTTCTTTCAGTAATTCATTATTATTCCGTGTCACTTCTTCAAGAAATTTACTTTTTTCTGTCTGAGGCATGGAAAAAAACTGTTCACCCCTGTTGGAAAGAATTCCCTTCTCTACAAAATACAGCTGATAAGGTCTGGGCTTTTTGAAAAAATCTTTCATATACCACTGGGAGAATCCCATTGAAAAAACAAATACCAGGAAAGCAACTGATACAAATATACTAAGATCGTAAAATTTTCCGGAATCAATTTTTAAACGTATTGTCAGATACAAAATAAGCATCAGCATTAAAATCATACCTGCTGCAAATCCGCCTGTTTCGGTAACAGCATTCCAGAAAGGAGCAAAAAGATCCGTATCTCTGTAAACACTGAATTCCAGAGGAAAAAATAATGCTGTCAAAGCCATGATCAGGAATGCAGCAAGTGTATAAAAATATACTGCTGAATCAGAAAAAATCTTTTTGCGTGATATAAACATTACTGTAATTGTTTTTTGAAATCAGAACAACGATGTCTGTACGACTTCCGCTACCGGGCTTATCAAATATAACTTTTTGCTTTTTACATCCGTGCATTTGAATCTTTTTCTCATTTTCCCGCCCTTGATGAAAGACCTTCCGTTTTTCAGTCTGAAAATACTCATTTCAGGCAAGTCTTCAAGATGGACGTATTCGGAATTATTGTCATATTTTTTCAGGACTTTCATCAAAGCCGTGTCCGTACAAGAGGATGCTTTCGGATTCAGTGAATATTTTTCAAGACATTGGTAAATTTCAGGCGGGAACACATTGAGTTTTATCAGAGGTACAAGGAGCGTCCGGAATTCTTTTTTCCATTCCCTTCCATGCGGGGAAGTATTCCTTTTATATTTATTCCATACTTTAAGATGAGCTATTTCATGAACGAGTGTTATCAAAAAAGAGTACTGATTCAGATTTTCATTTACTGTTATCTCATGAGTCTTGCCTCTGTAAGGATGTTTGTAATCGCCGAGTTTTGTTAACCTCGACCTCTTTATCTTTAAAAGAAAATCAAAATGCCTTATCCACAAAAGCACTACCTGAAAGGACTCTGCAGGTATATAACTTTGCAATGTAATTTGAAAGGGTTTATTGATATGAATAAAAATTAAAAATAATATTCAGTTTACTTTAAGACTTTTTATTCCATCCGGCTTTTCTGATGAGCATAAACATCTGCCCTCTTGTATGAGCTTCATGTTCAATGATATGATAAATTATCCATTTTTTGGATGTTTCCCTGTCACCGATTTTTCTTTTGACGGTAACCGTATCTTCAAGTTCGCTGTCATCAAGAGAGGAAACATATTCCAGAAAAATTTTTCTTGTTTCAGCAATTGCTTCAAAGTAATCATTGTATTCAGGCGGCTCGGAAGGCGGATTAAAATCAGGTCCGGAGTCAAACCAGCAGCCGTAGTAGCTTTTCTTTTTTAATTCATCGGGGACTTTTTTGCCGGAAATGGTTTCATACCAACTGATATCAGCTTCGGCAAGATGCATTATATACGAGCCGATGCAAAACTCATTCTCAACAGGAGGAGTAAAAAGCTGCTCTTTTGTAAGATGCTTTACACCTTCAAGAGTTACTTTTCTTAAATCTTCAAGCATCCATTTAAGAAGATTTATCTGAGCAACAGACTTTATTTCTGACATTGGTTAATGCAGATTATTTTGATTCTGAAATAAAAAAACTCATCAGGACAACTTCGAGAGTGCTGTCCTTAAATTCTGAATTACGAGTTCAATCTCACTGATACCGCAAGTTCCCACTGAGATTCTGTACCAGACCGAGTCATTCGATGCGCCGAAAGATGAAAAAGGAACAAGCGCCAGCATTGCATCATCAATGAGGAAATTTGTGATATCCTTTGTAGTTTTGATGACCGAACCGTCTGATTTTTTCTTTCCTATCAGGTTAATGTAAACAGTCATAAAAATGGATGCCTGAGGTTCAATAGCATCAACATTAAATCCTTCATCTTTAAGCTTTTTAAATCCGTAATAAAATCCATCCAGACGTTTGATGATCTCGCTTTTGTAATTTTCGAGATAAGAATCTACGAGTTCGTCGTTTCCGAGATATCTGGAAACAGCAACCTGTTCTGCTTTCGGAGCCCATGCACCCATATGTGAGGTTATGGATTTCATTTTATCAATAATGCTCTTTGGTCCGTAACCCCATCCTACTCTTACTCCTGTTGCTGCAAAAGCTTTCGAAATTCCGTCAACAAAAACGGTGTAATTTCTCATTTCGGGACTTATGACGACCGGATTGTAATGCTTGGTTTCACCCATTGTGAGAAGCCAGTAAATCTGATCAAAAAGCAGATAGACAGGTTTTTCATTTTCGCCTCTCCTGTTGTTTTCATTTAAAATAAGATCGCATATATCGTTTATTTCATCCCTTTTAAATACTGTTCCTGTCGGATTCAAAGGTGAACATAATGAAATAAGATTTGCTTTCTTAATGTGGGGCTCAAGATCCGCCGCAGTGGGCATAAAATTATTTTCCGGTTTTGTTTCTACAGTTATTGCTTTTGCTCTTGTCAGGTGTGTGTAATGATTGTTGTTCCATGACGGCACGGGAAAAATCACTGTGTCATTTACATCCACCATTGTATTGTATGCAGCAAAAATTACAGGCCTGGCGCCGCTTGTGATCAGTATTTCATCCATTCCGTAATCAAGACCGAGTCTTTTGCTGAGAAATGAGGATACAACTCTTCTTAATTCATGTGTACCGTCTGCAGGAGGGTAATTTGTCTGGTTTTCATCGTAGGCTTTTTTTATTTCATCTTTAAGTTCTGAGGGTATAGTGAATATTTTCGGATCAAAATCACCGATTGTAAGGTTTGAAATTTTCTTTCCGTTGGCGATCATTTCATTTATCTGCCATGCAAGAGTAATTATTTCCGAACCGATAAGATTCTCCGCCATATCAGAAACTTTCAGCTTTCTCTCTTTAACTTCCAATATTTCTTCGCTCATAAACAATAATTTTTATGTTTGAAATTACTGTAATATAATTATTTGAATTTTGAAAATAGACAGAATAATTCGGTCATAAATTCCGAAATTTAAATAACTTTTTCGATAACGGTTTTGAAATAAAACAAAAAAAATCTCCTTCCCCGTAACTGACAGAAAAGGAGATCAATAAACTCAAGGAAATAAATATCAGCAGATCATCTTCCAAGCCATGCTGTTCTTAATTTCATCTGCTGTTCGGATAAGTCTTTTTCAATGCTCACTTCACTGTCATAAGCAGTCTTAACTTCTGATACGACAGCTTTAAGAGTTTCCATTTTCTCTGATCCGTTTTCATCCGTTCTGGCAACAACCATTTCAAATTTATCTCCCGTTTTGATCTGATTTTTCACTGATCCGAAGATTTCTCTCATATTCATAAAGCTAATCTGTTTGCCGTTAAAGGATACCAGTTCATCACCTTTTTTGATACCGAGTTTTTTTATAAATGAATTATTTTCATCAAAATCATGAATCACTAATCTGAAAGTTTTTTGGTTGAAACCCATTTGAAAGTTTCCTCCCATTTCTAATTTATTATAAGGGATCCTTACTACTTTCATTCCTACTTTTCCGAATATTTCCGGATACGGTATTCCCTGATCACCTGCTACATATTTTTGAAAAAACTCCCCGATCTTCGGAGAAGTGAGTGCAACTATTTCATCAAACAGTTCTTCATCCTTAAATGATTTTTCCTTACCGTATTTCAGAAGCAGTTTGTTTATTACATCCTGCAAACCCATACTGCCGTTGCTTTCCTCTCTGATAAGAATATCAAGGCTTAATCCGATAAGCGCGCCTTTCTGATAAACATTGAAATACTGTTCTTCATATTTGTCAAGTGCTCCAAGACTCATTTCGGTAAAAGGCAGTGTATCGTTAAACATCATCGATCCGTTGATTTTTCTCTGAATATTTTTTCCGTAATCTTTTAAATCGATCAGACCTTCCCTGAGCTGAATGTAATCAGCAAAGTACTCAGTGGCTCCTTCATAAAGCCAGAGATGCCTGCTCATTTTAGGATCATTAAAATCAAAATTTCCTATTTCTTCCGAATGCAGATTCAAAGGCGTAACAGTATGATAAAATTCGTGAGCGCAGGTTGACTGAAGTTCTTTTATCATAAACGGAGCAGATTCTTTCGGTACATCGGGCATGTAATAAAAAGAAGAATAGTTGTGCTCCAGAGCGCCGAAGGATCCTGAACCGGGTTTATTCGCGAAATAAAAAAGGAAGGCATATCTGTCTGCAGTTAATCTTCCGCCGAGAAAATTCCTTATTGCATTAAGGACATTTTTAAGTTTCTCGGAAATATCAGCTGCTTTGATTCCCTTTCCCGGTGAATAAACCGAGATCAGTACTTTAGCTTCATCGAAATTTATGGTCATTGTGTCAGGTTTGCAGAATAAAATCGGATTGTCCACAAGGAACTGATAATCAGGTGCCGTAAATACTTCACGGTTTTCATCTCTTAAAGTATTTATAAGACTGGTAGAACCGTAAAATCCTTCCGGTTTTGTAAAATTCAATGAGTATTCATTGTTTAAATTATTTTTAAAATATCCGAAAAATCCGTGATTGTTAAATACAAATACCGAATCCTTCTCTATGCTCGTACCTGCAGGTTCGAATATTCTATTGTCCGTTGTATCATCAAATGTATCATCAACAGTGTACCTGAGTTTGTACAGTTTATCCGCATCCGAAATCTCCCATGAATCAATGTCAGTTTTTTTCGTCATTAATTCATTTCCGGTCTGATCAAATGCCTTAAGGTCTGAAATGAATCTTCCGAAATTATAAACTTTATATGTTCCGGGAACCATCGCAGGAAATTTAAACTCTGCCGTTGGAGTATTTATGACGGGAGTTATCAGTTCAACCTCTATCTGATCGTTACCTGCTTTGTTCAGATCGACAAAAAACTGATAACTGTCATTCTGAATGATCTGTGAATTTACTGAGCTGAATGTGAATAAAACAGCCGCTAATACTGAAAATATAATTCGCATAAATGTTTATTTTAATTAAGATTGTAATTATGGATCACTGTAACTTTATTTGCTGTGGGAATAATCAATTTGTTATGAAAGGTTACGGCTTTATATTTAAAAAGTTCAAAATAATTATTTTATCGTTTGTTCAATTCATTTTCTTTTCTTGCCTTCAGGGAAAATAAAAGCGGAATGTCTTCATCAAGTCGGTAGTATCCGTCTTCGCATTTCTTTATCCATGCGAACTGCTGCCAGACTGTGAAACTGTGTTCGTGAAAGAACTCAATTTTTAAGCCGGAATTTATCAGAGACATCAATATTTCCGATAAACTGTGCTGCCATTCGTAGGTAACGTTGTTCACTGTAACAGCATTCTTATCTGCATAAGAACCGGCTTCATCAAACATCTGAGGTTCCTGTCCGGCAAAATAAGGGAAAGCGACTTTGAGGATCTTGTCTTTAACTGATTTTACTGTATTATCAAAAATCGCAGATGCAGGATGAACCTCAGCTATATAAAAAAATCCGTTGTCTTTTAAAAAATGACTGATGACATCAGCCCATTTCTTCAGATCCGGAAGCCATATCAGCACTCCGTATGAAGTGTAGACTATATCAAACTTTTTATCCAGTTTTTCAGGAAGCGAATAAACATCGGATAAAATAAATTCGGATTTCAGTTTCATTTCGTCGCGCAGTTCACATGCTGCACTGATTGCCTCTTCAGAATAATCAATGCCGGTCACTTCAGCTCCCAGCATTTCAAGGGAAAGTGTATCCATTCCGAAGTGACACTGAAGATGAAGTACGGTCTTGCCTCTTATGTCTCCGAGTTCATTCCTTTCAAGCTGATGAAGTATATTGTTTCCTTTTTTGAAACTTTCAAGTTCATAAAGCTCAGATTTTTTGTGAATGGATACTCTTTCGTTCCAGTGAGCCTTGTTAACATTTAAATAATTTTCTTTATCCAATATGCAATTATAATAGTTTTATATTTTTAAATCAGTAAATTCAAATTTCTTTCCGTCGAATAATCCTTTATCGCTTAACTTAAGCTGAGGTATTACAAGCAGAGCCATAAATGAAAGAGTCATAAATGGAGCATTTAGCTCTGAACCCAGCTCCTTTGCAAGTTTATCTATTGCAGTATATTTTTCTGCTACAAGATAGCCGTCTTCATTTGTCATTATACCGGCCACAGGCAAGGGAAGCACTTCTGATTTACCGTCAAATGAAACTGATATGCCTCCTTTATTTTCGATCACGGCATTCACGGCATTGCAGATATCCTCATCGGTTACTCCTGCAGCAATAATGTTATGAGAATCGTGAGCTACACAGGAAGCAATTGCTCCCTTTTTTAACCCGAAATTTTTAATGAATCCGACCGAAGGTTTGCTGTTATTATATCTCTCAACTACCGTGAGCTTCAATACATCTTTTGAAATATCGGATTCAATCTTCCCTTCATTTATCCTCGATGGAATATTCAGTTCTCCTGTTATTAATTGTCCGTCATAGGCTTCAATGACCCTTATAATGCATTCATCACCGGTTATTTCGAAGTCAGCCGGTTTTTTAAGCGAAGTATTAAAGTTGTTTACAATCTTCTCATTAATTCTTCCAATAAGTGATTTTCCGTTTTCTGCAACAAGTTCACCGTTGATAAAAGTCTTTACGGTTTTAAATTCTCTTAAATTGTTTACAACTATAAAATCCGCCGGATCTTCCTTTTTCAGAAGACCCGTTTTTAAATTATAATGTAAAACCGGATTTATGCAGGCGCATTTCAGAACATCAAAAACATTATATCCCTTTGCTATTGATCTTGCTGCGATCTCATTTATATGCCCTTTGACAAGATCATTTGGATGCTTGTCGTCACTGCAAAACATTACTTTGTCCGGATAATCTTTTATGAGACTGTTAAGAGCTTCATAGTTTTTTGCAGCCGATCCTTCCCGGATCAGAATAGTCATCCCGTTTCTTATCTTGAATAAAGCTTCTTCAAGTTCAAAGCATTCATGATCAGTTGAAATACCCGCAGATATATATTTCAATGCATCTTCTCCTGTCAATCCCGGCGCATGCCCGTCAACAGGTCTGTTATATTTATGAGCAATTTCAATCTTCTTCATAACATCAGGATTATCGAAAAGAACTCCCGGATAATTCATCATTTCACTTAAGTAATGCAGCCCGTCTTTTTCAAACAGTTCTCTTATATCGTCGGCAGTTATTTCGGCACCGGCAGTTTCAAAAGAAGTTGCAGGTACGCATGAAGGAGCTCCGAAGCAGAATTTAAAAGGCACCTTATTTCCGTTTTCAATCATATATCTGACTCCGCTGATCCCGAGCACATTTCCGATTTCGTGCGGATCGGAAACTGTCGTCACTGTACCGTGAATTACGGCAAGCCTTGCAAATTCAGACGGGATAAGCATTGAGCTTTCAATATGAACATGTGAATCCACAAATCCCGGAAGAATAAATGTGTCATAGGTTTCATTGTTTTCAGCAATATCCGAGATATGGGAATCTTTTACAGAAACGCTTCCCGAGAATATCTTTCTGTTAAGGATATCCACAATATTCCCGTATATCTTAAATGTATTTTCCGTCATAATTCCGTAAACTGATTTTTTATATTATTTTTTGTCTGATTTTTTATGAATACAAATCTGATCCGGGTTATCTTGCTTTAACTGCATCCTGAAACTTTTTTTTACTGATTTTGCTTTTTATCCAGGAATTCAGATCAAAATATTCCGATGCTTTTATTTCATTGTAATCATCCGCTACTGACAATAAATTTTTTTCCCATTCTTTGAAAATATAATTCTTGTCTTCTTCATTCTTTGCATTAATAAGTTTGCGGATGTAGTTAAGAATAAGAGTTTCAAATTTATTAAGACTGTTTTTGCTTGAAAGATATCTTTTGGTTGATTTAATGATATACTCTATAAGATTGTAATTTTTAAGTTCGTAATGTACAAGCAGATTCATAATCCTGGCAAAACACTGAATATCTTCCCTTATCTTCAGTTCCGAATCATTGATGATCTCATTAAGCCATTTCAGGGAATTATCATAATCATCAATGCCGAAATAAAGATATGCAATATTATATGCAAACAGAACTTCGGATTCCTTGTTTATCTTTTCCCTGTATTTCAGTAATCCGTTTTCAATGTCTTTGATAAGAGAAATTCCTTTTTCAAATTCTCCTGTTCTGAGATAAAGATTTATTTCTGTATCATAAGAAGTCACAAATATTTTAGCCAGTACAGTAGGAGATTTGGAATCAATATTTCTCAGTTTAGCTATTGTCGAAAGAGCGTCATTATATTTTTTCAGTTCTATCTGAACGAGAAGCAGATTATACAGGGAAGCTATGTAATTATCTTCCTTCTTTAAGAGCGGATTTGATTCCATAAGCCTGACAAGCTTTATGCAATATATTAAAAGTTTTTTATAATCCTTGTTTGTATGATAATAAAGTCCTTTAATATTGTAATAGAATGTTTTGGAAAGAAATGAAGTTGCTTTTTCTTCAGACTGCAGCAGGGGAAGTTTTATGATTTCGTTGAATTTTTTCAGTTCCTTCTTGTCTCTGATGTTCCCCTGAATTTTTTTCAGAAAGAACGCTTTCATGGTAAGATTCCAGTATTCATTTATGTTGTCCAGATTTTCCGTTGCTTTCTTATGTTCACTGTAATATTTTAATAGTTCCTTTTCTTCAACTCCTGCGTAAGCGCTTGTTCTTGCCAGTATTTTTTCCCAGTCAAGAATAGCAAGGATCTGAGCATGCTTTTCGTAAGCGTATGCAATTTTTTTTGCTCTTTCCAGATGCTTTCTGCACTGCCTGAATAATGATTTATCAAACAAAATCTGCACATCACGAAGCAGATCCATAAGTTCATTTACTTTAGACTTTTCCGAATAATACAATCTTAAACTTTTTAATATTGTATTGTACAGATAGTTTTTAGCCACGTGGAGCTGATTAAGAAATTTTTCTCCCTGAAACTGCTTTCTGACCATATCCTCATCATATTTTGTCTGACTGTCAATTGCATCAAACAGCTTCACATATTTGTTGTTTTCGGCATCTTTTATATGCATCGTCGCAAATACCTTGAAATATCTTTTTTCGGATTGATCAAGTGATTTTATCAGCTGAAACAGATCATCAGTTACTTTCATAATGCAGATTGTGGATTTTAAATATGATTTTCTCTTTAATATTGAAATAAATTATTTTAATTACAACTCTTTTATTGAAATCAGAATCCTACGAATAAAGGATTTATTGTTTGGACATTTACAGGCATTAAGCATATTTTTGAATAAATTAATTTCAACAAACAAAATTTTAAGAAATTTATTTCTTTCAAGGAGAAAATAAAAATCATGAAAAAATTCTTTTTACTTGCCGCAGCATTGGCTTTATCATTCCAGTTTGCGGTTGCTCAGACTATAAATGCTCCTACCGAACTTGAAGCTCAAAATGAATATCCTTTTTATATTAAAGTTAAATGGAATGATAACTCGAATAACGAAACAGGTTTTTATATTGAAAGGGCTACTTCACTTGACAGTGCAAACTGGGAAGTGCTCGGAGGAGTCGGGCAGAATATCAGAATATTCAATGATTACTGGTTAACTTTAAACAAGAGGTATTTTTACAGAGCATACGCTTATAATGAATTCGGCAGATCAGATTATTCAAACATTGATACAATTATTGCCTACGGAGATACTTCGAATTATCCCGGAGCTCCGTCTGATCTGAGGGTAACTAAAATTACAATGACAAGCATTACGATCAACTGGAATGATAACTCAAATAATGAATCGGGCTTTATTATTGCAAGAAGAAAACCCGGTGATGTATTATTTGAATATATTGATACAGTTCAGACTGACGTCCTTACTTATCAGGAAGTCGGCCTGACTCCGGATAATGTTTATTTTTATAAAGTATGTTCTTACAATCTGTACGGAACCTCAGACTTTACAAATACAGTGTCAGGCACAACTAAATCAAGTACTATACTCGTAAGCAATATTTCCGTTCTTTCTGAAGGTTACTTTCTTTCAAATAATTTTCCTAATCCCTTCAATCCTGTAACGACCATAAAATTCGGTTTGCCGGCAAGAGCTTTTGTGAATATCAGTATTTATAATTCAGCAGGGAAAGAAGTAGAATCCCTTGTCAATGCAGATTTCAACCGGGGCATTTACTCTGTCGTGTGGAATGCAAACGGTTTTCCAAGCGGAGCATATTTTTATAAAATTCAGACAGATGCGTTCAGAGAAGTAAAAAAAATGATTTTAATTAAATAATCCTTACAAAATTTAACAGCAAATGAATACAAAACAATATAGTAACCTGATTTTATTTGTTCTTTTAATGGTTTCATCTTGAAGCAGAAGCACCGGAAGCAGAATTTGAGAAAAGCCGGACGGAAAAATTTTAGCGTAAACGTAACATCTTAAAAGCAGAATTAAAAAATATTTTAAAATATAAATAAAAATCAAAATGAAGAAAATTAAAACTCTGTCATTCCTTTACATTGTTGTCTTCTCAGTTTTCTTAATCAGTTCTTTGACTTATGCAAGAACTATTAATATCAATGTTGCAAATTTCAGTTTTACTCCTTCTGCTTTAACTAATGCAGTTGTCGGAGATACAATTCAGTGGACACATTTGAGCGGGTCTCATACCACAACCTGCAACGGAACAAACGGTACTTCCAGGCCAGCCGGTGCTTTACCCTGGGATGCAGAACTGAATTCAAACAGCGTTACATTCAAATACAGACTTCAGGTAGCGGGAACATACAATTATGTATGTGTACCTCATGCGCCTGATATGGCCGGATCGATAATTGCGACAATTTCTTCAATTTCTCAGACCACTGAAATTGTAAGAGGTTATGAAATCTCACAAAATTATCCTAATCCGTTTAATCCGAGTACAAATATAAAATTTTCCGTTCCGGTTTCAGGGTTAGTCAGTCTTATAATCTGTGATATTTCCGGGAAAACAGTATCCGAACTCCTGAATACAAATATACAGACAGGGTCTTATGTGGTAAGGTTTGACGCTGCAGATTTACCCAGCGGAACTTATTTTTACAGACTTAAAACATCCGATTTTTCTGAGACCAAGAAAATGCTTCTGACAAAATAATGCCATTTGTCAGTTCAGAAATTAACAGAATTGAATTTTAATAAAGTTATTTACATTAAACAGATTAAATATAAAAATTAAATTGCCAATGGAAAAAGAAAATTTTAACAGAAGAGATTTTTTAAAATCAGGATTTAAAACAATTATTGCCGGCTCTGTTATATTAAATGCGGTTGATGTAAAAAAACTGCTTGCAGAAGCCGAAAGTATTTCAGAAAGTTCACACACAAATGCCAAAGTAATTAACCTGAGTGATTATCCCGATTTAGCAAACGTAGGAGGGAGTACAACAATCGGAAAAACTTTTATTATGAGAACCGGAAGTTCTAAATTTATTGCATTAAGCACTGTATGTTCCCATAAAAAATGCGATGTTGATTTCACCGGTGACGGATTTGAATGTCCTTGTCATGGATCAACTTATGATAAATCAGGAAAAGTAACAAACGGACCTGCAAAAAAGAATTTGAGAAGTTATAAAACTGCGTACAACAGTGAAGAAAACACATTAACGATTAATATGTAACATAGTAAAATAAAAAACATTTATTTTACTCCTTGAGAAATCCGGATGTTTTAATATCCGGATTTTTTTTCAGTATTGTGACAAATATTTCAGAATATACTAATTATTCAAAAAAGTGACTTTTATTTCAATTTTAATTGATTAAAAAGTCTTTAAATTCATCAATTTTAAGCGAATATCAATGGCACGTCTTTTGAATAAGATATATTGAAATTAAAAATCTTAAAATAAGGAGAAAAAAAATGAATATTGTAAAATTCAAAAAAGACACGGACTTGATAGCTGATACATTTAAATCAATCATCAACAGTCCTGTTTTTGGAAACTGGGAAAACCTGACTTCAGCAACAAACTACATCCCTAAAGTAAGAATCAGTGAAGATAAAGACAATTTCTTCATTAATATGGAAATACCGGGTATGACAAAGGAAGATGTGAAAATTTCTATTGAAAACAATGTTTTATGTGTAAATGGTGTTAAAAAGCAGGAAAAAAAGACGGAAGAAACAAATTTAATTGTGAATGAAATTTATTTCGGTGAATTCAGCAGAAATTTCAACTTGTCAAATGACATTAAAATTGATGCAATTGATGCTGAATACAAAGACGGAATTTTAAACATTACACTTCCAAAAGTTGAAGAAGCAAAACCGGTCGTAAAAGAAATCAGTATTAAATAACTTAATTGCAAGTTTAAATTAAATAAGGGTGAGTAAAACTCACCCTTTATTTTGTAAATCAGATGCATAATCAAAAGAATGCATCATTTATTGAGAAAGGAAAAAAGAAATGGGTAAAATAATAGGAATTGATCTTGGTACAACTAACTCATGTGTTTCGGTAATGGAAGGAAATGATCCTGTAGTAATTCCAAATGCTGAAGGAGCCAGGACAACTCCTTCTGTTGTTGCGTTTTCAAAGAGCGGAGACAGGCTTGTAGGTGATCCTGCCAAAAGACAGGCAGTTACTAATCCGCAAAATACAATTTTTTCCATTAAAAGATTTATGGGAAGAAGATATGATGAAGTAACTGAAGAATTAAAGAAAGTGCCTTACAAAGTAATTAAAGGTGAAAATGATACCGTTAGGATTGAAGTTGATGATAAAGGTCAGAACAGAATATATTCCCCACCCGAAATTTCAGCAATGATACTTCAGAAAATGAAGAAAACAGCAGAGGATTATCTGGGACAGACAGTTACTGAAGCTGTGATTACTGTTCCTGCTTATTTCAATGATTCACAAAGACAAGCTACAAAGGACGCAGGAAAAATTGCGGGGCTGGATGTAAAAAGAATTATAAACGAACCTACAGCCGCAGCTTTAGCTTATGGACTTGATAAAAAGAAAGCAAATGAAAAAGTAGCTGTTTATGATCTTGGAGGAGGAACATTTGATATTTCAATTCTTGAATTGGGTGACGGTGTTTTTGAAGTCAAATCTACAAATGGTGATACGCATCTTGGCGGTGATGATTTAGATCACAGACTTATAGATTTTCTTGCTGATGAATTCAAGAAAAAAGAAGGAATAGATTTAAGAAAAGACCCGATGGCTCTGCAAAGATTAAAGGAAGCAGCTGAAAATGCAAAAAAAGCGCTTTCCTCAAGTTCTCAGACAGAAGTAAATCTGCCATATATTACGGCAACTGCCGAAGGTCCAAAGTTTTTGCTTGAAACAATTACCAGAGCAAAGTTTGAATCATTGATAGGTGATTTAATTGATAAAACCGTCGGTCCTTGTAAAAAAGCAATCGAAGATTCAGGTTATAGTTTAAATGATATTGATGAAGTCATTCTTGTAGGAGGTTCCACAAGAATTCCTCTGGTACAGGAAACAGTAAAGAAATTATTCGGAAAAGAGCCAAATAAAAGCGTTAATCCCGATGAAGTTGTAGCGATTGGCGCAGGTATTCAGGGCGGTGTGCTGGCTGGTGATGTTCATGATGTTTTACTGCTTGATGTTACACCGTTATCGCTTGGAATTGAAACTCTCGGCGGAGTTATGACAAAACTTATAGAATCAAACTCGACTATACCAACAAAGAAATCTCAGGTATTTTCTACTGCTTCTGATAATCAGCCTTCAGTGGAAATACATGTATTGCAGGGTGAAAGACCTATGGCTTCTGATAACAGAACATTAGGAAGATTCCATCTTGACGGTATACCACCTTCACCAAGAGGATTGCCGCAGATTGAAGTTACTTTTGACATTGATGCTAACGGGATTCTGAATGTTTCAGCTCAGGACAAGGGAACAGGAAAGCAACAGCAGATTAAGATCACACATTCTTCAGGACTTTCTGAATCGGAAATTGAAAAGATGAAAAAAGATGCGAAGGAACACGAAGCAGAAGATTCAAAAAGAAAAGAAACAATCGAATTAAAGAATCAGGCTGATGCCATGGTTTTTCAGGGTGAGAAACAGGTGAAGGAATTTGAATCAAAACTTAATCCCGAGACAAGATCAAAAATCCAGACGGCAATTGACAGATTAAAAGATGCAATTAAAGCGGATAATTCTGCTACAATAAAGACTGCCATGGATGAATACAATGCAGTATGGAATGAAGCTTCTTCCCAAATGTATTCCCAGACAACAGGAACTGACGGACAGAATAAAACTCAGGGAGATACAGGTTCACAGCCCGGAGGCGAGCAAAAACCAACTGATGAAAATGTTGAAAATGCGGATTTTGAAGTTGTGGATGATAAAGACAAAAAGTAATTCGTAATCTTTAAGATTTGTATTTAATCAATGATAATGTGATGTAATTAAAACCACCTGTTTAATAAAGCAGGTGGTTTTTCGTTTTATTTGATTTGATTAAATACACTCAAAGATTTATTTTGAATAATGAAGCAGTCAAATAATTCCGATACAAATTCTTCAGACATCACAAAAAATCTTACTTCACTCTGGGCATTCTCCGAAGGATTTCTCGGTGGGGTGTTCAGTGCCGTTAAAGTACCATTCAAGGGCTTACTTCTGGGAAATATATCAGTATCAATTATTATTTTCATAGCAAATTTCAACGACAGGAAAGGATCAATTTTAAAAGCCGGGACAATTGCAACTACGGTAAAGGCAATTATCAGTCCTTATTCAACACTCCCTGCTTACATTGCAGTGTTCACACAAACTCTTCTGGGTGAACTGCTTTTTCTGAAAAGAAATTTCATGCGGCTGTCAGGAATTATTCTGGGAATTATAACATCAGTATTATCTTCTGTTCAGAGAATCATTGTGTTAACAATTCTGTTTGGAAACGAATTCTGGTCGACTCTGGATAGTTTTGCGGCATATATTTACAGCGAGTTCTCCGGAGGAAAAGTTATTCCTTCAGGTTTTATATTCAGTAACTGGCTCACAGGCATATATGTGCTTATTCATGCAATCACCGGATTTGCCGTAGGTTATTTAGTTTCAGGATATGCACGGAAAGTCAGGAAGAATGATAATGTCAGGGAAGAACTCCTTACCGGTTTTAATGAAGAATATATAAAGTCAAAAGAAGATGATTCAGTAAATATTAAAAAACGCAAGAAAAGATACCCGAAGTTTTCAAAAATTATAGTATTCCTTTTTCTTATATCTGTATTGATTATATCTTATGTTCTCAAAGACTCACAGGATAAACCTTTCTTCGATTCAAAATCAGTTTGGATAATGCTTCTAAGATCCGTAACAATAATGATATTATGGATCAAAGTTATCGGACCATTTTTGAATTCACTTATAAAATCAAGATTACAGAAAAGCAGAAATAAATATTCTGAAGAGGTTCATTATACACTGAACATGCTTCCTTCCATCAGACATCTGTTTTCTTATGTCTGGAAAACATCAGGAGGTAAAGGATTCCGGAAATTATCCAATTTCGCATCTGTATTTTTACCTGCTTTATTATATCTGAAAGCAGAAGACTGAAAACATTTTTAATTATACAATTTGATTTTCCGGAAAAATATTATTTGAAAATTTATTTTGCCAGAAAATTCATGACATCTTCCATTGAATGCTGATCAGTAATTTCCAAAAATGTGTTTTTATCCTTATTGAGTGCGAGCCAGTTTGATATGACTTTTATTTCATCTTTTTCCGAAGGATTAAATTTATGCCGGACATATTTACTCAGTGAAAAAAAGAGGTATTCTGTTGTTTCAGAAAGTTCGTCAATAATATTTCTCTGATCATATTCGTTATCGATAGTAATCTGATAGGTTTTTACAAGTTTACCGTTCTGAATAAAAAATATTTCCTTTCCGGACTCATTTGAACATTTTATAATAATTTTTTTGCCATTTATGGCAGAAGTAATAACTTTCTGATAACTGAGAACCTTCTTCAAATCCTGCAGCCTGTCTCTTAAAAAAGCTGCTCTTTCATAATCCATATTTTCGGAAAACTCATTCATTCTGAATTCATACTCTTGCTGAGCAGAATGTCCGTCGTACGATGTAATAAATTCATGTACTTTTTTCACCTCATCAGCATAATCTTTCTGTGACTGACTTAGGTTGCATGGTGCATTGCACTTTCCGATTTCCAGATACATACAGGCTGAATTGACTGCTGAAGGTTTAATTATCTTCTGCTCACACTTTCTCAGTTTGAATTCTTCCTTTATGTCTTTTAATAATTTATTGACTGTCTGTCCGCTTCTGAAAGGGCCATAATAATTCGCACCGTCATTCTCGATTTCATAAACTTTTTCAATCTTAGGAAAACTGTTCTGAACATCTATCTTCAAAAACGGATGGAAACGAAATCTTTTTATTGCTGAATTAAATCTTGGCTTGTGCTTTTTGATTAAATGTGATTCAAGTATCAATGCGGAGAGTTCGGAATTTGTCGTCTCATATTC
>JAFDZQ010000019.1:42759-92333 GCA_018266895.1 Bacteroidota bacterium
TTATGACCAACATACGAAGATATTCTTTCCCGCAGACTTTTTGCTTTTCCGATATACAGAATTTCACCGTTCCGTGACTTCATAAAATAAACTCCGGGTAATCTTGGAAAATCTTTCAGAGTCATTTTTATGTTTTTTAGCACAGGTGATATATTTTCCCCGTTATAAATTTTCTTATTCTGGTATGCAAGCAATTCGCCGATGGAATCATGTTCAAATTCCCCGTTTAATGTATCAAGAAAATTCATGAGTATCCTGTAAGTAGCGAAAGAATCATCAAATGCTCTGTGCTGTCTTTCTATTTTGATTTTATAATATGCAGCAACGTTCAGAAGAGACTTGCTTCTCAGATTCTTCAGCATCCTTCTGGCGAGTTTGCAGGTGCATAATGTCTTAAGGTCAATATGAATTCCTTCTCTTTCAAAGGAGTGATACAAAAATTTGTAATCAAATGAGACATTATGTCCCGTAAATACTATTGTATTTTCAGAGCATTCAATGAAAGATAAAATTTTCTGACTCAGGTCGCCGAATGAAGGTTTGTTTAATACGTCTTCATTTGAAATTCCAGTTAAACGGGTTATTTCTCTTGGAATATACTGCTGAGGATTTATCAGCGACGTGAATTTATCGATTATCTCGCCGTTCTGAACTTTTATAAGTGCAATTTCCGTTATCCTGTTGTAAACGGGAGATAATCCCGTAGTTTCAACATCACAGACAACAAAGATCACGTCCTGTATATTTACGGGTTCGTTTTTTTTCATGGCAGATGTTAATATAAAAATCAGAAAGGAATCATACTATTAAAGAATTTATACTTTCTTTGAAACAGACAGAAATATCACAGAAAATATTTCCGGCATAACAATTATTCAGTATCAATTTAATTTTCCAGTAAAGATTATATCATATCAGATCAAAATGATAAAAAGATCTGCCAAATTTCACAAATTAACACATAAATTAAAATTATCTCTGATTTTAAAAAGAATAGTGTAATGAGTGGAGACAGTATAATTACAGTTTTCAATCATATTTCTATGATTGGATTTGAAAGTTTGATTCAAAATATTTCATAATATATCGGATAACTTAAACAGACCGGATTTTTCGTTTACTTCAATCAGTGAAAATTTCCAGGACAACACGGAGATTTAATGTAAAATTTAAACATAAAAATACCTTTATATTGAAAAGTGATTTAAGTATAATTATAGCTTATAAATTAAGAATAATCAAACAAAATAATGACAAAACAAAAAAATTTACTTAGAATATTTTCTTTTTTATCAATAATACTGCTTGTTGTAATAGTAGCATGTTCGTCTAAAAAGAAACAGGTTGTTGCTGAAATAGGTGATGAAAAAATTTACATGGAAGATTATGAAAAGCAGTATCTTAAGACCGTAAATAACCTTGATACGGCTAAGAATTCCAATATGGAGAAGAGAAAGGAATTTCTTGATCTTCTGATAAAATTCCATTTGAAAGTTAAAGATGCGCGGGATAGAAATCTTTTGAATTCAGAAGACATACAGAGTGATCTGAAGCAGTATAAGGAAAACTTCCTGACATCTTTTCTTATGGATAAAGAAATTGTAGAGCCTAAAATTAAAAATCTTTATGATATGAAAGAATATGAAGTAAGAGCATCTCATATTCTTATCAATCTTCCGCAGCAGAATTTCTCGCCTGAAGATTCCGTTAAAGCTTACGCGAAAGCAACAGAAGTAATCAACAGACTTAAAAACGGAGAAGATTTTGCAAAAGTGGCAATGGAAATGTCAGATGACCAGTCTGCAAAGCAAAACGGCGGTGACCTTTATTATTTCACGGCAGGAATGACAGTGCCTGAATTTGAAGAAGCAATATACAAAATGAAAGTCGGTGATTATTCAAAAGAACCGATCAGAACAATGTTCGGACTGCACATTGTAAAATTAGCCGATAAAAGAAAAAGAAGTGAAGGTATAAGAGCATCTCATATTCTGATACAGGATGTAAAAGACAGTACCGGACAGGTTAAAGATTCACTTGCGACATACAATAAGGCAAAGGAAGTTCTCGCAAGAATTAAAAACGGTGAAGATTTTGCTAAGGTGGCTCAGGAAGTTTCTCAGGATCCCGGCTCAAAAGATAAAGGCGGCGATCTCGGATTTTTTGACAGAAGAAGAATGGTACAGTCATTTGACAGTGTGGCATTTTTACTCAAAGCCGGAGAAATATCGGATCTTGTCAGAACCCCTTTCGGATGGCATATAATTAAAGTAACTGAAATTAAACCTTACCTTCCTTTTGATAAACAAAAGGAAAATTTAAAAGGTGAGTTCAAAAAAGGACCGCAGTTCAAATCCGAGTATACTAAGTATCTCGAAAAAGCAAAGAGTGATTTAAAATTTGAAATAAAGGAAGACGGAGTTGCTTATCTTTATTCCAGACTTGATACCACAAAGACAATATCAGCACAAAACTTTGACAGTGTATTTGCAACAGCGGACAAAAACATGACAATAGCTACTTACAAAGACGGAGAAATCAAAGTAGTCGATATATTAAATTATCTGCAGAAGAACAAAGACTTTTCAGCTAATATTGCCGGAATGGAGATTCTGAGAAAGATCATTTCCGGAGCTGCTGATTCTCCGGTGCTTTACAGGACTGCAATTAAAAAGGGAATCGAAAAAGATCCGGAGTATATAGCTCAGATGACTGAATATGAAAACGGATTACTGAGTTTTAAAGTTGATCAGGAAGAATTATGGAGAAAGATAAAAATCACGTCTGAAGATATGCAGAATTATTATGAAATTAACAAAGTAAAATACGAATTCACGGACAGCAATAAAGTTAAAACCAGACCTTTTGATGAGGTTAAATCTGAAATTTCAAATACACTTCAGCAGCAGAAATTCAAAGATATGGAAAAGGAATATGTAGATAACTTAAAGAAAAAATATCCTGTAAAAGTAAATGAAGCGATATTAATAGAAGCATTTAAAGAATAATCCTTGAATAAAATCAAATTTATAATATCAGCAATAATTTTTGTTTTAAATTCTGTCGCCTTTTCACAAACCGAAGGCGACAGGGTTTTAGCCATAGCAGGCAATAATATTATTACGGAATCGGATTTTCAGAATCAGCTGCAAATGTACGCAAAACAAAATCAGCTGAATGAAATATCCCCGTACATTGCCCAGCAGCTATTCCAGTCCATCCTTACGAATAAAATTCTGCTGGCAAAGGCAGAGCAGGACAGCATAGATGTGACAGAAGATGAAATATCAAGAGAGTATGAAAACAGGATAAGATCCCTTACAGAGCAGGTCGGATCGCAGGAAAGACTTGAAGAGCTTTACGGAATGCCAATGAATAAAATTAAATCCACATTAAAGGAAGAGCTGAAGAAAAACCTTAAAGTGGAAAAACTTAAAAGGAAAAAGTTTTCCGGCGGTGTCACCGTAAGTGACAGGGAATTGAATGAATTTTATACAATGTACAGGGACAGCTTACCGGAAGTAAGCGAGGAATTTGAAATTGCGCATATATTTATTGACAGAAAAATCAGCAATGCTGAAAAAAACGAAGCAAGAAGAATTGCCGGATTGATCCTTGACAGTATAAAAAACGGAGTTGATTTTTCCGAACTTGCGAAAAGGAATTCCGCTGATTCCATGTCGGCAATACAAGGAGGCGATCTTGGATTTGCAAAGAAAGGAACATTCGTAAAAGAGTTTGAGGAAACAGTTTTCAATCTAAAAGAAGGCGAAGTCTCGGAAATAGTAGAAACGCAGTTCGGTTACCATATTATAAAGCTTACTGAAAGGCAGGGCGATAAAGTCAGAAGCAGTCATATTCTGGTAAGATATCCGAAGTTCGAATCATCGGATTTTGAAACAATTAATTTTCTGAAAACCCTGAAATCCTCTATAGAAAACGGCGAAACTACTTTTGAAGAAGCAGCAAAGAAATATTCCATTGATAATAACGCCAAAAGCAACGGCGGTTATATCGGAAAAATTTCCGAAGAACAGATTGACAGTAATTCTTTATCAGCCTTAAAAAATCTGTCTCCCGGTCAGATTACAGAACCGATCAGAACCGGCGGAGATGAAAATTACGGTTACGAAATTTACAAGCTTATAAAAGTATATCCTCCGCACAAGATAAATCTGACCGATGATTATGATAAGATCAAAAGATTTGCTGAAAATTTAAAGGAAAGCAAGGAAATGGAAAAATGGATCAATGAGATAAAAGAATCCATCTATGTGGATATAAAAATCAACTGAGTATGTTTCCGGGATTTAAAAAATTTTTCCCCTTTGTATATAACTTTTCTGTTTCCGGTAATCTGATAAACTTTCCAATGATTAACTGATTAATATAAAAGATTAAAAGTATAAAATGGATTTTACTTTCAGGACAGATTACAACATCTTTTTTATACTTTTAATTTTTGTTTCAGCTTCAGCAGTTTCATATTTTTATTACAGGCATACAAAACTTGAACCGGTTCCGAAAAAAATTTTTACATTTCTCAGGTTTCTTTCTGTTTTTTTTATTCTTCTTTTACTGCTTTCTCCCGTACTGTCCTATATTAAAAACTTCACATCCCTTCCCGTGAATGTTTTTTTAATAGACAATTCTCTGAGTATGACGATAGATAACAGGAAGGATACATTGAAAAAGATCATTGAAGAAAAAATACAGAATACTGAAAAAGGGAATGCTGAAAGCAGATACTTCCTTTTTTCGGAAGACATTATAAGGGAGATCAGAGACGGAGAGTTTGATTCTCTTGATTTCTCCGGGAAATATATTTTCAGTACGAATATGAGTTCATCTGTAAACTCCCTTAAGGAAATATTTCAGAACCAGAATCTTTCATCTGTCACAGTAATTTCTGACGGAATTATTAATGAAGGCGGCAATTCAGCTGCTATTGTAAAATCCCTGAATGTACCGTTTAATTATATTCTCATCGGCGATACAGTTCAGAAAAAAGATGTACTGGTCAGAAACATTTATTACAACAAAACCGCATTCATAGAAAGCAGCGTTCCGGTCAAAGCTGAAATAAATTCATTCAATTACGATAAAGATGTAACTGTTAATTTGTTTGAAGACAACAAACTCATTGACTCAAAAAACATTTCATTAACGAATGATAAAATCAGTTACGAAGTGCCGTTCAATGTAATATCCTATGATGAAACCGTAAAAAAATATAAAATAGAGGTAAAAGGATCAGATGATGAAATTACACTGAAAAATAATTATGAAGAGTTTTTCATAAAATACAAGAATAATAAGTTCAGGATACTCGTATTAGCGGGAGCGCCGGGTCCTGATTTTGCGTTTCTTAAAGAAGAACTTTTGCAGATCAAAAACTTTGAGATAACTTTCCTGACGCAGAAATCCCGGACGGAATTTTACGAACCCGTTCCTTCCGACCTGGGAGCTTTTGATTCTTATATATTCATAGGTTATCCTACAGCCGCTACAAACATTTCCGTATTAAATGAATTATCCGTGAAGATGAAAAAAAATAATTCTTCTTTAATATTTTTCAGCGGAAAAAACATTGATTACAGGAAATTAGCATTGGTTGAAGACAGGCTTCCGTTCAAGACTTTAAGAATTTCGGAATCCGAACAGGAAACAGGTATTAAGAACATTTTAAAACCCGACAATGATGTGTTCAGAAATACGGATCTTGTTTCTTCTGTTAACAATCTGCCTCTGATTTTCAAAACAGCTTCTGAATTTTCCGTTAATCCTAATGCGGAATCGTACATGATAATGACCGGAAATTCAGAACCCGCATTAATACTGGAAAATACTGACAGGAACAAGTCAATGGCATTTCTGGCTTACGGTTTTTATAAATGGAGATTAAACAGCCGTAACAACAGGTCCGAGGAATTACTGAGATATATTTTATCAAATTCAGTTGTCTCACTGACCGGTAAAGAATCAGGAAACAAATTTATTATTGAAACAACCCAACCGGCATATTCCGGATCTCAGGATGTTAAATTTGAAGCGGCTTTAACAGGTTCCGAATTAAAAGGCGATGAAATGATTAAGCTTGAAATTACCGGAATTAATTACGATACCAGTTTTTATTTATCCAAAACCGGAAGAAATTTATACTCGGGATCAGTAAATATTCCCGTAACCGGTGATTATGAATACACAGCCGGATTAATTTCAGAAAGCAGGACATTGCAGACCTTAAAAGGAAGATTTACCATTGATGAAAATAATTTTGAATTTAAAAGCACAAGAGCTGATAATTCTTTACTGTCAATGCTTTCGAATAATACAAAAGGTTTTAACCTTTCAGATAAAGACAGCAGGGACATAAAAGACATTTTTAGTGTTATGAATAACAATTCAACAACCGAATTCAGGGCGCGGAACAATTTTGAGTTTGATATTAATCCTTATTATCTGTCATTCCTCATTTTTCTTTTATGCCTCGAATGGTTTTTAAGAAAAAGATATAATCTTCCTTAACAGAAAGATAAAAAAATATTTTCATGAAAAGCGTAATACTGTATTTAATTATAACATTCAGCTTATTATCTCAGCAAGTATATTCTCAGCAGCATTGGGTAAAACAACCTGTCTTTACTACAAAGAATCTCACATCAGTAGTATTTACCGATACACTTAACGGCTGGATAGCAGGTGACTCCGGAATAATAATACATACTTCTGATAACGGACATAACTGGACAGTTCAGAATTCCGGTGTGAACGGATCAATAGAATCAGTTTATTTTGTTAACAGTAACACGGGTTATGCTATCTCATGGGAATTTGACAAAACCCCGCCTAATTATTACGGAACAAGAATCCTGTTTACTTCAAACGGGGGAAACAACTGGTCGAATTATTTATTCAGAGATACAAACACATTTTTAAACTGCATCTATTTTTATGATCAGCAGAACGGCTATATGGCAGGTTCGGAAGGTAAAATTTATTATACAAGCAATGCCGGAGCAGACTGGTTAAGGGCGCTTGTAGACTCCGCACTTATTACGGCATTTCCCGTTGAAAAAATTCAGTTTTATAACAGTCTTTCCGGTTACGCAGTCGGAGGAGCTTTTGATATTGCAGGGATGGTCTGGAAAACCTCTAACGGCGGCCGTAACTGGAAAACAGAAATTGTCGGAGCTGAACCGCTCAATGACATACACATTTTTAATTCATCAGAAGCAATTTGTGTCGGGGGAGATTTTGAATACGGTGCCAGCAGACTTACTACATCAAACAGCGGGACGAACTGGAATTATGTCGAATTCGGATATTTCGGGATCTGCAGATCAATAGATTACAGAATTCCCGGAGAAGGATGGATCTCGCTTGGAATTGTAGACAGTTTTATAGTAACGACGAACAACGGAGCTACCTGGCTTTTAAGAGGTACACCTGACGGTTCGCAGATCTTTGATTTGGTTTTCACAGACTCAGTTCACGGATGGGCTGTTGGATATAACGGCACAATTCTGAAATATTCTTCAACGATTGTAAATATTCCGGAAACCAATAATCAGATACCAGAATCTGTTATACTTTATCAGAATTATCCGAATCCGTTTAATCCTGAAACAAGGATAAGATATGAACTGCCCCGGAGTGTTAATAATCAGGACGGCTTTTACGTAAAACTTTCTGTTTATGATATACTGGGTAATGAAATTTCCGAATTAGTTAATGGCAGACAGACAGAAGGTAAATATGAAGTAAAATTCAATGCTTCAGACCTTCCCAGCGGAGTATACTTTGTTAAACTATTTACACAAAATATGTATCTAACTGATATCAATTCATCTTTAACGCAAAAAATTTTATTGTTGAAATGACAAAAAACACAATTCTTTTAATACCGATATTCCTGATAATCTGTTTATTTTCAAATAGTTTATTTTCCAATGCATTATTTGCTCAAAATACAAAAGGAAAAATTACCGGAGTAGTTATTGACAGAGCCACAGGAATTCCGCTAGAGTCAGCCGATGTGAGACTTACAAGCGCAGATGATTCGTCCTTTGTAACCGGAACAGCTACTGATGCCGGAGGAAACTTTCTGCTTGAAGTGCTGAAGCCGGGAAGGTTCGTTCTTAATGTCAGAATGCTGGGTTACAACAGTACTGCAGTTAATCAGATTATTCTTAACAGAAGGAACAATGAAATTAATCTTGATACAATAAGAATAAAGTCAGGATCTGAAATACAGACAGATGTAATAGAAATCGAAGCACAAAAATCTCCCATCGAATTTTCTGCGGATAAAAAAATATTTAATGTAAGCGAAGATATTACAGTTACAGGCGGTAATGCGCTTGATGTATTAAAGAATGTCCCTTCAGTACAGGTGGATGTTGACGGAAATGTATCATTAAGAGGAAGTCAAAATGTAAAGATCCTCGTTGACGGAAAGCCGTTCGGGCTGGAAGGTTCAAACAGAAGCGCGGTACTTCAGCAGATTCCGGCAAATTCCGTCGAATCAGTCGAGCTTATGACAAATCCTTCCGCAAAATATAATCCTGAAGGCATATCAGGCATACTGAATATTATTCTGAAAAAGAAAACCGATGCCGGGTACAACGGAAGTTTTACTGCTAACGCAGGAACTAATGATAAGTACAGCGGTTCAGTAAACCTTAATTATAAAACGGACAAAATTAATTTTTCGGGAAGTTATAATTACAATAATCAAAGAAATGTAATGACGGGATCAAGTTTGAGGCAGAATTTTTTCCCCGGAACGGCTGAATTTATTGAACAGATAAATACAGGCAATATGAAAAGATTAAGTCATCTGGTAAAAGCCGGAATTGATTTTGAAATAGACCGCAAGCAATCCATAGGATTAAATCTTAACTACAGTCCGAGAAATTCAAGCCGGCTCGGAAAAAACGAAAACAAATATACGGACAGTCTCGGGAATATTAATCTGAATTTCCTTAGCAATACCAATGAAGATGATGCCGGTAAAAATTTTGATGCATCAATAAATTATAATCTGAAATTCAAAAATCCTAAGAATACGCTTTACGGGGAAGTGTCATATTCAAGAGGTACTGACGAAGAGACTTCATCAACGGAAGAGGTTTATTTCATCCCTGTAAACAACACTCCGGATAAATACAAAAACATTCAGAATGAAATTGAAAATCAGACTAACTTACAGCTTGATTATGTAAATTCACCGGGGAAAAACATAAAAATAGAAACAGGTTATAAAAGCATATTCAGAAAAAACAATGATGACATAAATTTTTTAAATTATGATTACTTAACCAATTCATATATAAACAATGTAAACATATCGAACAATTTTATTTACAGTGAAAACATTCATGCGCTGTATGCAATATTTACTGATAAGATTAAAGATTTTAGTTTTTCCGCCGGAGGCAGGATCGAACAGACAAGCACAAAAGGTGAGCTTGTTACGGGAAATAAAAATTTTGACAAAAGTTATTTCGGATTTTTTCCAAGCGCAAGCATATCTCAGAAACTATCTCTCAGTCAGGAATTACAGCTGACTTACAGCAGAAGGATAAACAGACCTGACAGCAGAACTCTTAATCCGTTTCCGGACGTTTCCGATCCGCTTAACATAAGAATAGGGAATCCTGATCTGAAACCGGAATACACTAATTCATTTGAACTCAGTTACATTAATTATTTTAAATTTGCAACCGTAACACCCTCCGTTTTTTACAGGAAAACTGATGACGAAATTTCAAGGTACAGAATAGTAACAGACAGCAATATTTCCATAACCACTTTTGAAAATCTCAACTCTTCAAAATCATACGGACTGGATTTCATTGTTAATTCGCAGATACTGAAATGGTGGAACGTCAACGGCAATCTGAGTTTCTACCGTTCGGAAGTGAATGCCTCGAATATCTCCGCTAATCTTGTAAATGAAACTGACTCCTGGAGCGCAAGAGTTTCATCGGCAATGAATATACCGGATCTTTTTGATTTGCAGCTTACTTATTTTTATTCGGGCAAAAGAATTTCGGCAAATGGTTCAGTCGAGCCTATACAGTCTCTTGACGCAGCCGTTAAAAAAGAATTTTTTAACAGAAGAATGAGTATAGGATTCAGGATAAGCGATCTTTTTAATACGATGAAATTCAGGATCCTTACGGGAGATGACAGGTATACACAGGAATCCGAGCGAAGAAGGAATTCAAGAACAGCGTTTTTAACTTTCACTTATAATATCGGCAGCACTGAAAAAGGAAAAGACAGAAGAGGTAAAAAGAATGAAAGAAAAGACAGGGATCCGGGAATGGATGAGGATTTTTAATGTAAACATTTTAATCAGATGATACTTATCCGGATAATTTTATAGCAGGTCAATGTCGTCATCTGATTAAAATCATTTTCTTTGCAATTGTAAATTCACCTGCCTTGATCCTGTATAAGTAGAATCCGCTTGAAAGGTCAGCACCGCTGAATGTTACAGTGTACTTTCCAGCATTTTGTTTTTCATTCACTAAAGTCATAACTTCTTTTCCCGTGAGATCATAAATTTTAAGCGAGACATCACTATTATACATCAGCTGATATGTGATAGAAGTGTTCGGGTTAAACGGATTCGGAAAATTCTGATCCAGACTGAATTTATCAGGAGCTTCAGAGTCAATTTTTCTGATGCCGATAGTGTTTAAATCAATCGAAGCAGCCCATATCTGATATATTCCGGTATGATCATCCATCCACAAAGCCCAGAGTTTATTATTATTGTATATGGATCCAATGTTATCTCCCTGATTACCTGAACCGCCAGAGCCGGAAACTGTTTTCGGTTTGAATCTTTTTTCATTAATTCTGTAATCTCTCCAGCTGTTACCGCCGTCGGTTGATCTTGACAAATAGACATCCATAGAATCCGAAGATATATTCCTGTTATCATAATAAATTACATTTATTCCGCCGTCATTGTCCACAGATATTGCCGGAAAATACTGAACCTTCCCGTTATCAATAAGATCCTGATTAACGCGAACTCCTGCTGACCAGGTGTTTCCTCCGTCAGTAGATCTGTGAAATATAATATCGGGATCTGTTCCGGCAGGAAGCATATTTTTTTCACCGGTTACAATGTAGATCCACCCGTTTCTTGATCCGCCTGATCTGTCGGCATCTAAATGCGGATAACCGTTGATGCGTATATTCCAGGGAAGAAGAGAGGAAGTCTTTACTCCGTTCATGTTAAAGGCATTCTCAGTTGCAATCCAGTTAACTCCTCCGTTTGTTGATTTTGCAAATCCGCAGAATTTTTCGTTCTGAGGCGAAGATGTAAGAGAACCCGCCCAGCATACATATACGGTTCCGTTATGATTTATTTTAATATCAGCACCTGTTGAAATATATCCTGACGGTGTTGTATTGATCTGATTAAAGGAAGTCCAGCTTGCTCCGCCGTCAGAAGTGTAGGAAGAGACTATCGGATACGGTAAAACAAATCTTGTCCAGACGAGATATGTTCTGCCGTAATAGTTACTTGAAGGAATGTCATCATTCCCGGGGGTTCCTTTATCCTGATCGCCCGAAGAGATAAGCTGATTGGAGCTCCAGACATTTCCGTAATTTGTAGAAATATTTGAAAACATTCCTGTTATGAAACCTCCCTGATGAGTAAGTATAAATCTTCCGTCCTTGTCAATCACGGGTCCCGGATCGCCGCCGTGATTATTGGATGAAGAACCGCTGTTGCAGGTATCGGATCCGAACCAGTTTAACCCGCCGTCCGTTGTGAAGTAAACACCTTCGCTTCTGAATGCTCCGCTGATAGTATATGCGCTTGCAAACATGATCATTGGATCAGCCGGATGCCTTGCAATTGAAGGTTCGATCTGAGCTACTCCTGAAGGATGTATTCTGAAGTTTGTTATTTGCGCACGGGAAATATTGCAATTAACAATAAATAAAAGTAATATAAAATATTTTAGGAAATTCATATTAATAAAAAATATAACTGACTGTAATAAAAAAATATGAATACAAGATCAAGATAATCCTGTTCAGAAAGTATATCCGAGATTGACTCCTAAATAATAACTTCTTGGCTCACCCGGCTCAAAGTACCTTCTTGCATTTTCCGGAAGTTCGGGATTAGCGTTTATATTCACAAACCCGACATATTTTCTGTCGAATATATTATTCATACCGCCTGAAACAAGTATGCTGAATTTATTAAAAACCGCATTAGCTCCGATCAGAAAATTTGCATAATAGTAATCCGATGCACTCTGTGAATTTTTATCGTCAACGAACATGCTTCCGACATAATCCATATCGGCCAGCAGAAGTCCGGTAAAATTTCTGTTAAGTTTAACTTCATAATTCAGTATGAAATTAACAAGGTGTTTAGGGACAGACGGTACTCTGTTCCCGGAATAATTTTCATTTATGGTATCGCCTCCTGAAGTATAACTTACAGCGTTGTATTTATCATAATTAAAATTAGCAAAAGTATAATTCGCCTGAATTTCAAGTCCTTCGAACATCTCTATTTTCAAACCTGACTCAATGCCTGTCCTTGTTGTTGCCGCAGCATTTCGGAAATAAGTTTTATCGTTAATTACAAACGGAACAATCTCGTCATCTATTATAGTATTAAAGAATGTAACCTCAAAAAATGCTTTTTCAAGTTCAATCTTCCTGTCTGAAAAATTTCCTTTGATACCAAGTTCAAAGTTTTTCGAATTCTGGGGATTCAGATCGGGATTTAAAGTAGTGAGACCGTTATTTGAACTGTAAGGATAATTTTCAAGTTCAGCCGCAGCCGGTGTGTCGAAGGCATAGCCGTAAGAAGTATATAATGCGATTAACGGAGTAAGTTTATAATTCAATGCAATCTTCGGCGTGAATCTGTTAAATTTTCTTTCGGAATTCTGAAGTCCGTACAGCATATTATCATTCTGATATTTCATATTATCATATCTGCCTGCAAAAAACAGAGCTGATTTATCCCTATAGATGTAAAACTGATCCTGGACATAAACTCCGAAATTTGTCAGAGCTTCGGTATTCTGCATCTGAAGATCATCTCCTTTTTTGCCGTTAATGTTTGCATAAGATGAGATCGGACCTTTGGCAAATGCGTAGTCTATGCCTGTTGAGAACTGATTTTTTTTAGAGAAGACCGGAGATTTATTTACAAATTTTACAAATCCTCCGTAAACATTTTTGTCGCTGTAAGTATAAAGAGTGTTGGTGGTCGCCTGAAGATTATAGAATTTTCCGTAACCCGTAACCTCAAAATCGTTTTCATATTTTTTTCCGAATGAAGTATTATACCTCACTGCAATTCTTCCTTTCTGCAAATCCCTTTTAAAGTCACTTGAGACTGCAGTCTGATAGGCTTTGAAGGGATCATTCTCATACTCCTCACGGGTAAGCGCTCCCGGAAGCTTTATTAGCCCGGAGGCAAAATTTCCCAGTACGGAAAATGTAGTCCTTGCATCCGGATAGATCTGAAAAACCGAGTTAACAAGATTGATGTACTCATTGCTGTGTTTTCTGAATCCTTCAAAATTTCTGTAACTGTAGGAAAGGAAAAATTTATAGTTTTTTTCTATGAGTCCGGTCTTGATTCCGTTCTGTCTCAGCTGATAAGATCCGAATTCATTTGTCTGCTTAACAAAATTATTTTTGAAACTCAGATCTGTAATAAAATTCACTACACCGCCGGGAGCATTTGCATAAAGAGATGAAAGATTTCCTTTTGCCACTTCAACTGCTTCAAGCGAAGTAAAATCTATTGCATCAATATTTGTTTCTCCGTCAGGATCTGTTTCCGGAATTCCGTCAAGGAGCATCCGTATGCCGCGGATCCCGGAATTTGATCTTGAGCCATAACCTCTGATGGAAATTCTTACATCATGGCTTCCGTATCTGGACTGTAAAAACAATCCCGGAACATCGTTCAGAATATCCTTAACGCTTACATTTCTTGCATATTTCATTTCCTTTTTATCCGTTTTGAAGACCGAATAAGGAATATCAACAATCTTTTCCGGATTTCTTGTGCCGCTTATTACTACATCTTCGGTTTCATAATGAACTTTTTCCTTTTCCCGTTCTTCTGTTTTCAGACTGTCCTTTTCCTGAGAAAGAATTATTCCCGGCATTAAAAAACAGAAAGTAAAAAAAACCATTAACAGAAATTTTATTAATCCCTGCGACATACAGTTAAATTTAAAGTTCATATCATTTGTTATCTGATTTAAATTAGTTATTAAATAAAGGTGATTCAATTTAGTTTTGCATGACGGTTTAAGCACAAAGAAAATAATCCTTACCGACTGTTAAATTATTAATCTTACTTTAAAACTATTTTTTTCTTAATTTTGTCCGTTCAGTTTCAGACCTTTTAAATTCTGCTCTGATCGACTTAAACAAAATAAAGGGGAATCGTTTCCGACTCCCCGGACAGCAGCAACAACTTACGGGAAAGGGGTCCGTGAATCGCCGCTCGCTTTAATTTTTTAAAGGGGAATCGTTTCCGATTCCCCGGACAGCAGCAGCAACTTACGGGAAAGGGGTCCGTAAACCGCTACTCGCTTTAATTTTTTACATGGGGGAATATCATTTCCCCATTTTATTTTATTCTGTAAATATCACGCTCTCAGAAATTTCCTCTTAAAGTAAGAACAGAACTTATTCCCGAAGCATTTATCCCCGAAGCAAATACTCTGTAATTTTTATCAAGAAGATTATTAACATCAAGCTGTAACTGCAAATTCTTATTGAACTGATAAGCTGTTTTTAAATTCAAAGTAAACCAGTTTGGCGAACCTTCCGGAGTAGCATAGGCAAAATTATCTTCTCCGTTCAGGTTGAAATCCTTTTTCAGCTTCCATGCGTTATACATAATATTAAATTCAGTTCTGAATCTGTTAAAGTTACCTGTTATTCCCGATTTACCGAATAATGGCGCGATATGATCCAGAGGATAATCCGTTGAATCTGTTTTTAATCTTCCGTAAGTGTAGTTAACGGTATTTATCAGCGATATATTCTCAGTAATATTCACATTCAGGTTCACACCTATTCCGTAAATATATCCTGAATTTAAATTCTGATTTGCCATGACTCTTGAACGGACACCGTCATAAGTAATCGAGTCCTGACCATTGAATTTAAAAGGAGCGGTAACAATTATATCACTGATGTGAGTGTAATAACCTATAGCTTCTGCCTTAACCCTGTCCGCAATAATTTTTGAAATTCCGAATTCACCGCCTAATGTATATTCCGGTCCCAGATCCTTGTTAGGAACAACTACTTCGCCCGGAGCAGGATCAAATACTTTCGCAAGATCATCAACATTCGGAGCTCTGAAGCCTGATGAGCCATTAAGATAAATTCTCCAGTCGTCTTTCGGTAAAAATGTGATTCCAAGATTTCCGCTTACAGCGCTGTTAGTCTGATCTATCTCTTTTACTACATTTGCGAGAAAAGGAAAAAACGCGGAATCTTTAAATTCCGAATGTAAGCTTACATAGTTGAATCTTGCTCCTGCATTCACAGAAACCATATCATTGAACCTGTACATATCCTGTAAATAAACAGCAAATGATTTCATATTGCTTCCGCCGTCAGGATATCTTGTTGACTGAGGAGATTCAACACCAGTGTTTATATTTTTTCTGAAAGCAGTTGATGTCACGTCATTGTATATCCCTTCAAGTCCGTAGCTGATATTATGTTTTTTTATCATTTTGTTAAAATCCGCATTAAGCGAATACACTTTCACTTCTTCGTTTCTTGATGTCAGGTTCGAACTGTTAAGATTCCTGTTGTTTCTGCTTTCCTGAATGTCCTGGTAAGCAAGAAGTATTTTTGATTCATTGAAGAAACCGGTTCCTGATTTTAAATCAAACTTATAAGATCCCAGTAATCTCTTTTCCGGTCCGTAATACCATTCAGCGCTTGTACCGACTTCATTTAATCTGTCATAACGGGGAATGTCATTTGTATTAGAAAACTGAAAATTGAATGTGTGAGTTACATTTTGACTTTGCCGGATAAGGAATTTTCCCAGTATATCATACTGATGATATCCGGAAGGAGTCTGCAAAAATTTATCGTTGGTTGCAATAGCGGTATCTCTTCCGTTTATTCTCTGAATCGTAAAATTTCTTAACCATTTATCGTTTTTTATATCCTGAGTTCCCATTCTCAGATCTCCAAAATCCGAATAAGTAAAGCTTCCCAGGAATCCCACTTTTTTAGAAGCAAGATTCAGATCAAAGTGTCCGGTCTTCTCCATATCAGATGACGAATACCTGAAAAAAGCATTTCCTGAAGAAAACATTTTATTTTTTAAACTTAAAACAGGATCTTTGCTGAAAAAACTCATAACGCCTCCAAGAGCATCACTTCCGTAAATTGTAGAACCGGAGCCGTAAAGAATTTCTGTTCTGCTTAGTACATTTTCATCAATCCTCAGAACATTCTGAAGGTGTCCTCCCCTGAAAATCGCGTTGTTTATCCTTACTCCGTCTATCATTATCAGCACCTTGTTGGCTTCAAATCCTCTGATAATGGGACTTCCGCCTCCCTGCTGGCTTTTCTGAACAAGAATGTTTCCTGTGTTTGATAAAAGGTCAGCAGTAGTCTGTGAATTGCCGAATTTTATGTCTTCGGAATTTATAACCTCAACCTGACGTGGCAGGTACTTTGAGTTTATATCAAATTTATTTGCGGAAATAACTATTTCATCAGTGTGATAACTCTTGTCAGTAAGCTGGATTGTAAAATTCAAAGCTTCAATTGTTGAATAACTCAGAATTTCTTTATTATAATCGGAAGTTATTATTTCTATTTTATCTGATCCCTTAAAATCCGAGATGTCCGCCTGTCCCTGCGCATTTGTTGTTACAGTTTTATTGTCCGATTTTATTACTGCTCCGTTAACCGGGTGCAAAGAAGATTTATCCACAATAGTTACTGTCTGGGCGTAACTGCATACGGATATAAATAAAAACATTAAAACAAGTGCAGATTTTTTCATTCATTTTATTTTTGATTTGAAAATAATTTTTCGATTTTATTAATAATCAGTTGTTACCCGAAACTCCAAATTGATATCCCTGCAATAATATTTCATGTGCAAAAATTTAAGCTGACGTACTTCAATTGCTGACGCAATAATTGAATTATCGCATTAATGCGTAAAATAGATTTTCTCCGGTATAAAACTTTCAAATCTCTATATCAAATACAGATTTAAAAGTATATAAAATCATACAACTATGAGAAACTACTTTTTGAAAGAATAATAATTCTGAACGTTAAGTATTTCAGTCTGAAGCAAATTAAATGTATCCGGAAATGGAATTACAGGTTAGACAAGGGGAGGAGATCTTCCGCTGCTAAAATCAAATGAAATTTGTTTTGAAACGCTGGTATTTTCTATCTTAAGAAATGTGATTAATTCGGGTGAATAAACTGGAAGTTCGACAACATTGAAATTCAAACAGTCGACAGACTCCGTAAGAGTAGCAGAGATAAAACTTATTTCATCCTTTTCCTTAGCCATATCGCTCGTCAGATCTTCTGCAGCTACGACAAAGAATATAACGGACAGTACAAATATCAGATTTGCTTTGAAGTCATTGTTTTCAAAGAAAGGGGTCTGTAAAACCGAGCTGTAATATTTCCGGATTATATTCTTCAATTAAATAGTGATATATGACGTGTTTTATTTTTCACAAATATATTTATTTAATTTATAAATTCATATCTATTTTTTGCAGTTTGTAATTTTATTGCGGAACATTTGAATTTATCTCATTTAAAAGTATGAATAAATGCTTTGAAAATTAATACATACTGCGTTATCTTTGTACAAGTTCAAATATGATTTGTATTATGAAATGCTGTTTCACATATTTTTCTAAACCTTTTGTTTCTTTTGTTATAATTTCCTTTATTGCATCAATCCTTTCCATAAATTTATTAGCATCAGTAACATGCAAAGCGGAAAGCAAAGGCTGCTGCTGCAAAGAAAGCAGTGATACTTACAAGTTAAATTTAATTAAAAAATGCTGCTGTGAAATAAAAGAAGCGTCTGAACAGTCTGATAAATTCATAATTAACACTACCGATACTTTTAATAAGCATTATTCGTTTTCAGTAAAAACAAATAGTGAGAGAGATTTAAAAGCCTGTTTACTGAACTCATTTTCCGGGAAAATTATTTCCTTTCATTCACCTCCAAGAGAGGACATTTGCATTTTCAATTCTATACTCAGAATTTAAAATAATAAAAATATAAAAGTAGACGGATAAATTCTTTAAATTAAAATTTGCCGGAAATAAAAAATTATCTTTTAACATATTTTTATTAATTTTAAATTAAATCAAAAATGAAAACATTATATTTAACAGCAGTCAGTGTCATAGCTTTTATTTTCGCGATTGCTTTTTATTCAAACACATACAGCACCATAAATGATAACAACTGCAATTGCTGCGATTCCAAATGTGCGGAAGCAGGTTGCTGCACGGAAAAATCTGGTTCGTCTCAGGGTGAAACCGTCAGCTGCTGCTCCGAAAAATGTACAACAGAGAATTGCAAAGAATGCTGCGCTGCAGGAGAATGTAAAATGACAGGTGACAAGAAAATCCAATCCGAAGCCGGTCAGGGCAATTGTAATATGGACAACAGTTCGAAATCAGGCTGTAAAGAAATGTCAGGATCAGGAATGAAAAATTGCTGTAAATAACTTTAATATATGTCCGGGGCATTTTGTTTAATGCTCCGGATTTTTTTAACTTAATTTTCTTCAGATGTCAAAATTAATCATTGCGATTTTAATAACAATGTTTTCTGCAGCAATCTCCAATGCGCAGATAACGAAATTGGTAATCGGTGTTGACGGATTTACCTGTTCGCTTTGTGCAAAAGGGATAGAGGAACAGTTCAAATCTCTGGATTTTGTAAAATCCGTCAAAACAGATCTGAAAAAGACCGAGTTTGCGCTGACCTTAAACAACTCCGGAATTAAACTTTCAAAGATAAGAGATGCTGTTAATGACGGCGGATTTTCTTTAAGAGAAGTGAAAATCGAAGCTAAAGGCTACATAAAGGGCAGCCAGAGTTCCGGATTTTTTCTCGTTACACCGGATACTCCGGAATTTTCTCTGAAAAACTTAAAAGGAAATATTAAAGACGGAGACAAGGTATTTATTAAAGGAACGGTTAATTCAGCAATTAATAATATTGATATAGTTTCAATAAAAAAATTATAGCAAAGAGAATAATTTTTTTAAATTTAAAAAAGGCACTGAACATTTCAGTGCCTTTTTTTATTTCAATAAAGTATTCTGATTTAGAATTAAATTTTAATCAAAAATCACTAACTTTACAAAAGAAAATCTTCCGGTAAATGAGAACTGAAAATTTTGAAATCAGAAAAATTTCATCTGCAGACACAAGATTACTCAGACATAAGATATTGCGGCCAAATCAAAACCCTGAAGAGTTATTCTATCCCGGTGATGACAGTACTGACACCGTTCATTTCGGATTGTTTTTAAATGGAACTCTAAACGGAATAGCATCCGTATATCGTGAACCAATGGAAAATGAAGCAGACGGATATTCCTGGAGACTGAGAGGGATGGCAACTTCAGATGAAGCGCGGGGCATGGGATTCGGCAGAGAATTAATGAATGCATGCATTGAGCATATCAGATCAAAAAACGGAAAAGTTTTCTGGTGCAATGCCAGAACTACAGCTGAAGAGTTTTACGAAAAATTCGGGATGAAAAGAACCGGAGATGTATTCTATCCCGAAGGACTGGGAGAGCATGTGGTCATGAAAATGAATCTATAAAGCAAATTAAAAAAAATTTAAATGAATAAAATTAATAAAGTATCACTGAAAATAAAAAACAAAACAGGTGACTATATGAATGCTGATTTCAGATTTCCCGATCAGGTATCTGAAAAGCTTCCGCTTGTAATTTTATGCCATGGTTTTAAAGGATTCAAGGACTGGGGCTGCTTCCCTTATATGATGGAAAGAATTGCCGAAGAAGGAAATTTTGCAGTATCATTTAACTTTTCGTATAACGGCACCGGTGAAAATGATTCTGATCAGAGTGAATTTACGCGTCTTGACCTTTTTGCGGAGAACACATTCTCAAGAGAACTTAATGATCTCGGAAGCATTATAGATTTCCTTTTTGAAAACAGGGAACTGTATGACTATGATACGGAAAGTATAACTCTGATAGGGCACTCTCGCGGGGGCGGAATCTCGATTTTAAGGACTGCTTCGGATGATAGAGTAACAGGACTGATAGTTTTATCATCCGTTTGTAATTTTGACCGGTACAGTGATGTTTTAAAAAACAAATGGAAAGAAGCAGGACATTTTGAAGTGATAAACTCCCGTACAAATCAGATGATGAGAATGAATTACACACTTATAGAAGATCTTGAAAAGAACAGGGAAAGATTAGATATTCAAAAAGCAATTTCAGAAATAAATGTGCCTGTTATGATTATTCACGGAGCGCAGGATGTAACAGTCGATTACTCAAACGCGGAGGACCTTTACAGCAGAAGCAACAAAGACAAAACAAAACTTTTTCTTATCGAGCATACGGGTCATACATTCGGCGCTGTTCATCCGTTTGAAGGAACAACAAAAGCTCTTGAAGAAGTAATGACTCTGATCGAGGATTTTCTGAAGAAACAGATTTAAGGAATTTTGTTTTCAGATTTAGTTTTGGTTCAATCAGAATAAATAACCAATTATGAAAAAAATATTTTATATTCTAATATCCGCAATCGGGTTATTTTATTTACTTTTCAGATTAACCCGTGATGATACGGATAATTACAAGATTATTTCAGATTTCAATAAAGGGTCGGTTCCTGCAGAAGAATGGTTTGAACAGCAGAGAGCATTTCCCTTTGAGGAAATCCCGAATGAAGAATACATTAAATCAATTGAGTATGTGAATAATAATATAGGTTATTGTCAGACTGATAATATGACTCCATGGACACTTTCGGGACCTGAAAACATAGAGGGAAGAATCACAGCTATTGCAATCCATCCTTTAAATCCTCAGATAGTATATACCGGAACGGCAAATGGCGGGGTTTGGAAATCAACTGATTTTTGTCAGAACTGGGTAAGTGTATTTGATGGTCAGATTACTTCATCCATAGGATCAATAGCTATTGATCCGTTAAATCCGGAAATAATTTACTGCGGTACAGGAGAAGCAAATTCGTTAAGAAGCTATTATCCGGGAACAGGAATGTATAAATCCACAAACGGCGGCAATTCCTGGATCAGATCAGGTCTTGACAGTTCATACAGCATAGCCAATATCGCCATAAATCCCGTAAACTCTCAGATATTATTTGCAGCAGCAGGGGGATGGACAAGAAGAAAAAACAACGATCGGGGAATTTACAGATCATCAGACGGAGGATTAAACTGGACACGGAAATTGTTTATTGCTGATTCGGTTGCAGCTATAGATGTCGCAATTGACCAGTCCAATCCCTCAAAAATATTCGCAGCTATGTGGGAAAGACAGAGACGTGAGGATTACATAAAATACGGCGGTCCAAAATCAGGTCTGTATATCTCAACAGATTCAGGCGAAAACTGGACACAGGCAGGCGGAGGTTTTCCTGTAAATGACAATACACTCGGAAGAATTTCTCTGGATGTTTCAAAATCAAACTCACAGATAATTTATGCTCTTACGGCTGCAACAAACGGAGCGACAAAAGGATTATACAAATCGACAAACGGCGGAGCAAACTGGGCGAATGTAAATTCATCTGCAGCAGCTTCTTCAAATTACGCATGGTTCAACAGGATCTGCAGAGTTGATCCTGCTGATCATAACAGGCTTTTTTGCGGAGGACTGGATATGGAATTTTCTAATAACGGCGGTACAACATTGTCTTCCATTAACAATTCACATGTAGATCAGCATGCTGTTGCTTATGCACCTTCAAACTCTAATTACATAGTTACAGGTAATGACGGAGGAATAGATTATACTACAAACGGCGGCAGTTCATGGTCTGCAAGCACTTCACTTCCAATAACGCAATTTTATGCAGGAGATATTGATTTCAATAATCCGAATACAATTTTTGGAGGAACACAGGATAACGGAACCGTAAGAACCACCGGCAGCATCTCAGACTGGGTTGCTATTTACGGAGGAGACGGATTCTATTGTCTCTCCGATTATACAAATTCAATGAACGTGTATGCTTCATCTCAAAACGGCGTGATAGGAAGATCAACTGACGGAGGAAATTCTTTTATGAGCGGTACATCAGGACTTGATCTGCTGTATTCAAACTGGATGACGCCTTATGTAATGGATAAAAACAATCCTTCGGTGCTTTACTGCGGAACTTATAAGATATTTAAAACTACTAACGGAATGCAGTCCTGGACTGCTATCAGTCCGGATCTTGCAAACGCTCACATAAGAAACCTCGGAACCATCACAACCGTGGATGTTTCTAAATCGGATCCGGATGTAATTTACTGCGGAACTGATGATGCTAATGTATGGGTGACAACTAACGGCGGTTCTGGCTGGAACAAGATTAACAGCGGTTTACCTTACAGATGGGTTACGAGAGTTACAATTCATCCTGACTCTGCAAATGTATGTTATGTTACTTTATCAGGATATAAAGTGGACTCGACAGGTTCACATATTTTCAGGACGACAAACTACGGAGCCAGCTGGAGTTCGATAAAAGGTAATTTACCTGATGCACCGGTAAATGATATTTTGCTGGATCCTTTAAACAGCAATACATTATACATTGCAACGGATATTACGGTAATGGTAAGTACAAATCTCGGAGCTAACTGGAATATATTAAGTCCGGGAATCCCGTCTAATGTACCTTGTCATGATATTACAATTCATGCTCCTACAAGGACAATGGTGGTGTGGACACACGGAAGAAGTTCGTTTAAAATAAATCTTCCTCCGGTTACGGGAATACAAAACAGCGCTGAACAAAGATTATCAGACTATAAATTATTTCAGAACTACCCGAATCCTTTTAATCCTTCAACCATAATAAATTATGAATTGAAAAGCCCTGGTTTTGTCTCAGTTAAAATTTATGATATAACAGGGAAACAAATTCATTCTTTTGTAAATAAATTTACAGATTCCGGGAAGCATGGATTTACTTTTGACGGGACAAATTATCCGGGAGGAGTATATTTTTATAGGATGCTGGTAAACGGAAATATTGCCGGCACTAAGAAAATGGTTATTCTGAAATAATATTCACTTATGAATACCGTAAGTCGCTTAAATTATAAAGCAGTTATTAATTTATTGCAAATAAATCACTGGTTATTTAAGTTGAAATAGGCAACAGTTTTTCATTACATAAAATATAAAAAAAAGGAGCAGTTATGAGGTTTATACACATTTTCACTTTAACTTTTGTGCTTTTATTCACAATTATTCTCAAAGCAAATGATGACAGATTATACAGATCTGATAAATCATCATGGGGTGAACCAAACGGTTCAGAAATAGTTAACTATATCCCTTACAATACAACACCGGATCCCTCGATTTTTATATTAAGACTGGATCCCGGTTTTTCCACTGATTCTTATATAATAGGTCCTGAGATTTCCACTTCCATATCAGGATTTTATGATTACAAAACCAACGGTGAAGCCAACCATTACATTCAGGTCGATCCGACCAATCCGCTGCTTCTTCACGCAATTGACGTAATAGCAGACACTTCAGATCCTACCGGAGCAACAACAAGAAGAACACAGTATGCGATTTCATCTGACGGCGGGTTAACCTGGGGTGAGCTTGGAGTTGTTCCTGATATACGATCCGGTTATCCGGTTCTGAAATTAAGAAACGGCTGCGCTGTAATTTCAAATCACAGCAATGCAACCGGCGTGGTAAATACAAATCTGTATGTTGACGTGCTTCCACAGGGCGGAGGTTTCACTGCATACAATGCGACACTTCCATTCTCCATCTGGCCGCAGATTGAAGTTCTCAGTAACGGCAATGTAGGTGTCCTGTCACGACCTCAGCATCCCGCAGGTTCTGATTTCGATACGATTTTTTATCAGACCTGGAATGGTACATCACTTGGTCCTAAAAGTGTTGTATATGTTACGACCCCTCCTTATATAGGAACTGTAGGCAGCAATGCGAGATTTAATATAGCCCAGAACGGAGCCGGAAGAATTACGCAGGTATATAACGGCGTACTTGAAGACGATACTCTGGCAAACAGCAAAGTATGGTCAAGAACCTCGACTGATAACGGCGTCACATGGGGACCGTTGGAACTTGTATTTTCTCCGTTTATCGAAAACGGTGTTGACACAATTGCAGTTGCTGGAGGAAGCGATCTGGTTTATAAACCAAATTCAAATTTATGGATGTACTCATTTGCCGCGACCTCTAACAGCACTTATGCAGGCGCAAGGATCTACCTGGTCAGAAGTGACGGAACAAGATCTGTAATAACTACCGGAGCTGCAGTCGGAGCGACAACTACTTACGCACAGACAATGTCATTCGTTTTTAATCTTGATCAGCCTGCAATGGGATGGTCAGCTGACGGAAATGTTTTATATTGTGTATACTCCGTCGTAAAACCCGATCTCGGGACAAGCGGTTACAATTCAAGAGATGTTTATTACCAAAGATCGACTGATGACGGTCTGACCTGGGGAACGCCTGTTCAGATTACAAATACACCGAATATTGACGAATGCTATCCGTCAGTTTCTAACTGGAACAAAGGAAGCTCAGGAGTTTCATACGATCTGAATATTACTTACATGAAAGATCCCGGAGTTGGTCCTACTTCATTCGGAGGAAGCGCTCCTTTAAGCAGAAATTTCCAGATTTACAGAAAAATATCAGAAGCTAATATCATTGGAATTTCTCACAATGAAACCGATCTTCAGAACTACAAGTTGTATCAGAACTATCCTAATCCGTTTAATCCGTCTACAAAGATTACTTACAATCTTCCTAAGAATGGTTTTGTAACTTTAAAAGTAATGGATATACTCGGAAGGGAAGTGAAAACTCTTGTCAGCGGATATCAGCAATCAGGAGTAAAAGAAATCAATTTCAACGCATCAGGTTTACCGAGCGGGATTTATTTCTATTCAATCAGAACGGATGGATTCAGTGATGTAAAGAAAATGATGCTTATTAAGTAATCATAATAAAATATAATTTATAAAGGCGGATCTGAAAGTAGATCCGCCTTTTTTTTAATAATAAACTTTGGCGAGGAGTTGTATTATTGCATCTGCGAAATTTGTAGAATAAGATTTATGAAATTCGAATTATCAAAAAGTACATACATTCATGTCAGTCATTCAAGTCTTGTTCAACTTTATCATCAGATATAAATGTCTGAACTTCTGTTTGTAAGAGTTTTTACAAAGTTAATATAAAGACGCAATGCTTATAGATTCAGATCTTCCTTAAACATTAGTTAATATAAGCTTATTAGCAGTAAATATTTTCTTTCATTCTAAAAAATTTGACTTTTCCTTTAATTCTTAATAAGATTGAATAATTTCAGGTTTCATTATACAATTAACATTGATCGTTCAGAAATTTATTAATTGTAATCTGTTTACTAAATTTAGATTTATAAACGGATACTTTTCACATATTTCCCTTAAAATGTCTAAAATCACGCCGGATAATCAATTTTACGCTTAAATTTAATTTCACTTTCCTTAAAAATCTCCTTTTGTATATAATGTAAAAAATTTATAAATTTGCAAGAGTTTTTTTGTTCAATAATTAAAGGAGGATTCCTCAGAAAAATAATTAAAAATTATTATAACATTTCATTTAAAAGTCAGGAAAGAACATACATTCTGTCAGTTTGGAAAAGTGACAAATATAATAATTATAATTACCTGCAGAAATAAAGACTGTGTGTAAATAATTATTTATGACTTCCGGAATTTAAATTTAAACCTTAAAGCGTAACTTCAGAAGTTGCATGCTGAATTTACAAATAGTAAAGCAGTCAGGTCTTTTATCCGAAAAGAACAGATTAAATAAATCATAGCTAATAATTTTCATTGAATCTTAATACTAATAGATTAATAATTTCAATTTTATTTTTAAAAAATTTAACAAATTCATTAGATACAAAAAACTGTAATCCCAAATATTACAGATAACTTTTTATTCTGCTGATCCCCAAATGACGGCAGTTTAAAATTAACAAACAAATAAACCAAAAAACAGAAAGGAGAAAAAAATGAAAACAAGATTAATTGTTTTTATTCTATTTGTATTTACGCTTACCTCAGCAAGTACCTTTGCACAATTCATGGACGAAAATTTCGAATACAACTGCAATGATCTGATCACTGGTCATGGATGGGTTGCTTTCAGCGGCATCGGAGTTAATCCCATGCGTGTTTGCTGTCCCGGATTGGAATTTCCCTGCTATACCTGCATAACCGGTAATGCAGTCTGTATGAATAGTACAGGGGAAGATGCTTATAAATATCTGACGAGAAAAATTAATACAGGCAGCTTATACATTATGCTAATGGTAAATGTATCTTCAGCACAGGACGGAGACTTCTTTTTCCATCTGGGAGATTCAGTTGTTAACAACAGCAATAAAATAGCCAGGATTTACGCGAAGTCAGTATCGGGTCAGATTGCATTCGGTCTTGCGAAAAATAACGAAACTCCTGTTTATACTCCGGCTATTTATTCAACAGGAACAACGTATGCACTGCTGCTTAAATACACTTTTGTTTCAGGTGCGGATAACGATCTTGTCAGTTTAAATGTATTTACCGACTGTCCGCCTATTGATGAACCTATACCTGATTTAGGTCCGTTAGGTAACGGCGGAAATGATCTTCCGAATATCGGAAAAGTTGTTCTTCAGCAGGGTGCCGGCGGACATGCACCGACCCTTGTTTTAGACGGAATATGCATTGATAATACCTGGGATAACGGAGCGCTTCCTGTTGAAATGACTTCTTTCAGTTCAGAAGTAAATAACAATGAAGTAATTCTTAAATGGACTACATCATCAGAACTGATCAATTCCGGTTTTAATGTTGAAAGAAAAAATATTTCATCCGGAAGCTGGATAAAAGTGGGAAATGTTGCAGGAAACGGTACAACAAATTCACCCCATAATTATTCATATACAGACAGAAATTTATTGTCCGGAATTTATTCTTACAGGCTTAAACAGATCGATTTTAACGGGGAAATCAGATACTTCAATTTGAACGGTGATGTTGTAATAGGAGTACCTTCTGATTTTGAACTGTATCAGAATTATCCGAATCCGTTTAATCCCTCAACTATGATCTATTTCAATATTCCCTCAGAAGGTTATGTTTCACTGAAAGTATTTAATACTTCGGGAAAAGAAGTTGCTAAACTGGTAAACGAGAATAAGTCTGCAGGATATTATTCCGTTAATTTTAAGGCTGCAGATCTTTCCAGCGGTATTTATTATTACAGAATTGAGTTCAATGGAATAAGCAAAGTAATGAAAATGGCTTTGATAAAGTAAAATTGTGAAAAATATTTTGTATTAAAACAAGAGTCTGAATACTTTATAATGTATTCAGACTCTTTTGGTTATAGGCTTTGATCAGGAACCCGGGGATCAGAGATCAAAAAATTTTATTACATTTCTCTTGAAGATAATTTTTTCTTCAGCTGTGAAATATGCCAGGTGATGTTGATCTCTTTAGGACATGCTTCAATACAGTTGAAAATCGTATGACATCTCCAGATTCCGTCCGGTGTATCAAGTATGTCAAGTCTTTCATCACCGCCTTCATCCCTTGTATCGTTTATATATCTGTAAGCCCTTAGCATTGCTGCAGGTCCGATATAATTTTCATTTGTCCAGGTTGAAGGGCAGCTTGTCGTGCAGCATGCGCAGAGTATGCATTTTGCAGATTCGAATAACTTCTCCGCATCTTCGTTTGACTGAATTCTCTCATGATTGGGCGGCGGCGGAGTATTGGTTATAAGATAAGGTTTTATCACTTCATATTTCATAAAGAACGAAGACATATCAACCACCAGATCCTTAATGATAGGCAGAGCCGGCAATGGTTCTATGACTATTGTTTTTTTAGTGTTAATATCTTTCAGAAGAAGCGCGCATGCGAGTTTATTCTTTCCGTTTACTTTCATTCCGTCACTTCCGCAGATACCGTGTGCGCATGAACGCCTGAAGGTAAGCGTGCCGTCGTAATTTCCTTTTATTTCGTGAAGAACGTCAAGCAGGCGCCAGTCATCACTTACATTCTTTACGTTGAAGTCCTGAAAATACGGCTGCTTGTCTTTTTCAGGGTTGAATCTCAATATTTTTAACTGAATATCCATAAATAATAATTTTAATTCATTTATTTTAGATGAAAATCATTTTTTAATGAAAGTTTGAAACTCTCCTTATCGGGACAATTGTAAACCGAATCCACAAGTTCGTATCCTTTGCTTGTTTCATTTAATGAGCTGTAATCAGCTACAATTGCAGCAAGTATAGCCTTTACCGCGCCTGCTTCAGTATTAAAAGTATCTTCATTTAACTCCATGCATTGAAAACCTGTATCTGTGTATTGCCTGAGATCTTCTCTTAATCCGTTTATGTTATCATTAACTACTGAAGGAAACCTTCCTGTTATATCCGTAAATTTATTTTTCTCATATCCGTAAATCAGAAGACTGAATCTGGACTCGGCGTAGTTTGTAAATGCATAGGCAAACATATCATTCACTCCGGCTATTTCATATTTTCCGTCATTGTCAATATCTTCAATCTCATAAAATGAATTTCCCCAGCTTATCGGATCCGATAAAACAAACCTGTCTCCCGAAATTTCACCTGCATAAAGGCTTGTACAGCAATGTGCTCCTCCGCTGTACATTTCGATCAGTATTTCCTTTTTACCGTCATTGTTAAGATCGTAATCTTTTATGCTCAGTATTCTGTCGTAATATAACTTATTAAATATTGTCTTGTCTTTCTTTTTTATCCTTAGTTTAGTTGTGAATTCAGCCGTATCATACTTTGAAGCAAAAACATAATCACCATAACTGAACTTTATGTCATCAAACTGTGCTTTCGTAATGTTAATCAGAATTAAAAAAAGAAAAACAGTCTGAGACAAAACCATAAAAAATCTAAGCATAAAAAATATTATTAATATTTCCTTTCCATCGGCTGATACCTTGTTATAACAACCGGCTTATATTTTATTTCAGGAGCTCCGGAATCTTTTTTGAAAGCAAATGAATGCTTCATCCAGTCCTGATCATCTCTCTTCGGATAATCCTCGCGTGAATGGGCTCCGCGGCTTTCGGTTCTGTTATATGCTCCGTAAAGAGTAGCTTCCGCATTATTCAAAAGATTGTTAAGCTCAATCGCTTCCACAAGTTCAGTATTGAAAACCCTGCTCTTATCCTGAATCGAAATATTTTTATATCTTTCTTTCAGCTCTTCTAATTTTACTATCATTTTCTTGAGTCCTGCTTCTGATCTGAACACTCCGCAGTCTTCCATCATGTTATTCTGCAGTTCAGTTCTGATGCTGACAGCTCTTTCATTACCTGCGGAAGTAAGCAGTCTGTCAATCAGTTCCCTGGTTTTTTCATCTGCTTTTTCACTTATATCCGAGAAAGCAGCAGTTTTCAGAAATTCAGCAATTGCCTTGCCTCCTCTTCTTCCGAAGACTACAAGGTCAAGCAAAGAGTTGGTTCCTAATCTGTTAGCTCCGTGAACCGAAACACAGGCGCATTCGCCGGCTGCATATAATCCTTTGACAGTGTCGCCTTTTTCATTTAAAAGAACTTCACAGTCCGTATTTGTCGGGATTCCTCCCATTGCATAATGTGCAGTAGGCTGAATGGGTATTGGTTCAGTTGTCGGCTCTACTCCCAGATATGTCCTTGCAAAGCCCGTTATTTCAGGAAGTTTTTCATCTATTACTTCTTTCCCGAGATGTGTAAGATCGAGAAGCACATAATCTGTTCCGTCGCTGCCTCTGATTCCTCTGCCTTCTCTTATCTCAGTTATAATTGCCCGTGAAACCATATCTCTTGGCGCAAGGTCCATAACTGACGGTGCATATCTTGCCATGAATCTTTCACCGTCTTTGTTCTTCAGAATCCCGCCTTCGCCTCTTGCAGCTTCGCTGACAAGGATTCCGAGTTTCCATAAACCTGTCGGATGGAATTGGAAAAACTCCATATCTTCAAGTGGAAGACCGGCGTTATATACAAGTGATGATCCGTCGCCTGTTCCAGCATGAGCATTTGATGTTATCCTGAAAACCCGGCCGTAGCCGCCTGTTGCAAAAAGAACTGCCTTTGCCTGAAAGATCTGAACTTCGGAATTCGCTATGTCAAAAGCTACGACTCCTTTGCATACTCCGTTCTCCACTAACAGGTCCGTTACAAAATATTCCGAATAAAAAGTCACCTGATTCTTGATCGAATTTTCAAATAAAGTCTGAAGCATTACATGTCCTGTCCTGTCAGCAGAATAACAGGATCTCTTAACAGGAACCCTTTTTCCGTAAGGATCATTCTTATCTTCGGGTTTTGTATGTCCTCCGAAAAACCTCTGAGCGATCAGTCCCTTATCATTTCTTGAAAAAGGCATTCCCATGTGCTCAAGTTCAATTATAGCTCTTATTGCATCTCTGCACATAACTTCGATTGAATCCTGATCTCCGAGATAATCGCTTCCTTTAACAGTATCAAAGGCGTGATTTTCCCAGCTGTCTTCTTCCATATTTGAAAGCGCGGCGCAGACGCCGCCCTGGGCAGTGCCTGTATGGGATCTTGGAGGATATACTTTTGAAATCACTGCGCATGAATATTCTTTTGGAATTTCAACTGCTGCGCGAAGCCCGGCACCGCCGGCTCCGACTATTACCACATCGTATGTTTTGATCATTTTATTATTGTATATGACTTTGTTTTCTGTTGTAAAATAAATTTCTGATTAAGAATTATATAAAAAATTATTCATCCATTTTTACTATTTCCCTGTACAAAGCTGCTTTCTTTTCTGATTCACCGGGGCTGTAGGTGTAAATGTTCTTCAGGTCCATATATGCCAGTATAGCATCGAATTTTCTTCCTTCCTTCACAGCGATCATTCCAATGTAATACAACAGGTCAAAATTATAAGGAGTATTTCCCGTTGTCAGTAATTCCTTTTCATAAGCTTTCTGTAAATATTTCTTTGCACGGCTTGTATTCCTGTACTTTGAGTAATAAATAATCCCAAGCTGAATATTCGCTTCATTGTAGCTTGAGTCCGCTTTTAACAGTTTTTTGTATTCTTCCACAGCTCTTTTGTAATCCTTCTTTTCCTGATAAATATTAGCTATCTGATAACGTATAAAATACTGTGAATCATCTTCCTTCAGCATTTTATTATAAAAAACAATCGCCTTGTCATATTCCTTTGAAGTCTTGTAAGCAGTTGCCAGATTTGATGAAAGCAGATTAAGCAAACTGTCAGATTCAAATTTTTCCCTGATTTCTTTATAAAGATTTTCTGCTTTGCTGAAATTATCAGTAATCACATACAGATCCAGAAGATCCTGATAAACGACAAAAGTATCCGGCTTTAAGTCCATGCACTTTTTATAATAGCCCTCCGCCTTTTCTAATCTGACCCTGTTCAGAGAATCCTGTTTTACCGTAAAGGAATCGGTTGCTGAAAGAGAGTCTTTTGGTTTTGAATAATATGGCCATTCGTAAGCAAGCTGTGACTTAATGTCCGTTGCGAGTTTGTAATTTGTGTTGAACAGATTTTCTTCTTTTTTGATCTTAAGAACTGAATTATTAACATATTCCTTCGTCTCTTCAAGTTTTACAAGATTTTTAAATGTGTTTATGGCAGAAGCAAAATTTAAATTGCCGTAACCTAAGTAAGTATATGTGGTAATTCCTATTACTTCTCCTTTTGAATTGAACAAAGCCCCTCCGCTGTTTCCCGGAGAGATCGCTGCTGTGATCTGCAATACTCTGTCAAATGTTTTTTCCTTCATGAGATATGTGTCAGGATCGCTGAAACTTACTTTTTCATTGTCCCTGACTGCTGCAATGATCCCTGAAGATATTGTGTATTCAAATCCAAGGGGACTGCCGATTGCAAAAACCTGCTGACCGGCTTTTACGTTATCCGAGTTGCCGAATTTAATCACAGGAAACTTCTTCCCGTCAGTATCAATTAATCTGATAATTGCAAAATCATTTGTCTCATCTGTCAGAAGAAGTTCTGCATTGTAAAAAATACCTTCGCTTGTCTTTACAAGAAGACTGTCAATTTTTTCCACTACATGGAAATTCGTTCCTATCAGACCGTCTTCGGAAAAAATAAATCCGCTGCCGTTCAGTACGGTTGTATCAATTGTCGTGTAAGTACTGTATGAAAAGTAATTTTTATCGTTATACCATATCGAAATAAGCGCAGGCTTATTCATTTCTATGATCTGCTCGGCGTTTAATTCATCGTCGGGCTTTGATCCGTTTTTGAATTCTTCGGTAACCTGCGGGTAAGTTTTAGTAATGCTTAATGCAAAAAATAAAACTGTAATAAAAAAAACCTTCTTCAATAATATGATAATAATTTAAATTAAATATTCTTTGTGACTTTCTGATTCAGAAAAACAAGGTTCTTTTACTATTTCCCTTTCCACTCTGCTTTTCTTTTTTCAACAAAAGCCTTCATACCCTCAGATTTATCTTCCGTGGAAAAAAGCAGATAAAAATTCTTTCTTTCGAATTCCAGTCCGGATTCAATTGTAGAATCAAAGGATTTAAGTATACTCTCTTTTGCAAGCTGAACGGCAATTGATGGTTTTGAGGAAATTTCTTTTGCAAGTTCTATCGCTTCATCAAGATAAACTTCATTGTCCGCAATTTTATTTACCAGTCCTGCGCTGAACATCTCTTCAGCAGAATACATTTTGCCTGTTAATATCATCTCCATGGCTTTTGCTTTACCTATTGCCTTTGTGAGCCGCTGAGTTCCTCCGGCACCGGGAGTTACTCCGAGATTTATTTCCGGCTGTCCGAATTTTGCACCTTCTGCTGCAACTATCATATCGCATGTCATTGCAAGTTCGCATCCGCCGCCAAGCGCAAATCCGCTGACTGCCGCTATCACCGGTTTCTTTAATTTTCTTATCCTGTCCCATTTTGCGAACTGGTCTCTTATCAGCATCTCAATTGATGTTGCTTCCGCCATTTCCTTTATGTCGGCTCCGGCTGCAAATGCTTTTGCATTTCCCGTAAGCACCGTGCATCCGGTCAGAGTATCTCTGTCAAATGCTTCAAGTACGCTCACAACTTCTGTCATCAGCTCATTATTCAGAGCATTAAGGGCTTCAGGTCTGTTAAGCTGTATTAATCCGACTTTTAATCCTTTCGGATTTTCAATCTCAGATACCAATATGTTTTTGTATGTTTCTGAAAGGTGAGTCTTACCGCTCATATATCACTATTGTGCTTTTTGTTTTCGAATTGAACAAATTACTCACATTGCATTTTAATTACAATGTTAATCCCTAATACTCAGTGTTCAGTCAATATTTACCATTCTTTTATCTTTAAGATTCTTAATGAAATAATTCATATCCTTTCTGATCTTGTATTCAATGTAATCATATAATATACTGAATCTTATCCCGGAAATAAAAAGAGGAAATCCCTCTGTGCTTATTGTTTCAAGCAAACCGTCATTCCTAAGATCATTTTCAAGTTCCTTAAAATCATACCACAGATTGTAATCAAATTTCTTGCAGAAATATGTTATCCGCTGATCATATTTATTTCCTCCGGGATCCGTAATCTGCCCGGTGAAAATTTTATTGAATCTGTAATTCACCTCCAGCAGTTTTTCTATAAAATGAATCTCGGTTGAATTCTTAAAAACGCCTCCTATTGAGCAAACATATCCGTCCATATTAAAGACTTCCTCTATGACTGAATTCCCGCCGAATGATTCGTAATCTCTTACATCGAAATGCCTTCCGGAAATCTTACTTCCCAGAACTATGTATGAAAACAAAGCATCAACAGTCCTTCTCTCACTGTTCATTTTCCGGATGTATTCTGAAACAGCTCCGACATTAACACACGGTGTCGTCAGCATATTGTAATTCTCATCTCTTGTATAACTGAGCGAATAAGAAGGAATGCAGATGTTGCCTCCCGATCTGACCGCATCCGAGATTAATTCTTCAAATTCCTTAAGTCTTTCATCGTTGCTGTTTTTCAGTTTCGTCAGACCTATCAAGTCAAGATGTATGAAAGCAGGATTCTCCCGTGTCTTCTCCGCCAGCAGATTAACGAATTTACTTCTTAATTCATTTTCAATCATGGTCCGGACTGATTCTTTAATTTCTTTTTGAACCTTTCGCTGTAATTTATTTCTTCCGTGATATTTATTCTGGCAGGAATTTTATATTTACTGAGTTTTGACTGACAGAATTTTTTTAGTCTTACTCTGAATTCTGATGCATTCTCATCCGTGAAAAGCTTCACGTCAGCACAGAGTATATTCCCTGTCACGGGATTTTTTTCACCGTAAACGACAGCATCCGCTACATTGTCAAATTCCCTGATCACATTTTCGATTTCACCGGGATAGACTTTTTCACCGCCGATATTTATCTGCTCGGACTTTCTGCCGAGTATTCTGTAATATTCTCCGTCAGTTTCCACTTCATCGCCGGTAATAAAATATCCGTCTTCTGTAAACGGGGCGGGATAATTCAGATATCCCAGAATATTTGATTCCGATTTTATCTGAAGAATGTTATCTCTGACTCTTACTTCAAATCCTTCCCCGCCGAGTTTCAGCCACAGAGAATTGTCATCTTTTGATTTTGTCCTCAGCACTCCGGTTTCAATGAGACCGTATGTCTGTCTGAATTTTACATCCGGTAATTCGGAATTTAATTTTTTTAAAGTGACAGCTGACATAGGCTCTGTTCCGTAACTGATTATTTTAAGACTTCTCAGATCATATTGCTTATTTGCCTCACTCATCAGCAGAAGATTTAAAAAAGTCGGAGATGAAGGCAGCAGTTCAATCTTATGCTTTTCGATAAGCCGGCAGATGTTATCAGGAGATCTGTCCGAAGTGGTAACTACGGTTCCGTTATTTGAGAGCGTATGAAAAAGAGTATTCAGTCCTCCCCAGTGATCAAAAAGTAGAAAATTTAATGTAACAAGTGAATCTCTCTTAGTCCTGAATTTTTTCAATAATCCTGAAAAGTCATGCACGGCGGCTTTTGGTTTTCCGGAGGTTCCGGATGAGAACAGTATAAGTCCGGGATTTTTTCTTTCCCTGATTATTTTTATAAGTTCATGTGAAGAAGAAAATCCGGTTGATTTGAATTCTGCTTCATCAGAATCGTTAAGTGAAATTACATATTCAATTCCGGCAATGTCAATAAGTTCATTACGGTCAGATTTTGATGAGGAATTGAGCGGTACGATTATACAGCAGTTATCCGTCAGTGCAAGCAGCAGCGAAATAGTATTAAATGAAAAATCGCCTTCAAGCAAAACCAGGCTTCCGGAATGAATATTGCGATTGATTAATAATTCTTTTTTAAAGAAATAAAAATTATCAAGCAGATCACCGTAAGAAAACTTTTTATCATCGCAAATCAAAGCTGTTTTATCACGGTTTTTTTCAAATCCGGAGATCAGAAAATCAAGATGCATTATACTCCTCCGAGATTAATATTCTGTCCTGTGATGAATCTGCTTTCTTCCCTGATTAAAAAGTCAGTGACGTTGCTTATGTCTTCTAACTCCGCCAGTCTTTTTATTGTAAGCATTTCAAGAAGATTATCTATCTTTCCTGCGGGAACATTTTTTATCAGGTCAGTATTAACAGGTGTTATTCCTATTGAGTTGACAGTGATTCCCATTGAAGACAGTTCTTTTGAAAGTACTTTTGTGAATGTTACTACAGCTGATTTCGAGGATGCATAGATTGCTTCTCCTTCAACTGCCAGATCTGATGCGACCGACGAAAAATTTATTATTCTTCCCGAATTGTTTTTTCTCATTAATTTAGCCGCTTCCCGGCAGAACAAAAATGTTCCGGTAAAGTTTGTACCCAGAATTTTTTTTACAGTTTCAAGAGGTGTCAGCATTACATGATTCATCGAAGCTATTCCGGCATTATTTATGAGGACATCTAATCCGGGTTGATTTTTTCTTATATGCAGAAATAACTCTTTGACCTTTTCTTCATCGGTAACATCCAGGCTGAAGTGTGAGTAATTTTCGTTTTTAATTTCAGATTCTTTTCTGCTGCAACCCGTAACGGTATGACCCTTGCTGCAGTAATATTCCGCGAGATATTTCCCGATCCCTTTACTTGTGCCTGTGATAAGTATAACTTTTTTATCTTTCATGATACTCTTAAAAATTCATTATAATATTTCCCGGAGCCGGTTTATTAATAATTGGTAATTAGTAATTATTAATTATTCAAAAGTGAAGCTATATAATCGGACAAAGTCTTTACTGTCAGAAAAGGGCTGTTTTTCTGAGAAAGGGCTTTTTCATCCGTCAGATCGATGCTTTGTCCAAGTTCATCCTGAATCCGCTGTTCCACTGCAACAATTAAATTCACCATACCAAGCGAGTCAAGACGGCTGCCTGATCCGTATAAAATTTCGCCTTCCGTTTTTTGTATTTTTTTTTCACCGGGAAGCAGCTGATTAATTTCGTCCAGTGCATTGTAGATTGTTTCATTTATTTTTTCAGTGGTTATCATCCGCATTGAATAGTTTAAAAATTATCTTCAAATATTAAAAAATTCTTCCTTACATACTATTAAAAAGCCAATCACCATCCTGCATAAGTAATTTTTTTAAATATACTTAAGTCAGTAGTTTATTTGTAAAAAAAAATTGAATGTATTAACATATTTAAATATATTTTTTAAAATTATATCAATACTCTTAAACTTTATTTAGAAATCACAAAATAAGCCGGTCACTTTTCAATGACAGGCTTATAAACTTTCAAAACTTCTAACAAATAAAAGCTGTAATTTAAAATTATAAATTATTAATATTTGGTTATTCTTTCCAATTCTTTTATTAAAGGAGGTAAATTATTTTTTACTGTTTCCCAAATAATTCCTATGTCTATATAATTATAGTTATGAATTAGTAAATTTCTCATGCCTTTCATTTTTTTCCAGGATACTTCACTGTAATTATTTTGAGTTTCATCACTAACTTTTGATGAAGCTTCACCAATAATTTCTAATCTCCTTATTACTGCATCTTGTGTTTTCAGATCTTTTTCAAACTTTTCCAATGAGATATCTTTAAGATAATTTACGGCAATCTTCGCAGATTCAAGTATATCCATTAAATAAGCTTCATCATTCAGCATATATTAATTTTAAATTACTTAGTATCGAATTACTTCTCAAATAATTAGGACTTCGTTCAACACTTTTTCTGGTAACCAGATCTACTTCTCTACCAAAAATTTTTTCTAATTCAGCTTTCATATCGGCAAGTTCAAATAATCCGTAATGAGAATTGTCATAAAAAGAAACAAGAATATCTATATCACTGTCTTTATTAAATTTATCAGTTAATACAGAGCCAAAAACAGACAACTCTTTTATATTCCAATTATTGCAAAATTCTTTAATCTCTTTTTCCATACTTAAAACTAATACTAATAAAACTATTTTACAAATAACAAAAAAAGCCGGTCACTTTTCAAAGACCGGCTTGCAATTTATAATTTGTAATTGTTCTAACTGCATCCGCTTGTATCGCCGCAGGTAATGCACTTCAGACAGGTGCCGTTCCTCACCATCGTAACACTGCCGCACGATGAGCAGATATCTCCTGTATAACCTTTGAGCTTTGCTTCCTTTATTTTTTCGATTATCGGAGTATTGATTCCGGGTTTTCCCGCTAACTTTATTGATATATCACCTGTATTGTTGTCTTTCGTATGCTCTTCAATGATCCTTTCACTGTATATTTCCTCTTCATCAAAATCATTGTCACCTTCCAATTTTGAAAGTGCGTCTATAGGTGACTTCTGAAACTCTGCAACATTTTCTATATGAGCAAGATCGGATCTGCCGAGATATGTTACTGCAAGTTCACGGAAAATATAATCTATGATCGAAGTGCTCATTTTTATATTCGGATTGCCGACAACTATACCGTTCGGCTCAAATCTTGTATAAACGAATGCGTCGACGAACTCATCAAGCGGAACTCCGTGCTGAAGTCCGAGTGATATTGCAATCGCGAAACAGTTCATCAGACTCCTGAAAGCAGCGCCTTCCTTATGCATATCAATAAAAATTTCACCTAGCTGTCCGTTCTCATATTCACCCGTTCTCAGATATACCGAATGCGTTCCTATCTTTGCTTTCTGAGTATATCCTTTCCTCCTGAACGGAAGTTTCCTTCTCTTTGCAATGTATCTGTGAATAATTCTTTCAGCTACTTTTACAATATCATTTGTCCTTGAAACTTCTCTGGAAATATCGTCACTGCTTTCCGTATTGACGGCTTCATCATCGCTGACGGAATTCAACGGCTGTGAAAGCTTTGATCCGTCCCTGTACAATGCATTTGCTTTTACTCCGAGCTTCCATGAAGTTAAAAATGCATTCTTCATATCTTCTATTGTTGCATGATTGGGAAGATTTATGGTCTTGGAAATTGCTCCTGAAATAAACGGCTGAGCCGCGGCCATTATTTTAATGTGTGCATCGGCAGAAATATATCGGACACCTTTCCTTCCGCATTTGTTGGCGCAGTCAAAAATCGCATAATGCTCTTCCTTCAGATGCGGCGCTCCTTCGACAGTCATTGTCCCGCAAACATAATCGTTCGCTTCTTCGATCTGTTCCTTTGTATATCCGAGTTCTTTAAGTACATTAAAACCGGGATCATCAAGCTGCTCATCAGAAAACCCGAGAGCATTTTTACAGAACCCTACTCCAAGTGTCCATTTATTGAATGTAAAATTAATGTCAAAAACCGAAGGAAGTGATTTCTCAACCTTTGTAAGTATCTCTTTTGTAAATCCTTTTTCAGTAAGAGACTGGGCGTTAATGTAAGGACATCCTATAATTGAACCGTGTCCCTTTGTGTATTTTATAATTTCATTAATTTCTTTTTCGGAATATCCGAGATTCTTCAGAGCGGGAGGAACTGATTCATTTATAATTTTAAAATATCCTCCGCCGGCAAGTTTTTTGAATTTTACCAGGGCAAAATCCGGCTCAACACCCGTTGTATCGCAATCCATAAGGAGTCCGATCGTACCGGTCGGGGCAATAACCGTTACCTGAGCATTTCTGAATCCGTATTTCTCACCATTCTCAAGCGCTTTATCTGAATCTTCTCTCGCTGCTTTAAGCAGATCATCGGGACAATAATTTTTATTGATTCCTAATGGTGCAATGGACAGACCTTCATATTCGCTTGCTGCGATGTTGTATGCAGCTCTCCTGTGATTGCGAATTACTCTCAGCATATCCTTCTCATTTTCACTGTACCGCATAAAGGGTCCGAGTTCTTTTGACATTTCTGCAGATGTTGCATAAGCTGTCATGTGAAGGATGGATGTCAGTGCCCCGGTTAATGCCAGAGCTTCCGGAGAATCATAAGGAACTCCCTGAACCATCAGCAATGCGCCGAGATTTGCATAACCCAGCCCGAGTGTTCTGTACTCATAGGAAAGCTGAGCGATATTTTTACTCGGGAACTGAGCCATGAGCACGCTTATTTCAAGGACAACTGTCCATAACCTTGACGCATGTCTGTATTTTTCGATTTCAAACTTATTGTTTTTCTGATTATAAAATTTCATCAGGTTCAGTGAAGCTAGATTACATGCAGTATCATCAAGGAACATATATTCGGAACATGGATTTGATGCCTTGATGCTTCCGCCTTCAGGACAGGTGTGCCATTCGTTTATAGTTGTATGGAACTGTATTCCCGGATCAGCACTTGACCATGCGCTGTAAGCTATCTGCTCCCACAGATCCCTTGCTTTTAAAGTTTTACTGGGCTTTGGTTCTCTTTTTTCCTTCTCGGATTTTTTTAATTCGGTTCTGAAATATAAATTCCATTCTTTATCATCTATTACAGCCTGCATGAATTCATTTTTGGCGCGTATGCTGTTGTTTGAATTCTGTCCCGATACAGTGAGATAAGCTTCGGAATTCCAGTCTGTATCATATTCTGCAAATTCAATTTCCTTGAAGCCGAGCTTTGCAAGCTGTATGACTCTCTCAATGTAATTTTCAGGAGTCATTACTTTCCTTGCTTCGGAAATAGCCTGAGCAAGCAGTTTGTTGGTCTTTCTGTCAAATCCGTCGTTTTCCGGATGAACGGAATGGCAGGCGCTTATTATTTTGTTAAGATGACGGCTTAATAATTTCGAGCCGGCAACTAAGGAAGCGACTTTCTCTTCCTCTGTAACTTTCCAGCTGATAAATTCTTCAATATCCGGATGATCGAGATCAAGAGTAACCATCTTTGCAGCTCTCCTTGTTGTGCCTCCGGATTTTATCGCTCCGGCACTTCTGTCTCCGATCTTAAGAAAAGACATCAGACCGGAAGATTTTCCGCCTCCGCTTAACGGCTCATTGATACCTCTTATATTGGAAAAGTTTGAACCTGTTCCTGATCCGTACTTAAACAATCTTGCTTCCCTGACCCAGAGATCCATTATTCCGCCTTCATTGACCAGATCGTCAGTCAAAGACTGAATGAAGCAATTATGCACAACTATACCATTTGCGGAAAATTTTCCCGATTCTGTCTGAATGTCGTAGACTAATTCTTCACCAGCGTAATCTATGGAAATTACTGTTTCTTCTGATAATTCTCTTTTTGTTTTACCTGAAACAGATTCATTAAGAAATTTTAATTTTTCAGATTTATCACCCGAAACAAAATTAATTAAAGATTCAAATTTTTTGCGTTCCGAGAAATATGAAACACTCAACATATAAAGCATTTTCCTGTTATCTCCTGAATCATTACACTCTGATATATTTGAATAAATTCCCAGACTCAAAAGAAGTATCTGAACATCATGAGCAAGACCTTCTGAAACTGTGCTTAAAACTATATCTCCGGAATTTCTCCCGTCTTCATTTCTTACTCTTACGCAGCCGTCTGCCTGAAATAAACTCCTTAAAAAATAAATTTTTTCATTCTTTCCGGATTTAAAAATTACTTCCGGTACACGTGCTGTATATGAACTTACATTAAGTTCATATTCATTTACATAATCATCAACATTCTTAGAATCATGTTTTACGATCCTGTAAAGATTTTTAATGTTTTTTCTGGTAACAGTCTTATATGTTCCGAATATATTTTCGAATAATTCTGTCACATAATTATACTCATCATCATTTATTGTAATTGCTCCGAACATAGTTGTCTTTTTATTCCTGTTATATTTCCCGTAATAACCGTCACCTAATATCCAGCCTGCAAGAGCGGCTTTTGAAAGTTCAGTTTTATTTTCTTCAATATTTTCTTCGGGTGATTCTTTTTTAATTTCTACTCCAAGATTTAAAAGGGTTTTGTTGAGTGAAGTTTTATGTTCTTCATAAATCCCTTCTTCCATTAATGTCTCGCTTAATTCTTCGTTAAGCATATCCTGTTTTAAAGAAATTTGCTGAACTTTTTTTCCTAATAATGTTTTAAATTCATTCCATCCGTAATCCCCGCCGTCTTTTAATCTTTTATCGGAAGAATAAACCAGATGGTCATCCGTAAATTCTATAAAATTTCCGTTCCTGATCTTTGCCCTGTAAACACTTTTAATTCCGTTATTCTTTACAGCAATCAGTTTAACAAATTCCTGACCGTCAAAGACTTTCAGATCCGTTAATTTATTTTCAACAATTTCTTCGATAGTGTAAATTCCTTTGTCTGTAAATATCTTTGTGTCGCCTTTTGCACACGCATGGGGCTGAGGATGAGTATATGCATCTTCCGATGACACTAATTTACCTGTTTTAGGATCTACATAATAATGCCCCTGAGAAGGTCCGCTTATACCGTAAGCCCAGTTCAGTCCCGTATTGAACCACTGAGGAGAGTTCGGAGCCGCAAACTGCATTGCAAGCATATAACAAAGCTCTTCATAAAAATTCTTTGCGTCAGTTTCCTTGTTAAAATATTTATGCTTCCATCCCCAGTATGTCCAGCAACCTGCAAGACGGTTAAAGACCTGAGTTGAATCATTTTCAGAAGTATATCTTTCCACTTCAGGAAAATCCTTCATCTTGTCAAGATCCGCTTCGGATCTCTGAAGCCATTCGGGAACGCCTTTCTCTTCTACTTTTTTAAGATGAACCGGAACTCCTGCTTTACGGAAATATTTCTGCGCGAGAATGTCTGTTGCGACCTGAGACCAGTGTGAAGGAACTCTTACATCGTTCATTTCAAAAACTATGGAGCCATCGGGATTTCTTATTACTGAGGAACGGGTGTCAAACTCAATTGCGTCAAAAGCAGAACTGCCTTTGCTGACTAATAATCTGTTAATTTTCATTTACATAAAAATTATATAAATTAAAAAAATAAAAAACTTTTAAAAATTTAGTGGAAGGAATATGAGTATTTTTATGTGTAAAATTACCACAACTATTTTTCAAATGCAAATTTTTTAAGAAAATTTCACTATTGATTTTAAATTATTTTTTGTTGCTTAAACATTTTCATTGAAAATCAGTTGTTTTTCGGAAATAGCGTTTAGCAGGTTTAAATAAATTTTAAAAAAACAGTTAAATTATTTTATAATAATCTCCTGATGTTTTTAATCTAAAATCAATTACTTCTTATCAGAAGTCTGCAAACACAGTAACGGCAGAGCTTTGCAGGCGTCCGGCTTTTTTATTCGTATACAATGTGTTTTTTCTTCATGCCAAATCTTCTTAAATCAAAAATGTTCCTTACCGGAATTCAACTTGTTTGCAAATATATTTCTTGCATTTATGTGCGTAACATTTACACTGAAATTTCATTTATAAATTATTAGTATATATTACATTTTTATACAGCATTTAACAGTAAAAAAATAATGACAAAAATTTTCATAGCTGATGCATTTACTTCATCCCCTTTTTCAGGTAATCCCGCTGCAGTATGTATTCTTGAAGATGAAAAAAATGACAAATGGATGTCTGACCTGGCTGCCGAAATGAATCTTTCTGAAACTGCATTTGTGAAAAAAAATGATGAGGGATTCAGCCTGCGCTGGTTCACTCCTGTAACGGAAGTCGATCTTTGCGGTCATGCGACACTCGCTTCATCTCATATTCTCTGGCAGTACGGATATCTGAAACAAAATGAAGATGCAGTCTTTCAAACCCGTTTCAGCGGTATTCTCAGAGCTGTAAAAAGCGGAAATGAGATAACGCTTGATTTCCCGTGCAAAGAAGTGAAAAACAGTCATTCTTATCCTGAACTTGAATCAGCTCTGGGCGCAAAGCCGAAATATACGGGCTTGACCGGCAAAGAAGAAAAAAACCATCTTATAGAACTTGATTCGGAAAAGCAGGTAAGAGAATTGAAACCTGATTTTAGTATGCTTTCAAAACTTCCGGTCTCCGGTGTAATTGTTACAGCCGTCTCCTCAAACGACGAATATGATTTTGTTTCCAGATATTTTACTCCGGCTCAGGGAATAAATGAAGATCCGGTTACAGGCTCGGCTCATTGCTCGCTTACTCCTTACTGGAGCAAAAAGCTCGGTAAAAAAGAAATGAATGCTTTTCAGGCTTCCTCACGCGGAGGAATGATAAAAGTGAAACTCGGAGATGAAAGGGTTTTTCTTACCGGCAAAGCTGTGACAATACTTGAAGGAAATCTTGTAATTTAAATTACATATTTTTAAACATTTTGTGTTAATTAAAACTTCCCATGCTGCAAAGAGATTATTTTCTTAGAATGGCCGAAATGCTTGCTTCTGTCCTCGCTAAGGTGCTATTCAACAAACAAAACAATAACTACGAAGAAGCTGAAAAAGAAATTGAAACCGCTGCTAAAACAATCGTCGGTCTGGATCTCAATATCATCAATATTCTCAGTACTGATGATATTATTAAGCTGATGAAGACTACAGGTCTGTATGCCGGAAGATGCCTTATTTCAGCCGAACTTCTTAAAGAATATGCTGATGTTCATGAATTGAACGGGAAAACAAGCGGCAGCATTAAGCTTAAATCCTTAAGCCTGTATATCGAAGCACTTTTGTCTAAGGAATTGCCTGAACCCGAAAAGTATTTTTCAAAAATTAACGATCTTATAAAAGGAATTCCCGGTGATGAAGTATCAGATGAACTGAGTTTAAAACTCATCGATTATTACGAATTTTCAGGGCAGTTTTCTAAAGCGGAGGATCTGATATTCGAATTAATAGAAAAAAACAGCAGTGAAATTATAGACAGATCTGTTTCATTTTACAAAAAACTTCAGCACAGAACAGATGATGAACTTCTGAAAGGCAATTTAAGCAGGGAAGAAGTCAATGACGCTCTTGAAGAAATTTTAAACATTAAAGATAAATAAAGAAATTTCCTAAAATACTCTAAATACTTTACAAATGAAAAAACCGGTAATTTTAATTTTTCTGATTCTTACTTCTTTTAACATTGTCTTTGCGCAGAACAGCGATACAGTTACAACTCCAAGCGGTCTGAAATATATTATCATTGAAAAGCACGACGGCATTAAAGCCGAAGAAGGCAAAGCCGTGGAAGTTCATTATACCGGATATCTGCTTGACGGAAAAGTGTTCGATTCCTCATTAGAAAGAAATGAGCCGATAGAATTTGTTCTCGGCAGCGGTATGGTTATCAAAGGCTGGGAAGAAGGAATAGCCCTGATGAATACAGGAGATAAAATGAGGCTGATAATTCCTCCTGACCTTGCATACGGTAAAAAAGGTTCGGGTGGCGTAATTCCTCCGGATGCTACGCTGGTTTTTGATGTGGAACTGTTAAGTGTAAACGAACCAAAGATTCCCATCTCTGATATGCTTTTGCTTACTTGTATTCAAAGTGATGTCAGTGTGGCTGTTAATCAGTACAGAGAACTGAAATCTTCAGGCGGAGAAAAGTATAATTTTAAGGAAAGTCAGCTGAATTCGCTCGGCTATCAGCTTCTGCAGCTGGGGAAAACTAAAGATGCAATCGTGATTCTTCAGCTGAATGCTGAAGTTTATCCTAACTCCGCAAATGTTTATGACAGTCTCGGAGAAGCTTATATGATTGATGGAAACAGAGAACTTGCAGTTCAGAATTATAATAAATCACTTGAACTGAATCCCCGGAATGACAATGCGCGAAAAATGCTTGAGAATCTAGCTAAATAAAAGAGGTGATTTTAACTGAGATGTAGAAACAGAAAGCCCGTGATTTTAGGTCACGGGCTTTATTTATTTATCCAACTTTGGTTACATTTGCAGCCTGAGGACCTTTTGCTCCTTCTTCGACTTCAAATTCAACTTCATCGCCTTCGTCTAATTTTTTGTAGCCTTCAGCGTTGATTGCTTTGAAGTGGACGAATACATCTTGTCCGTTGCTTCTGGTTATGAATCCATAACCTTTTGTAACGTTGAACCATTTTACAGTTCCTTTTTCCATTACGGTTTTCCTTTTTTTGGTGTTTTTGAAAATGTACGCTTGCAAATTTTGGCTCTTAAATCTTTTTCTACCCGGCCGGAATTATTCTCCGTTCCTGATATATTTGCTGCGACTTGCACCTTAAAAAAGGATGTTACGTTACATCAGCAAAATCTTAAAAGCTTGTTGCTACTTTCTTATTTTGGTAGAACAATCCCGCTTTAGCGGGACAAAAACGCTGTACTGTTTTTTTACGTACTCAATTTATACATATATATGTTAAATTACAACACATTTATTTCATTTTTTTAATCTTCTTAAAAAACTTCCAATACTTTTGCTACTGATGACGTATGTCAGTGTCCTTTTTTAATTACAGTTTTGATTTATGATAAGGAAGTCATGCAGATAAATGAATCTGAATCAATTAATTTTGTGGAGTTTTAATTCGTTCTCAGTGAAATCAATTTCAGATTTTGCTTTTATGTTTTTCTATATTCCTGATCATCCCGTCAAATACAAAAAAATGAAACGGTAAAAGTAAATACCAGTATAACCTTCCGGGTAATCCGTTGGGTCTGAATGTTGCAGTTTGCCGGAGAAATTGTTTATTATCTTTTTGTATAATTTTAAACTCAAGCCATGCTTCACCGGGAAGTTTCATCTCAGCGTAAAGCAAAAGCCTCTTAGATTCCCTGTCAGCTACTAAAACACGCCAGAAATCAAGAGCGTCGCCTGAAGTCAGTTTGTTCAGATTTGTTCTTCCTCTTCTGAGACCAACACCTCCTGATAGTTTATCTAAAAACCCCCGGATGCTCCAGAGTTTGTTCCCGTAATACCAGCCACGTTCTCCGCCTATGCTCCATATATTGTCAAGCACAATTTCAGGATTGTTGATTATTTCAACTTCCTTTCTGTCCTTGAAACATCCGAATTCAGGGACCTGTATGTTTTCCGATAATGAACTGTAAGCCGAGCTTGTGACAAGCGAATCCTTCCAGCTTGAAAGAACCATATTCTGTTCAATCTTTTCAAAAGCCAGCTCGACGGATTTTTTGTAATTCATAGTTTCAATGTTCAGCATTTTCTGTAGTTCGTTGTCTTTGCATACTACTTCTATTTTCATACTTTCAACGAGATTTACCGCTAGCTTATAAGAAGTCGAAGTGACAAAATACAGCCAGTAAGATGAAAGTCTCGGACTCATCACCGGAAGAATTAAAATATATCTTTTCAGTTTTCTGACTTCAGCATATTTCATCAAAACTTCTTTGTAAGTAAGAACTTCCGGTCCTCCTATGTCAAATGTTCCGTTGAAACTTTTTTCATTCAGCAAAACTCCGCAGAGAAACTTTATCACATCCCTTATCGCTATCGGCTGGCATTTTGTGTTCAGCCATTTAGGCGTTATCATCACAGGAAGCTTCTCCACAAGGTCACGGATTATTTCAAATGATGCGCTGCCGGAACCTACTATTATTCCGGCTCTCAGTATTGTTGCCGGAACCCTGCTTCCTTTAAGAATTTCTTCAACATTTTTTCTTGAAAGCAAATGCTCCGAAAGCTCCGGCGCATTTGCTATTCCGCTAAGATATATGATCTGCTGGCAACCGGTTTTATTTATGTATGCTGTGAAGTTCTTCGCGCAGTCAGTTTCGAATTCACTGAAATCACTTATAGACGAAGACATTGAATGTAAAAGATAATACGCGGCATCGAAATCCAAAGGAGCATTTTCCGGATCAACTTCTTTTAAAAAATCGACTTCAAAAAGGCTGACACTCTCTCCGTAAAACTCCTTCTTCTCAAAACGGTTCCTGTCCCTTACGCAGCATATCACATGATGCCCCTGCTCAATCAATGCGGGCAGAAGTCTTTTTCCTATGTATCCTGTGGACCCTGTAAGCAGTATTTTCATTTTTATCAGTTATAAATTTCTTTCAGGATAAATACTTCTGTAATTTTGTTGTTAAAGAATTATATTTCTGAAAAGACCAATTAATTTTTTGAATTATTTCACAGAAAATATCCCGTTTCTTCACACCTTCAGATAATAATAAAAATGCTCATCATCTTTTTCAAAACCAATCTTATCATAAAGTTTCTGTGCCGGAATGTTTGAAGAATGTGTTTCAAGCAATAATCCTGCTGCATTGGTTTCAGAAGCAAGATCTTTTGACCTCGCAATCAGAGCTTCAGCGACCCCCTGTTTCCTGTAATCCTCATGAACATACAGATCATTAAGTATCCATATCCTTTTCATTCCTACCGATGTAAAAACCGGATAAAGCTGAACAAATCCCATCCCTTTGTTTGTGTCTTCATCCATCGCGAGAAATATAACGGATTCATTTTTGTTCATTCTTTCCGACAGAAAATCTCTTGCAGATTCAATATCAGATTCCTGTTCATAGAACTGCCTGTAATGATCAAAAAGATATGCAGCTGTTTCGATATCTTCCGGAAAAGCTTTTCTGATTATCATGTCCCTGAATTAATTTTGTAATTTTTCATAAACTGCTTTTGCGACATTCTGTCCGTCTAAGGCGGCAGAGATTATTCCACCCGCATAACCAGCTCCTTCACCGCATGGGAATAAATTTTTGATTTCCGTATGTTCGTAAGTTTCACGGTTTCTTGGAATTCTTACAGGCGAACTGGTTCTCGATTCAGGTCCGACTATATTTGCTTCTTCTGTAAAATATCCTCTCATCTTATTGCCGAAATGTCCCAATGCGGATTTTAATCTATCCGAAATAAAATCCGGTAGAAGATCGCTTATTATATGACTGTAAATCCCCGGAATGTATGAAGTCTTTCCCAATTCCGGAGAAATTTTTCCTTTCACAAAATCAGTCATTCTCTGCGCCGGTGCTTTCTGCGAGCCGTCACCTGCATTAAAAAATTTTCTTTCAGTCTCTTTCTGAAATTCAAGACCTGCCAGTTCTTTATGAAGTTCATATTCTGTCAGATCTTCATTTTCTATTGAAACTACAATTCCGGAATTAGCAAATTCAGAATCTCTTCCTGACATTGACATTCCGTTTACAACAATCTCGCCGGGCGATGTAGCCGCAGGAACTATCAAGCCTCCCGGACACATGCAAAAAGAGAATACTCCGCGTCCGTTGACCTGAGCTGTCAGTTTATAACTTGATGCCGGAAGAAATTTATCACGCGGATTTTGCTTGTACTGTATTTCATCAATCAACGCCTGAGGATGCTCTATGCGGATTCCCATTGCAAACGGCTTTGATTCAATCCTTATGCTTCTTTTCTTCAGCAGATAAAAAATATCCCGGGCTGAATGTCCTGTCGAAAGAATGAAGGCGTCTGCAAAAATTTCTCCTGAATCATTTATTACAATTCCCTTTAATTCATTTTCCCTGATGATGAAGTCTGTTAACCTGGAATTGAAATTAACTTCTCCGCCGTAATGAAGAATTGTTTCACGGATATTCTGCACAACTACAGGAAGTTTATTCGATCCAATGTGAGGATGAGCGTCAATCAAAATATCGGACTTCGCGCCGTGTTCGACAAAGATCTTCAGAGCTTTATGGATGTCTCCGCGTTTGTGTGATCTTGTGTAAAGTTTTCCGTCCGAATAAGTGCCGGCTCCTCCTTCTCCGAAACAGTAATTTGAATCAGGATTGACTATGCTGAACTGCTGAATGGCTCTGAGATCGCGTCTGCGGCTTCTTACATCTTTTCCCCTGTCAAATATAACCGGCTTCATTCCGAGTTCGATCAGTTCAAGCGCAGCAAAATATCC
>JAFDZQ010000019.1:92394-99832 GCA_018266895.1 Bacteroidota bacterium
GGTTCAGGAACAGGCTGTTCGTTAATGTAAACATCTGCCAAAAGGTTTATGAAAGGGTATCTGCTCCTTGCATCTAAGGATCGCTTTAAAGGAACAATTTCAAACTCATCAGTGTCTTTTATCCTTAATTCTTTTTTTACAATTGCGTTTATTACTTTTTCATCCGAAGCATCTTCGGGAGACAGAGAAAGTTCTGTTCTTTTTATCATAATATTTATTGTTCACTTTTTATGTGAAAAAATTTTCTGAGATTAATCTGATTTCTCCAGAAGATCCCTTTGCTTTTTATTTAATCCGGTTACAATAAGTTCGTATGAATGATCGATCATTTTCTTTATTTCCCTGTCCGGAATACCGCCGTCAGTTATGACTGTATTCCAGTGTTTTTTATTCATGTGAAATCCCGGCTGTACGTCTTCAAATCTCTCGCGGAGATCCATTGCAAGTTCCGGATCGCATTTAAGATTGACACTGAGCGGAATGCTGAAAGAAGTGATAGCAAATATTTTTCCCGCAACTTTAAAACATAGTGTTTCTTCACCAAAAGGATAATCTTCAACAGCTCCTTTTTTTGATAAGCAATATTCGTGTAACTGCTCTATGTTCATTATACATTTACATTTGGAAACTGAATTGTGAATAGATACTCAGATTTCATATTCATCAATCCATTTTTTCACTTCAGACGGCTTATAAACTTTCATCCTGTTTATCAGATTTTCGGGATCAGTATCAACGATTATCATATCAAGATTTTCTTTCTTTAAAAATTCCTGTTCAACGCTGTGATGAATGAAATCCATCAGTTTCGTATAATAATCATCCGTATTCAGAATTCCGATCGGCTTTGAATGTATTCCAAGCTGCGCCCACGTCCAGACTTCAAAAAACTCCTCAAGAGTTCCAATCCCGCCTGACATTGCGATAAATCCGTTCGAAAGCTCCGACATCTTCGCTTTTCTTTCGTGCATGGATTTTACAATTACAAGTTCGGTAACTTCCTTCAGAGCTGCTTCTCTTTTTACAAGATTTTCCGGAATGACCCCGGTAACCTTCCCGTTGTATTTTAAAACAGTATTTGCCAGTTCTCCCATTATACCAACATTTCCTCCGCCGTAAACAAGAGAAAGATTTTTCCTGACAATTATCTCTCCTAATTCCTGAGCGGCAAGAAGATGCTTAACCCCTTTTCCCGAAGAGGAACCGCAGAATACACATATGCTTTTCATTGTTATAGTATTAAATTTTAAACCGGCTTGCTTCTTCTGTCTTTTTTCAGAATCATTGATAAAATGAATGTAATAGCCGTCCCTCCGAGAAGTATGAAGAGCAGCTGCTGTATTATCTGAACGTTAAAACTGAACTGATACTTTATAACTGTAACAGCGGCATTAATTTCTTCACGTCCGGCATTTTGCTTTATAAGAGTTTTTTCCGTTTCAGCGGAAAGATAATTAACATAATTCGGATTTAAGTACTCATAATAAGCATAAGTAAATAAGACTATCATAATTGCAACTATGAATGAAATAACTATTCCCGTACGGAAAGATTCACCGAAAGTAATATATCCGAAATTCGTTTTTTCACGTCTTTCTTTTATGCCGAGATAAATTCCGATAACAGGGATTAAGATAGATATTATTCCCAGATACATTCCCAGTTCGTGAAAATTCGGAACCAGCAGCGTATATTCAATTATCATCCATACAGAAAGAATAAATGAAGTGAATATTCCGTATTTCATTTCTGTCATTTCAAAAAGAAATTAAATTTAATTACAGTACTGAAAATATAAACAGGTCTCCGGATGTTTATCATCCGGTATAAAACAAAAATTCCGAAACAGAACTTATTTTGGTTGCGCAAAATTTCCGGAAGAGATCTTTTGAGCACATTTCATTTCTTCTTCTGAAAATCAGTTTAGTCTTTTTTTACGAATCCTCTGAGATTCATTAATCGTTAATTTCTGGTAATGAGATACACAGGAAATTTTCTGCCCTTTAATTATACATATATTGATTTCATTGTATAGAAACAGAAATAATTTCCTTTTCACCTGCTCTTATTTCAGAAAAACCGGGACCGCATTCGTAAAATGATTTAAATACATTTACCGTTATGCAGTTGAAAACTATTCTGATACATCTTTCAGAAGCTCATTCGCATATTCCTCATCTTCGGGCATGACCTTGAAAATAACCGGACCGGTGATGGGATTAAATCCCGTGCCTATTACACCTACTCCGAAAAGATCCTGAACTCCTTCACCCTGAGCAATATATTTTATTTGCGCTTCGTCGAGAATGGATTTTACAACCGAAACAATCGCTTCATTTCCGGTCGCATATACCGTCACGAGTCTTTCGTGATCTTCTTTTTCTTGCTGCTTTTTATTCATGATGATTGTTTTTTCCGTTAATTTACAAAAAAATATCTTTTAGCAATTTAATTTAATTGCTCAATATATAACAGTTAAAATATTGCACATCAGGTCAGGATAAACTAAATTTGATCAACTGTCACAGTCCCTGTTTTTATTTGTCAAAGTTAATAAAAAGCTTAATATGACAAACCCTTTCATTGAAAAGAACGAAACAGATTCATCAGATATGGTGCTGGTGGAATCTGCTGTTGCAGGAAACAAAAAAAGTCTTGAACAGCTCATAAAAAGACATCAGGCGTGGATTTATAATATTGCCCTTAAAATGGTATGGGATCCCTCCGATGCAGAAGATGTTACACAGGAAACCCTGATAAAGATCATTACAAAGCTTTCCACATTCAGACAGGAAAGCAGCTTCAGAACCTGGGCTTACAGGATAGCCGCAAATCATGTGATCAATATGAAGAAGCGCAGAATGGAATTTCATTATACATCCCTTGACAAATACGGCGAAGACATTCTCAATTCACCTGACACTGAGATCCCCGATCAGGGCGATTATTCCGTGGATGTAAATCTGCTTATCGAAGAAACCAAGATCGGATGTATGAATGCAATGCTGTTGTGTCTCGACAGGGAACAGAGACTTATTTTCATTCTGGGTAATATGTTCAATGTAACAGATGCAACAGGCGCAGAGATCCTTGAAATGAGCAAAGACAACTTCAGACAGAAACTCTCAAGGGCGAGAAAACAACTTGCCAGCTTTATGGGAAGCAAATGCGGGCTTATGAATAAAAACAATCCATGCCATTGCGCTAAGAAAACAAAACTGATGATAAATGCCGGACACGTGAATCCCGACAATCTCCTCTTCAGTAAAAATTATGTTTACTCAATAGAAAAAGTCACTCCTGAAAAGACCGGACAGATGAATGAACTACTTGAGAAGAGATCAGTAAAACTTTTCAGGGAACATCCCTTTCAGCAATCTCCGGATTTTGTAAAGTCGCTTAATGAAATTCTTTCAAGCAGTGAATTTAAAAATATTTTTAATCTCAACTGATTGAGAGACGGAAGCCGGGAAAATTATCTTTTCCGTCATTCAGCTTAAAATATTATAATCTGATACCTGCATTCAGCATACTCTGCAAAAATAATTTACATTCTGTCACACTTGCTTGATTTCAGTGTCAAAGTAAAAAAAAGAAATTTTTCTTTAACTCATTAATTCACAATAACCATGAAAAGATTATTATTGATTTTCCTGATAATGTCTGCATTCGGCTTAAATGCAAATGCATTCATACGAAACGTACCCTCGCAGTATCTGACAATACAATCAGCTATAAACGCTTCATCAAACGGCGACACTGTTCTGGTTCAGCCGGGTACGTATTCCGAGAATATTAATTTCAGAGGAAAAAAGATCGTGCTTACAAGCCGTTATTATCAGAGTAATGACTATTCGTTCATTCAGACTACAATTATCAACGGCAGCAGTCCGGTTTATCCTGACAGCGCAAGCTGCGTGATAATAAACAATCACGAAGATTCCACTACGGTGCTTCAGGGTTTCACCATTACCGGAGGAGGCGGCACAATTTGGGCTGATGAACACGGAGCAGGTCTTTACAGAGAAGGCGGCGGTGTGCTTGTCGCTTATTCAAATCCTGTGATACAGCATAATATTATTACAGGAAATCACTGTGAACTTGGAGGAGTTACCAGTACCGGAGGCGGAGGATTAAGAATAGGCGACTGTTTCTGCAGACTTTACAATAATATCATTTCAAACAACACGGCAAGATACGGCGCAGGTGTTGTTCTGAATTATGCAGGCGGCGAATATAAAAACAATGTCATTTTTAAAAATTCAGGTTCACTGGATTACGGAGCAGGTTCCGCTTTCTGGATTAACAGTAATTACTCTCGTCCGAGAACAATAGAAAATAATACCATAGTTTCTAATTCTGCGATCAGCGGTACACCTGGAATAATGGGATTCAGCGGTACTCAGGGGATAATAAGAAATAACATAGTATGGAATAATACATCTCCTGCAAATACTCAGATTTCCGGAAACCAGCTTACTGTAAGATACTGCAACGTTCAGAATGGATATGCCGGTGCAGGGAATATAAACGCAGATCCGCAGTTCGACTCTACGAACTATTACATAAAAAATGCTTCCGCCTGCGTTGACAAAGGCGACAGCAGTCTGATTTATAACGATCCTCCCGATCCGAATAATCCTTCAATCGCAAAATGGCCTGCAAGAGGAGGATTAAGAAATGATATGGGAGCTTACGGCGGACAGTTAAGCAGCGTGATAGCCAATACTACTGTAGGAATAGGAAACGGTTCAGTTCAGGGAAATATTCCGGATAATTTCTATCTGGGACAGAATTATCCGAATCCTTTTAATCCTGTTACAAATATTGAGTTTACAATTCCTGTTTCACAAAGCGGTTCGGATTTTGTTTCCTTGAAAATATTTGACGCTCTGGGAAAAGAAGTCGCTACTTTGATCAATGCTGAACTTACTCCCGGAAGATACAAATATAAATTTGATGCATCAGCGCTTACAAGCGGGGTCTACTTTTACAGTTTAGAATCGAAAAAATTTGTTCAGACCAAAAAATTGATTCTTCTGAAATAAATCTTGCGGATATGTTTAAGGACGAAATTAATTTACTTTCTGAACTAAAGGACTAAAAATCTAATTTCTTATAATTAATTTCGTTACCTCCGATATTTTGAGATTATTTATGCTAAAAAATTTATTGAAGTGCAGTCAGTACACAAGTACCGGCTGCACAATTTAGATATTACTATTCACCATTCAGCTTAAATCCAAATTCTTTTTCCTCCGTTCTTTTGTAGAAACCCCGGTATGACAGCTCGATCAGATTATTCAAATATATTTTCAGATCACTCTCTGCATCTAACTTATATTTAATTTCAAGCTGCTTGATTAAATTAACAATGAATGCCCCTGTGACATTTTTTCTTTTAAGATTGCTAAGGAGTTCATCATCAAATAAATTAATTACAGTTTCATTCTTAGTCACGGAATTTATGAGTTTTAAATAATCAGCTATATGAATCTTGCCGAAATCTAAAATCATATCAAATCTTCCGGGTCTTGACGCAGCTTTGTCTATTAAACATTTATCATTTGTTGTTGCCAGCAGAAATACATTATTCTTTTCAAAACCGTCAAGTTCCTGCAAAAAACTTCCCAGAGTGTTTGTAAGGAATCCATTTTCCCTGCTTCCGGTTATTAAATCCAGGTCATCCATGCATATTAAAGCAGGTGACAATAATCTCGCAAAATCAAACATAAATTTGAAATCCGTATCTCCTGATGCTATCAGAACAGTTACTTTTCCGTAAAGTAGATTAATCAATGATCTGACAGATTTCGTTTTTCCGGTGCCGGGAGCGCCGCACAAAAGATATCTTAAACCATACCCGATTTCCTCAAAATTATTCACACACATTTCAAATCTTTCAAGTTCTGATTTGATCGCTTCCGGAACATATATTTCATCTAATGATTCGTTTTTAAATTCATCAATTTTAAGTATGGAAATATCAATATCATTATTATTATCGAGCCGGACAGACAGCAAATTATTTCGATAATAAGAGTTTTTGATTGATTGCTTTATCAAATAATCTGATAAATGATTCGTTTTTGAAGATTCCGTTCCGATACCCAGCACTGATATAAAATGTCTGATACGGGTATTACCATTTCGGATAAAAGATTGCAAATAAACTGTAACCTGATATTTGTTTCCTTCATAAGTGAGATGAACATATACGACATCGTTTTCAATCACAGAAAGACCTATTTCATTAGTTGATTGAATTCTCGGCGCAATTGCAACAGGATTCGAATTTGATGCGAGGGCAGCAAGTTCATTTATAAAAACCTTATCATCTGTTAATGCACCGTCATAAAGAGCATATAAATATGTTTTCAGAAATTCGTATTCAAACAGATCTATTTTACTCTGATAAAGCGGGAAAATAAAATTGTGATTGTTCCTTTTGATATTTTGAATGAAGTTGACCTCGTCATTGTCAACTAAAGCGTTTCCATCCAAAATATTTCTTTCGGTTACATCTTCCATTAATTTTCTTTTAAATTCATTAGCCATTTTTATTAATTCCTTATTTTTTGATTTAATAATATGATTTTAATTCAATATAATTATGAATTGTTACTTAAAGATTACTTTCTACTTATATATACGTTTCTGGAATTAGATCATTTGATTTTAGGCTAATTTCCTCATAATTATTTTTAGATTTCAAAATGTTGCTTCTATACAGGATATAAGGAGAAAGTATTATCTTTGGTTAAATGGTAAGTATTTTTTAAAACTGAAGTGAATGACCTAAGAATGTGAGAGTTATTGAAAAAGGTGAAAATAATTATTGTTTTTATGATTTTATTAGCAGTAACGGATTCTGCGTTTTAAACCTACACTGATACTAAGTGAAGTATGTAGTGAGTAAAGCGATCGAAAGAATGAGTGAATGAGCGTGTATAGTTTTGAGGTACTTATACATTGTTTTTTATTTAGGGGTAGCCAAAACTATCCCTGGATTTCATTCAAACTAATTTTAAAATACAAACCACGCTTTTCTCTCGCAGATGACAAAGATTTTCACAGATGCACACTTATACTCTTACCCGAGTTTTCATAACTTGAAAGAAATTTGCAGACTGAAATCTGTGTTAATCGGTGAAATCTGTGAGAAACAAATCTTTTGAATTACAATACAGGTTTAGTCTCATGAACAAATATTAAACGTTTTGGATGGATGTGAAGAAAAATACAAATTCAGCCGAATTTTAGATTGCTACTAAACTCAAAAAATGGTAATTTGCATCTGTAGTAAAATTTCTACCGGACAGATAGCTCAGTCGTTAGAGCAACGGCATGAAACGCCGTGTGTCGCCGGTTCGATTCCGGCCCTTTCCACGAAAAGTTATTAATGCAGTTAATTATTGTAATTTAAAAAAGTCCCAAT
>JAFDZQ010000001.1 GCA_018266895.1 Bacteroidota bacterium
TGATTGGTCAACCGGTGAATGTTTTGTTGTTGAAAACAGAAGAAGGTTAGGGTTTGATAGGAAAATAATTATTAAAGAAATTTTGGAGAACCCTCTGTATACTAACTTCAAAGGTGGTTTACTGATTTGGCATTATTCCCCTTACTATGATTTACCGGAACCGTATTGTTGTGGAGTTGACACAAAAATAAAATTCAGGCATAATGACACGACAACATTTCTCATGCAAGACAGAGGGAATCCAAAAACTTTTTTTGCATGGGATCAAGGATTACCCCCAGTTCCAATTGATTTTTATAATTTTGATTCTTTGAAGACTCGCTCCGGCGCAGGTCTGCAAACAGGAATTGCCATCAATGATATAGTCCAGCTTGATTATTCAAGTTTAAACAGCGATGTGCGATTTGATTTAAATTATTTAATTTCAGAACCTACAGTTTATAATGATGTAATATTTTTCAAGGATTATAATAATCATTTTATAAATGATTCGGGAAAAGTTTTTTATCATAGCCCAGATCCAACAGGATTTTATAATTTAAAAGCTGGAACAGTCGTTGAATCACCTGGAGGAGAATCACAACTCCTGCACTTTAAAGGATTAGAAGCTAAAGGAACAGAGTCTTTCCCAATTATTTTTCAGGGAGTCGGATATGCAAATGAAAAAACAAAGTTCAGGGGATTAACCTTCAATAGTTTATCCTCCTACTCAATAATCGATTCACTAATATTGAAAAATATAACTTTAAAAAATTTAAATGATAATTTAAATATTATTGAAGTAGGGTATGTATTAGGTGAAATTAATACAATTCCGATAACTTTGGATAACTTAAATATTCCTTTTGAGTCCTCATATAGAATAATTACCATTCAAAATTCAACTATAGCAAACCTGAGCATATCAAGAAAGGACATATTCTTTGTCAGAAAGTTGAACATTAATGGGGGTGTAAACATAGATAGTTCAGTTATAACAATTCTTAATCCTAAAATAATTTTTGATGGTCCAAATTCTTTTCTAAGTATAAAAAATTCTTCAGTAAATGAAATATTGCATGATACTGGTTCTAGTGGAATTATATTCAAAAATGGTGCTTACATAAATGCTCATGAAACAATTTTTAATTCTTCATCTATTTGGAATGGATTAAAGTTTGAGAACTCAGGTATTGATTCAATCATGTACTGCACTTTCAATAATGCGAAAGCTGCAATTTCAATTTTCGATAACTATGGAAGCTCATTTAATTCACGGGTCATTAAGAATAATATTATTAATGTTCCTTTAGGCGGTGATTATAAAGGAATCGATGGTGATAATAATTTCAGAATTACCATACAAAATAATATTTTTAATATGCCTGTAAATCCTATTAGTTCCAAGAATATATTTGGTGTTTATCTGAAAAACAACAACTCTGAAGGAGTAGAATTTCTTCCGGAAGAGAATGAGCAGCCGACTTCTCCATACAGTATGTATCTTATTAATAACACTTTCAATAATGGCACTGCTTCGATTGTTCTTTTGAATTATACTTCATCCTTTCTTCCTTTTTACATAAAAGGTAATATTTTCAATTCGGCTAAAGTTATAGGTTTGATTGGACGAAGTATCTCAGGAACTATCAGAGATAATGTTACTTCAAATAACAATATTCCAATTGGCATACATCTTATCACAAGCTCGCCGGATGTTTTCAATAATGCCATAAGTTCGAAGAATGTATCGCTTCACACTATCGGAAGTTCATATCCAAATCTTGCTCCTGTTGTATTGGGAAACAATCTATCATGGCGCGGCGGAAAGAACAGATTTTCAAGTCTTGAGTCGGATAACATTCAGCTTGTCAATGCCGGAAATGTATATACCAATCTGGGAGAAAACAGATTTCAGATTATCGATACATTGCCTGATAGATATCATATATACGGATGGGTTGATACTACAGTACAGCAATATATTGCAAGAAATAACTGTTGGTATCCGGGAAATAATCCGAGAATTAATTTAAGAAGAATTTATACATCAGAACCTATTGTGACAGAAACAGGAATAACGACCATAGACTGTGACAGAGAAATAGACCCAAACGGCTGGATTGTAGATTATCTCGGAAACGGAGTTTATGATACGATAAAGCAAAGTTCGGACACATCAGGGAGCAATCTTACGGAAGAAGAACTACTATACAATCAGGGACAGAATTACATAGCTGCTTCCATGTTTATCGAAGGAATTTCTGCATTAAAAAATCTGACAGATACTTATAATTATTTCTATGATCTTCCCGCATCTGTTTATGATCTGTACAGTTGTTATGAGTATCTTGACACAAATTCAGATCAGGATTACAGAAACACGCTTTACGGAAACCTGAAGATATATCTTGAAAACAAGATCGAATACGGAGACTATGATGCGGAATTTTTATCAAATGCTTACAATATAACACTTATGTGTGAAGTAAACATGGGAGAGTATGACGATGCGGCTAACGGATACGAGTTCATATCGCTGTTTCATCCCGATCCTGATATAAGATTAAACGCTTCTTGGGATTATGCGGAAGTCGAGGCACTGATTGGGGGAGGAAATGCTGGTGGAAATAAGTTTCAAGTTTCAAGTTACCCGCTACGCGAGGCAAGCGAGTTTCAAATTGAAGAGCTCAAGGAAATTAAAGAGCTTAACAGGATTAATAAGCTTATAAGCAATGATCCGGTAATGAGGAAGATGAAAGAATCTTTTGAAAAGACTTCTAAAGACAGAAAAGACAGAAAAGAAAAGCAGTTGAAAGAAAACAGCAGTTCAAATGAAAACGGGAAAGAATATTCAGTAAAATCCGAATTACTTTTTAAAGAAAACGAATCAGATAAATTCAAATCAGACAAAGCAAAGAGAAACATATTCGAGCTGAAGAATCTTAACAAACAGGATCTGGAAAAAAGAAGAATTGAAGATTTGCTTTTGTCTGCTAAAGACATTAGAAATGAGACAGACAATACGCAGACATTAAGTGTTCCACTGGATTATAAGCTGTATCAGAATTATCCGAATCCTTTCAATCCGTCAACAAAAATAAACTACTCGATCCCTCAATCAGGAGTCGTAACAATAAAAATTTATGACATACTTGGAAAAGAAATACAGACGCTTGTCAATGAGTTTAAGCAGGCGGGAAATTATGAAGCAGAATTCTATGGTAAAGATATGTCAAGCGGAGTTTATTTTGTTAGATTGGAGTCAGGTGATTTTAGGGATATAAAGAGAATGGTGCTGATAAAATAAATTTTAACAATTCCAGGCTATTGCCTAGGTATAATAAGAATTAAAGTATTTTTTAATCTTAAAAGCAATCAAATAAGGGAGCAATGCTCCCTTATTTTTGTTTTATGAAATTTCTGAGTTTTAACAGACCTCATAGGATGTAATACAGTGGGGTCTAGAAACCGGGAGCAGGAACACACGGCAATTACTTAGACATGGTTTTTCATTAATTAGGAGTAAATTATTAAATTAATTTTAATTTAAAATAAATCATAATAAACTACATTAAATCACTTTAGCTTTTCGTTAAATTATACATACAATTCATATTATTTTTAATTACAAAATGAATGATATCTCTTTTAACTAAAATCACTTTATTTACCTAATAATAATAAAGTGTTTTGAAAATACAGAGGTCAGATTAACTATTTTTTTTATAATTATGTAATTAAAATTATGTTAACACTTTGTTATAACTATGTCGCAAATAATGGGCAAAATAGGGCATGAAGGGGGATTAAAAAGTTGAAATATTATATAAAAAAAGCTTTTTCGAATATACTTCTATGATTTGTAATCAGCAGGTCGGGGGTTCAAATCCCTCTGCCAGCTCAAAAAGAAAACCCTGTAGAGATAAGACTTTACAGGGTTTTTTGTTGGACTAATTTTTATGCCAGAATATTTTATTTAAAAACAGATCAACCGTTTTTTATATCGGAGACCTTTCCATCATTGTCTATTGATGCTTTGATCAGCTCTGAGACTTTTTTAATTTTGATACCATCGGAATCCGGTTTCAGCTCAGTCTTGCTGAATCTGTTTCTGTATACCTGTGTGAATTCCGCGCCGAAAAATAAAATTATACCCGAGTAATAAATCCAGATGAACATTATCACAAGCGAAGCCGCAGCTCCGTAAGTCGAGCTGTATGAACTATTGCCGAGATATAATGCGATAAAATATTTTCCAATGGAAAACAGAACGGATGTTATCACAGCCCCTAACCATACGTATTTCCATGAAATTAAAACATCAGGAAGATACTTGAAAATCATTGCAAAGAGTAACGTGATTATAATGAAGGAAGAAATTATATTTATAGCTTCCGATGCCGGGAGTATGTTATCAAAGTAATTATTTAAATAATTATAAAGTAAATATATAATAGAGTTTATCAGCAATGAGACCATCATTAAAAATCCGGTTGCAACTACCATAGAAAATGAAATAAGACGATTTTTGATAAACCCCCATATCCCTCTTCCCGGCTTTAACTCTACTCCCCAGATAATATTAAGCGATTCCTGTAGTTCAAGAAAGACTCCGACTGAACCCAGAACTAAAAATATTATACTGACAATACCTGCAATTATTCCTGTAGTTTTATTTGAAGCTCCTTTTATTATCGACTCTATCAAGTCCGCACTGTCAGGTCCGACAAGGTAAGTGATCTGTCTTGATATTTCTCCCCTGGCTGCATCCTCACCAAAGAAGATCCCTGCAATAGAAATCACTATCATCAGTAACGGACCTAAAGAAAAAGCGGCGTAATACGATAAGGCGGCTGCCATTTTCATACACTTATCGTCTATAAACTGATCAGTAGTTTCAACTAGTAACTTCCATGTTAATTTTAAACTTATTTTCTCTTTTGTTACTGACATCTCCCTTTGTATATCTTTAATTTTTAACTTCTACAAGTAGAAAGAAACTTTATATATTTTTTGGTATCTGAATTTCAACAAATCAATAAAAGCACTTTTTATGCTGGATTTCAGCAAATTTTTCTGTTCCAGAATCTGTGTTTAGCAACGGCATCAATGAACTCCTCAGAATTTTTATTTATTAATATTCCTGCTTCCTCTAATTTTGCATGGTCATTGTTATCATTCGGTTTTTGGCAAGCATCAGAAGCATTATACAATTCTATACCTTCATTATTTATACATATTGGCTTGAAATGTTTGTATGCCTGGTTTATAAATTCCAGAGACTCCGGAGCTTTCAAAAATGAATCAATACTTTCTTTCCCACCGGCTATATATACTGCATCAAACAAAACTGATGATGTAGTTAATAAGCTTTCATCGACTTTTATACTCATACCTTTGCTGCTGACAATAGTGCCCAGATGATTCGCAATTACAGCCGGCGTTGCACCTGCATTCAGCAATGCGCTGCGGACTGAATTAAATGTTTTGTCATCCACTCCGTCTGTAGCAAGTATCGCAACTTTTCTCGTTTCAGATTTCCTGATTGTGTTTTCTATACTCAGCGCTTTAGATTTCTCAACAGGCGGATTTGCTATCACCGGCTGATAATTTTGTGGATTTCCGTCTGCGGGTATACTGTGATTTACCGGAGACTCAGGTTTTGGCACCGGGATTCCTAATCCTGCTGCAACTTGCCTTGCTAAGTCAGTATCTACAAAAGTCAATCTGCCGAGCATTCTGCTTCTGATTTCATCCGATTTCAGTTTGCCCAGCTCAAATGTGAGTGCGTTTATAAGATGCTCCTTTTCAGGTTTTGACTGGCTGTTGTAAAAAAGTTTTGCCTGACTGAAATGATCAAAGAAACTTTTACTTCTTGCGCGGATCTTTTTTGCATCTATTCTTTCTGTATAAGAAGTAAATCCTCCTTCTGCAGCTTTTGCCTGGAAAGGACATCCGCCTCCAATTGTGTTCGGATCATAACTTGTTTTGTCAATATTTATGGTCTGACGCATGTGTCCGTCTCTTTGATTATTATTAACAGGTGATAAGGATCTGTTTATGGGGATCTCATGAAAATTCGGGCTTCCGAGTCTGGAAAGCTGTGTATCGGTATATGAGAATAACCTTCCCTGTAATAACGGATCGTTTGTAAAATCAATGCCCGGAACAATATGGCCGGGATGAAATGCAATCTGCTCTGTTTCAGCAAAAAAGTTGTACGGATTTTTGTTTAACGTAAGTTTACCAATTCTTTTAACAGGCACCAACTCTTCAGGAATTAACTTTGTCGGATCAAGCAAATCAAAGCTGAATTTATGTTCATCTTTCTCTTCTACTATCTGCACGCCTAATTCCCATTCGGGATAATTCCCGCTTTCTATGTTTTCCCAAAGATCGCGTCGGTGAAAATCCGGATCCTTTCCCGAAATGATCTGCGCTTCATCCCATACTACTGAATGAACTCCGAGCAGAGGTTTCCAGTGAAACTTTACGAACACAGATTTATTATTCTCATTAATGAATCTGAATGTATGTACTCCAAATCCTTCCATCATTCTTAAGCTCCTGGGAATTGCTCTGTCTGACATTACCCACATTATCATATGCATAGATTCCGGCATCAGGGAAATGAAATCCCAAAAAGTGTCATGTGCCGATGCTGCCTGAGGCATTTCATTATCCGGCTCCGGCTTTACTGCGTGAACAAGATCAGGAAATTTTATCGCATCCTGTATAAAAAAAACCGGCATATTATTCCCGACTAAATCAAACACACCTTCCTTCGTATAGAACTTCACTGCAAAACCTCTTACGTCTCTTGCAAGATCCGTTGATCCTCTTGAACCTGCTACGGTCGAAAATCTTACAAACACCGGAGTCTTCTCTTTGGGATTCTGTAAAAAACTTGCCTTAGTATATTTCTTCATCGACTCATATACCTGAAAATATCCATGAGCGCCGGATCCTCTTGCATGTACAATCCTTTCCGGTATTCTTTCGTGATCAAAGTGGGTAATTTTTTCTCTGAGGATAAAATCTTCCAGAAGAGTAGCGCCTCTTTCACCGGCTTTCAGAGAATTCTGGTTATCATTTATTCTTAATCCCTGGTTAGTTGTCAGGAACTCACCATTACCCGATTTTGAATTTACCTTGAGATCTTCGATCTTGGGATTTTTTCCCGGAGAAGTTTTTTTAGATTTTTTCATTGAAATCTGTTTTAAATTAATAAAAATAAAATTACAGTTTGGAGTATTACAACTTTTCAAGTTTTTTACGCGCTTTCAAAACAGAGATACCTGTTCCGATTAAGTCTCCGACTTTATCAATTCTTTTTAATGTTATGTATCATAAAACCGGATGATTCAGATTATTTTTTTAATTCAGTCCACGTCAATAGCGATTAAACTGTCATGATAAGTATCGGTCTCAAGTTGTAAGGAGCTGATATTTTCTTATATTTTCTATTCTGTAAAAAAACCGGGTAATTCTTTTATATACATTCTTTATTATACAACATAAAGAATGCGAATGAAACTGAACAGTTGAATAAGATATTCACTTTACTGATCCATCCGCATTCTGATTTTAAACAAATTGCTTAATTATCCGGAATCCCGTTTTTATCGTTATCTTTAAATGCTTTAAAATTATTATTCACATTGTCTTTTATATTATTATCGATGTCATTGGAATTTGAAGGAACTCTGGGGTCAAGATACACATTGTTTTCAATGAACCAGATGTACGGCTTAACAGTCAGCGTTATGTTAGACAATTGTGTATCTGATATTTGAACAGTATTCGGAAACGTCAGTATCTGATGAGCAGATTTGGCAGATTTATACACAAAATAGTTTCCGAGATAACGGCCTTTTACTATCACGGAATATCTTCCGTTTGCATCCGCAAATTCAGGATCAGGAACCGGTTCGTTATCATTTAATTTATGAACTTCAAACCTGATCTTGTTATATGTTCCGGCAGGGATGATACCATTTGTTATTTCAGTGACAGAGGAAGACAGATTAAGGAACAGTACGTAAGGACCGGTTTTGAAGTTCGTAGAATCCTGATTATTGTTCGCTACGTTCAGCTTTATGTCCTTGATCAAAATCTTCACTGTGTCCAGTATGAGAATTCCCTGCGAATCGCCAACCGAATCCGCTGAACCCATTTCACTGAAGCTAAAATTGCTGGCTTTTGGTGTTGTAATATTTGAATCGTCATTACAACCGTAAAATCCTGAAACTGAAATTACAATTGCCAGCACCAAAATGCTGAATTTCTCTTTTACTGAATTTCTGTTTTTACTGATGATACGCCCATAATTATTTTTTTTCTTTTCCGTCATGATTGTTTTTATTTTTGTTTTCATTATTATTGTTTTTGTTTTTATTACCGTTTTCCCTGTCATTATTTTTCTTTGTTTTTTCACTGCCTTGATTTTCTTTCCTGCCTTCGTAATCGCTTTTTTTGTTTCCGTTATCATTTTCCCATATTCCTTTTCTTATTTCTTTTTCATCTTTTCGTATTTCCTTCTTAGATTCCTTGTCTTCTTTTCTTGATTCTTTTTCCTGTCTCTTTAATTCCTTTTCCTCTGATTTTAATACTTTCCATTCTTCATATTTTTTATAGGACTTTGGTTCTTTTATTGATACTCTTATGTTCCCCTTATTTTTATATTTTCTGAAAACCGGCTTATAGACAACATACTCCCTGTCTGTATACCTGACTTCGTTAATATTTTTAACTGCTACAATCTTAACCGGGTTTATGACATAGCCGAGTAAAGCTTCGAAAATATTCACCGCAGGTCCTTTGCTTATTATTTTATCACCGGCTACTGTTATATTATCTATGCGCGTCATCTCTCTGACCGGATATATGCTGCTGTTTACGGTTATGTATTTATACACCTGAGGTTCCAGAAAATATTTTTTTTCGACTATTACATAATTCCTTTCCTCAATGACCGGAACTTTCACTGTATTATTTACCACATAAACCGAAGGAGGCAAAGGAGCCCAGGATAAATACTTTTCATCCTGTCTCCAGTCAACCCATGCAGGAGACCAGACTCTTCCGGGTACCCACAGCCATCCCGCTGACGGTGTGTTTACCCACCTTCCGAAGTGTGATACTGTTTCTTCCGCCGGTGTAGGAGCTTTAAAATACCAACCTTCATCAGTATAGATCCATTGACCGTTTATATATGGTTTGAATTCGGGAGTTTCTTCTTTAACAATTGTTATTCCTAATTCAGGTGACGGCTTCCATACGAACACCATTTCAGCATCTTCAACTGCTGCATTAGCTTTCTTAACTCCGATAATTTCAGAAAAAGAAAGAAAATCTGAATCATAAATACCGGACCGCGCTGTATTAGCCTGCAGACCTATCTCTTCCGGTCTTACCTCAAGCCATTCTCCATAAGGACTTAACTGGTCATAAAAAATTCTGTAATCCACGGTCGTCATGTCTTCATTGGATTCTGACAGATCTTTTTCATCGATTACTGTCACTTCCGCACTGTTTTCCGATGTATTACTTTGCTGGGTTTTGTTCAGATTTTCTTCATCTGTTTTCGAACAGGAAGATAATGTGAACACCGCTGTCATAAGGAAAAATATTCCCGATAATAATATTAGTCTGTTATTCATGATGAAACCTCTTGGTTTAATTTTCAAATATTTCAATTGTCAGTACTGCTGCTCATGATTAACTGTAAAATTTATTCGCAAATTCTGATTTGATTTTCCTCCTGAACTTTAAGATTCCGTTTTATCCGGAAACGGAATCTTAAAGACCTGTATTGAGAATCTATAATTTAAAATCCACTCCTAATTCAAGCGGATAGAAATTATTATTTCCTACCCCTACCCTGAACGTACCCGCGACTTTACTGCTGAAGAAATATCTTGCGCCGAGCTGACCCCAGATCCATACTCCGCTGTTGTAATTTTCATTGTCTATTACATTGTTGTTCTTGTTAACATAAGTATTAGATACATTATTATAACCAATAGTAAGCCCGGCATACGGAACAAATTCCCCGGTCGCAATATTTGTAAAATTATAATTTATCTGAAAGCCAAGTGAGGAGAAATTATAATCCCGTGAATTACCGTTATTATACACTTCATTGTATCCGTGATATCTGAAGAGTCCGCCGATGCCTACTGATCCTGTTTGTGACCCGGAAATCATTGTCTCAAAACTTGCACCTAACACGGGCGAGTTGCCTTTGGTGCCCAAACCGATTGATCCCCCGAGAAAACTGTCACCTTGTCTTACCTGAGCCGGCAATGAAAACACTGGCATTAGCAGCAGCAATATGATTGTTAATTTTTTCATTTCAATTCCCTCCGTTTATTATATTAATTTTTAAATAGTCTGAAGATAAATGCTATCACGGCAATCACCGCTATTACAGCAATTATTCCTACCCAGATACCTGCCTGGAAAATATCTCCGATCATTTCACAGCCGGTATATGTAAAAGATGTAATTGCCATAACAAAGATTGCAAATAGTTTATTCATAATAGTTTTAATTTTGTTTGGTAATTTTATAATGATTTAAATAAGTTTTTGTTTATAAAATTTTTTTAACCGATTTCTGCTTCTCCGACGATTGGATGTTCAACACGACCTGAATGATATCATATATAACATTATTTCTCTCAAATTCCGGTTTAGCGTCCAAATTGAACTCTAAACCGGGTTGAGTTTCCAGGGACTTCATCGGCAGCTGATACTTTTACCATTTTTCATAATATCATTGAAGTATAATTATCTGAGCTTATCTATTCTTATCTATGCTTAGCTTATCTAAGCTACAGGTCTGCCTTGTATTAACCGTATAATCAAAACAACTACGGCTATTACCAAGAGGACATGTATGAACCCACCAAGGGTATATGATGAAACCATTCCGAGTAACCATAAAACTAAGAGTATTACAAATATTGTCCACAACATTTTGATTTCTCCTTAATATTTAATTTAGTTTATGAATAATTAAATTACATTTTTATTTGCGGTAAAAGAATTTACCGATATCTTGTTCATAAAAGTCCTGTAGCCATTCGAAATTGCCGATATAAAATTAAGACTGTTATCTAAAAGATTTTTGCTGTAGAAATGGATAGTATCTAAAGTATTGACAACAGCCTGACCTTTAGTTATTACATTTTCTGATACATCCTCGATCTTATTAAACTGAAATTTAGCTCTTTCAGTAATTTCTTTTAAATCATCGGTTACGAATTTCATGTCTGATATCACCGGAACCAGCTGATTTGAGATCTCTATGACTTCGTTTTCTATTTTAGAAATCGAAGAAAGGAATTTTTTCATTGAGATAATTATGTATACTGCAAGTACCGTTAATGTGACAAAGAAGACTATTTCTGCGATCCCGATAATTATATTTAAATTTGATTCATTCATAGTTTAATAATTATTTTTGCTTTTGCTACTGCTTAAAGAACTGCTGAGATTTTTTGGTTTATCTGCGAGTTTACTCCTTTCATTATTATATGAATCGGCACCTGATTTTACTGCTTCTTTAACTACCGCAACTTCATTCTCCGCAATTTTCTTAGCGTGAGTTAAATAATCCCCGGCTCCCTTTACAATTGAATCAACCTTTTCCTTGCCCTGATCCACTATATCTCCGGCACCTTTAGTCACTGATTCAACTTTCTTTCTTCCTTCATCGAGAATACTTTCTGCTCTGGTTTTCGCATCAGATATTATGTTGGAAGCTTTTTCTTTTGCATTGGTTATAAGATGATTTGCATCATCGTAAAGTTCATTTCCTTTATCCGATATATCTTTCCTGAATTCCTTTCCGCTTTTAGGAGCAAACAGCAAAGCTGATATTCCGCCTATTACACTTCCGGTTACTAAACCCGTTATAAAACTTCCTGTGTTTTTTTCTTCTCTGATCATTTTTTTATTTCTCCTTATTATTATTATTTGATTATTAAAAAATATATTTAAGTATGAAGAGCAGAAGTATATTCTTCTGCTCTTCACAACTGATTATTTAGAATCTGACATCTATCCCTAATACCGGCTCAATGAAACTGGTCGAACCGTCAGGTGTAAGAATATTGTGATACTTTGCTTTGAACAACAGATCAACATCTCTTCCTAAATTAAGGACTCCCCCTAAACCTGCGTTCAATCCGAAGTTTGTAGCCTGGTATTCCGGTACCTGAACTTCATTCACAGAATAAGCCGGCTGCATGAATGAATATCCTCCTAATCCGGCTTCCACAAAAAGTGATGACTTCAGATTTTTAGATGTAAAGTAATATCTCGGTCCTACAGTGTATTCCAGATATTTTCCGTCAGGCACTCCGCCTGCAATTTTGCTCGGAAAAATTGAATATCCGAACTTGCCGAAAAATCCGACTTCCTTGTTTACTTTATAACTCAAATCAAGACCGACTGTTGGACCCGGTTTATAATTTTCACCAAATTTACCTACCGGAAAACTTACACCACCCAGACCACTGACAGAAAATTGAGGGTATGCTGTTTTTTTAGTTTTATAAATTGTCTGTGAATTTACATTTCCGGTTGAAATTAAAATCGCAAAAACTATCATTGCGAGTAGTGTTAATTTTTTGGTTTTCATTTCTTTCTCCTTTTTTTTAGTTAGTAAAATTAATTTTTAAATAGTAAAAGATTAAAATGATTTATTGAGAACTTAACAATGGAGTTTTCATTTTCTGTGCCACAGATTTAAACGAATTTTTATCGTTTTTATAAAGAGACTTATTTTAGCGTAAATAACTGCTTTGTCAAAATTGTCAGAAATTGTCAGGAAAAGGTTAATGATCTATGATATCTTAAAAATTACTTCATTAAATATTTAACACTCATTATGAAGAATTAAATCTAAGATTAAAGATAAGATTAATTAAATTGTTTTACATGAAGAATATTAAATGAAATTAAAAATATTCATAAAATTAGTTAGTAGATGAATGGAAAGTGCAGCTGAAGAATATGAAAAATTTGAAATCCTATTGAAAAACTTTCAATAATGAACATCCATAGAATCAATCAATAAATACTAAATTAACTGTATGCTAAGATTAATTTATGCAAAAACTCATTGATAATATAAAGGAACCGTATATTAATTTGTCATAAAAACATTTAAATCAGGAATTTTCCAAATATAATGTTTGAAAGTCTGTAAATTAAAATGTATTTTTTGACATTATTAAGCAACCTTAGGTTTTTTTCTTAGCTGAACATCAACTTTCAATTTTTATGAAATCCAACATTACGAATAAATTATCACGAAGTTATCAGATGCTCGAAAATAAACTGCCTCTGGAAAAATTTATCCCTTCGGCTTTTATGATCTTTCTTCTGTCTGTTTTCATTCTAAGCTTATTTACTTTCACAAATACCGAGAGATACAACAGCGATATGGAACTGATAAGTCTTACAAATGAAATAATCAAAAAGCTTGATGCTGTCTATACGCATAACATGCAGCTTACCTTAATCAACAGAGGTTATTCAATAGTTAAAGACAATAATTATTTTTCAAGATATGATTCTGTCTGTCAGTTATTAAAAACTGAATTATCAGAATTAGGAATTATGGAAAGAATTGATTCTAAATATGTCATTCTGCTAAAGTCTGTGGATTCTTTAAGTTCGGTGAATATACAAATTAATGAACTCCGGGATTTGAGCATTCCTGAGCAGAAAGAAATTACAGAGACCGGGAGATTAAATTTCAGAGAAATAGACAGGAACTTATTGTTCTTAAAAAATGAGATGAGATCACTGCTTTCAAACCGGAAAAATTCCGCAGAATCTGCAAACTATACTCTTCAGTTATTCATAATTATCACAGGACTGTTTTCCTTTTTTGTCGTTGGAATCTCCTTATATGTATCAGACAGATTAATAAAAAACAAAAGCAAAGCTGAAGATCTCCTTTATAAGTCTTATGAAGAACTGGAAGACAGAGTGGAGGAACGGACACTTGAGCTGCAGAAATCGAATGAAAAGCTGAACGGAGAAATTGCAGTTAGGAAAAGAGCTGAATCGACTCTTCGCGAGAGCGAGCAGAGATTTAAGATGATGGCGGATTCCGCTCCCGTGCTTATCTGGTTATCCGATACGGAAATGCAGCGTACTTATTTTAATAAAGTGTGGGTTGAATTTACCGGCAGAACACAGGAACAGGAAATTGGAAACGGATGGGCAGAAGGAGTTCATAAAGACGATCTGAAGAATTGTTTAGACACTTATTTTAATGCATTTACTAACCGTGAAGTGTTTGAAATGGAGTACCGCCTGAAAAGTCTGGACGGTGATTACCGCTGGATTCTTGAAAAAGGAATTCCGAGATTTGAAGGAGAAACCTTCACGGGATATATCGGGAGCTGCACGGATATCAATGAGAGGAAAAAAAATGAAAATTATTTAAAAATACAGTATGAAGTCTCAAAGACTTTAACTGAATCCAGAACCATAGAAGAAGCGTCCAGGAAGCTTCTCAGGAATGTTTGCTTGGGAATAAACTGGAATTTCGGAATACTCTGGATGGCTGACGAAAAGAAAGAAATATTAAATGCGGAATCTTACTGGAGCGAGGATGAAAATGAAATAAAAATTTATTCGGAATTAGAAACTCCCTACAAAGTATTTAAAAAAGGAACCGGCTTTCCGGGAATTGTTTTACAGGATGGAAAATCAAAATGGTCAAAAGATCTATCCAATGACAAGATTTTTCTCAGGAAAGAAGCTGCCTTGAAAATGGGATGGAATTCTGCTATAAGCATTCCTGTTTCGAACGGAAGTTCAGTAATTGCAGTATTAGAATGTTTCAGCAAGAAGAACATTGATGAAAATCCGGAGCTGATTGAAGTGCTTGAATCGGCTGCAGGACAGATCGGTAATTTCATTGAAAGAAAAATAGCGGAAGAAAAACTCAGAATATCAACTCTTGAGCTCGAAGAAAAAGTCAGGGACAGAACTTCTGAACTGGTGTCAGCGCTTGCGAAGTTAATTAAAGAAAGCGAACAGAAGGAACAAATACAAAATAAGATTAAACTTTTTGCGCACGCGATAAGAAGTATAAAAGACTGTGTATATATTACAGATCTTAAAAATAATACAATGTTTGTGAATCAGGCTTTTCAAAATACTTATGGTTATGGTGAAGAAGAACTTCTGGAAAAAGAAATTCCGATATTAAATGAAAACAGTATCTCCCCGGCATTGAAATCCGATATTGAGAATAAAACTCTCAGAGACGGCTGGAGAGGCGAGCTTATGACGGAAAAAAAAGACGGTTCCGCTTTTTATACTTACTTATCTACTTCATCAATCAGAGATGACGAGGGCAAAGCTCAGGCGTTTGTCGGTATATGCCAGGATATTTCCGAACTGAAACATAATGAGGAATTAATAAAAAAAAGATATAACCTGCTGAATGTCCTTAATGATGTGATCAGATTTACAAACCGGACTTTTGATTTCAGAAATGCAATTCTTTATTCTATTAATAAAGTATGCGATTACACTCACTGGGAAATAGGTCATTGCCTTCTTGTAAAAAATAATAAATTGTGTTCTTCTTATATCTGGAATGAGAACATAGCAGATGAATATTTACCGTTTAAAGAAACTGCTGAAAAAATAACATTTGATACATCAGATGGTTACCCGGGAAGATCATATTATGAGGGATTAGCTTCATGGATGAGCATCAAGGATCTGACAGATCGTAAAGTGTTCAAACGTCAGGAAGTCGCTGAAAAGCTTGAATTGAAAACCGGAATATGGGTCCCAATAGTAATGGAAAAAGAAGTCATCGGCGTTCTCGAATTTTTTAAGAAAGGAGAAGAAGCAATAGACCATGAGATTCTGAACTGTATAATCAACATAGGAATTGAATTAGGAAGTCTGAGTGAAAAATTAGATACAATAAGCAAAATTAAGCGAAATGAAAAAATTCTCAACGATGCGCAGCATATTGCAAAACTCGGAAGCTGGGAATGGGATGTTGAAAAAAATATTGTAATGTGGTCGGATGAAATGTATAATATTTATGAATTAAGTAAAGAGGAATTTGTTCCTACTTTTGAGGGATTTCTTGCGAGGGTTCATAACGATGATGCAGAAATGACACAGAATATTATCCTGAATGCATTTGAAAACAAAATTCCTTTTAATTTTTATCACAGGATAATAACTCCTTCCGGAAAGGTCAAAAGCTTAAAAGCCCAGGGTCAGATTTATCTTGATGAAAATGATAAAGTCATCAGGATGTTCGGAACCGGTCATGATGTAACGGAAATCAGGGAAGCAGAGGAGGAACTGAAAAGAACAAATGAAAAACTGATTCAGACTCAGAATGAACTTATATACAATGAAAAGCTTGCAGCTCTGGGAAGATTTTCATCAGGTATAGCCCATGAGATCAGGAACCCTCTGGCAAACATAAACAGTCTGGCGCAGCTGATAGAGAAAACCGAAATGAATGAAAAGAATAAAATGCGTTTAAATTATATTATTACAAATGTAAATTTAGCCAATAAAATCATTAAGAATCTGCTTAGTTACGCCTCTCCTGAAGAACTTGATTTAAGTAATGTTAACTTAATAGAAATGTTTAACGGCATTCTGGAAAGTGTCGAGGCAAGATGTAACAGTAATAACATAAAGGTCATAAGAAATTTTCCGCAAGATCTTCCCGTCCTGTTTTCTGACAAACTTAAACTCGAGAGCGCATTTATGAATTTTATTTCGAATTCAATAGATGCCATGATTGATGGCGGAACTCTTTCAGTGAATATTTCAGAAGACAGGGACTGCAATGAAATTAAAATAGACATAATTGATACAGGAATAGGAATTCCCGCTGAAAACATTGATAAGGTTCTGGAACCTTTCTTTACAACCAAAGACGACGGAGTCGGATTGGGAATGGGCTTAGCGCATCAGACTATCCGGCTTCATAAGGGAACTTTCAGAATTCAAAGTAAATACGGGAAAGGAACACAAATAGAAATTAAATTACCCTTAAATTAAAATAAATTATAATAACTGAATAAATATTTACCGCAGATTATCACGAAATTTTATTATTTACGTTTACTGAACCTCCCGAAGATTTCGTAAATGAATACACGAAGCTTAGGATTGTTTTACAAATACTTTAGCGTGACCGGGAATTTTATTATAGCATATAAAATTTCCTTTAATAACAATATTTTACTGAGTCATTTCACGGCAGAATACTCATTTGTGAAAATTATTATGCTGTAACAATTCACACTGAGGGAATGCATTTAATGCTTTTTAATTATCAGAATATTTGCATGCTCTTATTTTGCAATTCATAACATTCTCGAATCTTACTTCATGAAAAATAACATTCATTTAAACATAGATAATCCACAGGAACTCGAAAAGCTTTACCGAACCGACAAGTCATCTTTCAAACGTGAGTTTAATTTATTGTATCCGGATTTAAAGGAAAACAAACTCGCTGATTTCTGGAATGAACGTCTTAATTATGAAAGCCCTGACATTTACTGGGGCTCCCGGGGCGAATTGGCATTTGTAATAATTGCTTCATTGTTTGCCGGTCTCATTGCAAAGATTCCTGCATACATGCAGGTTGACGAAATTTTTTTCTATACAAGAAATGCCGGCTTTGTGATATTTCCGATTCTGACATTTTACTTTGCATGGAAAAATAAACTTTCGGCTAATAAAATATTAATTGCAGCAGCAGCTATTCTGATTTCAGTAATATTTATTAATATGTTACCGCTCAATGAAAAGAGTGACACTTTAAGATTGTCCTGTATTCATTTACCCTTGTTTCTCTGGTGTGTGCTTGGTTTTGCATTTACAGGCAGCAGATTAAACAATTATAAAGAGAGAATTGAATACTTAAGGTATAATGGTGATGTAATTGTGATCACAGCTATTATTCTGATAGCCGGAGCACTACTTTCAGGATTGACAATCGGGCTGTTTTCATTAATCAGCATGGAGATTTTTGAATTTTACCGCCAATATATAGGAATATTAGGACTTGCAGCATCACCCATAATCGGAACATATATTGTACAGAAAAATCCGCAGTTAGTAAATAAAGTCTCTCCCGTAATTGCTAAAATATTTTCCCCGCTTGTGTTAATTACATTAATCGTCTACCTTGCAGCTATAATTGTTACCGGAAAAGACCCTTATAATGACAGACAGTTTCTTCTTACATTCAACGGTTTGCTTATATTGGTAATGGCAATCATCGTATTTTCACTGGCAGAAACTTCCGGATCAAAAAGAAACAGGACTGAGATTTCAATTTTATTTTTTCTGACTATGCTGACAATAATTGTTAACGGAATTGCTCTTTCAGCAATCGTATTCAGAATTTCCGAATGGGGAATCACGCCAAACAGGCTTGCTGTTCTCGGGGGAAATATTCTGATACTGATTAATCTGTTAATGGTGTCATACAAACTTCTGATGACATTGCTTAATAAAAGTGAACCGGAAGAAGCTGAAAAGTTAATTTCAATATTCCTGCCGGTCTATGGTTTATGGACAGTGATAGTGGTATTTATATTTCCGTTAATTTTTAGCTTCAGGTAAAGTATTACAAAAATTTATTTCTTATAGATTCTTCCGGATTTACCGGGAATCAAGTTGTATAAAGAAATAAATACAGATCATAATTCCATTCAGGAACTGATAATCTTTCAGAGATCGCATCCGGATTCTTAATTATAAGCCGGATAATAAACTTTGTTCTTTATGAACATTTCAATATTCTCAGGACGTTTTATCCCTGAAAGCCCGCTGTCAAAAATATATTCTGCGATTTTTATGGCGACATTAACAGATACATTACGAATATCAGAAATCGGCGGATAAATCAAACCGGAACTCAGCATTTCCTCTGAAACCAGACCTGCAAGTGCTTTAGCCGCACAGATAAACATTTCATCCGTTACGCGCTTTACTTCTGTTGCAAAGACTGCCAGACCCATTGCCGGGAATATAAAAACATTATTGCCTTGTCCAGGTATAAATATTTTACCATTCAGTTCTACAGGTTCAAACGGGCTTCCGCTTGCAAATATTGCTTTACCGTTACTCCATTTATAAGCCTCTTCGGCAGTACATTCAGAATGTGAAGTCGGATTTGAACACGGAAAAATCAGCGGGAATTCATTAATCCCAGACATAATTTCGATTATTTCTTTTGTAAAAGCTCCGCCAATCGTACTTACGCCGATAATTGCAGTTGGTCTCAGCTGTCTGACTGCGTCAGCAAAATCTGCAACAGGTTCATGATCGTGTGTAAAAATCTTTTTATAATCTTCCAGGTCAGTGCGTGAATTTACAAGTAAGCCTCCGGAATTAAACATCCATATGCGGCTCAAAGCCTGTTCATAACTTAAACCCTCTTCCTGTAATATTTTAATGATTAAACCGGCTATTCCTGTACCGGCGGAACCTGCGCCAAGGAAAAGAAACTTTTGTTCTGTGATAGGTTTCCCGGTTAACCTGCAAGCCGATATCAATCCCGCGGCTGCAACGGCGGCAGTACCCTGTATGTCATCATTAAAAGTACAAATCTTTTCTCTGTATTTATCAAGAATCATAACTGCATCAGGTCCGGCAAAATCTTCCCATTGAATACATATTTTCGGAAATACATCCGTAATGGAAAGGATAAATTCTTCTATAAACTCGTCATATTCTTTTCCCTTCACCCTGCGAATTTTAAGTCCGGGATATAACGGATCATTCAGCAAAGTCTCATTGTTGGTTCCTGTATCAAGAACAATCGGAAGAGTATAATCGGGATCAATTCCGGCGCAAGCTGTATACAAAGCAAGTTTCCCGATCGGAATTCCCATGCCGCTTATTCCTAAATCACCGAGTCCGAGGATCCTTCCTCCGTCAGTTACTACAGTGAAGCGCACATCTTTAATATTCCAGTTTCCTAATATTTCCCGTATGTTTTCTTTATCTTTAATGGAAATATATAAACCCCTTGGTCTCCTGAATATATGGCCGAATTTCTGGCATGCTTCGCCCACTGTAGGTGTGTAAATCAATGGAAAATATTTTACGGGGTTATCCAGTATAGTCCTGAAAAAAAGTGTCTGGTTATTATCTAGCAGCTGGATCAGGTATACATATTTATTGATAGATTCCTTAAAATGGTCCACCTGTTCATTTACTCTTACTATCTGTTGTTCAATGTTTTCAACATTACAGGGCAGTAAGCCGTGAAGCCCGTACATGTCCCTTTCTTTATCAGTAAAACCTGTACCTTTGTTTAATCGCGGATCGTGAAGTATCTCATATCCGCTTTTTGTGTATTTGCCTTCCATAACATCCTTATTTAAATATTAAAATTAATACTTTTCTGAATCAGTATGCGCAGATTACAATTAATCTTTTTAATAAATTACTGTAATGTCATTAAATTTTAAGGAATTATCTATTCACTAATTCCTTCCATTTCAGAAATCGGAAATCATTTTTATTTGAGTAGAAAATTAAGATTTATTTAAATCAGTCTTTACTTATTTATATCAGTAACCATTAAGCAGATCTAAAAATATTCCAAACAGTAAAATATCAAAGATTCATTTCAGCTAATAATTTACTATTCATGTTCAGGTTTTTGTTTATTATAAAAGACAAAATAGAATACTAAGATCAGAACTAATGATAATACTCCTCCATAAAGAAAATTTTCCCGGAAATATTCCGATCCCAGAAATCCGGCAAGGGGATAAGCAATTGCCCACCAGAGGTGTGACCAGGCAAAATGTGCTCCGTAAACTTTTCCCTGCTGATTTATCGGAATCCTGTTTGCTATGAGAGTTTGAGCCGGAATTTCAACGAAACTTTGTCCGGCACCTGCAAACAGCCATAAAACTGCCAGTGCTAATATACCTGCGTAATTTGCAGGAGTTATTGAGAGTGAAACAAGGAATGCTCCTGTAATAATAAGTAAGGACGGATTAATTTTTTTAATTAATATACCGGTACTGAATGCAGCTATTGCTGCACCAATTCCAAACCCTGACATAGCCCATCCATATTCAATGCTTGTAAGCTGCAACGTTCCTTTAACATAACCGACAGTATTAACCAGTATTTGCGCACCGGCAATAGCCGCAACAAATTCCATTATCAGGGCAAAGCGGATTTTGCTGTCACTGAACAGATCATTAGTTCCCCTTTTAACATCAGTCCAAACTTTGGATTCTGATTCAGTCTGATCTTTAGAAGGATTCACTATCAGTTTTCCGGGTAAAGTAAATATCAGTACTGCGGCTATAATAAAAGTAACTGAATCAAGGAAAAATATCTCCCTGAGCCCTATAACGGCAGCAAGTCCTCCTGCAATACCGGGACCAAGCACTCCGAGAAGCTGATAAGTACCGCCGGATAATGAAATTGCCTGAGCATATTCATCTTTATTCTGAATGAGCTGAGGTATAACGGCTTTGTAAGCAGGAGTGAAGAAACCATTAAGAATGTTTAATAAAAAAATCAGTACATATATCTGCCAGACCTGTGTTACAAAAAAAAACATTCCGACAATTACCATTCTCAAAAGATGAGTAACATATAAAATTTTCTTCCTGTCTATCCTGTCTGCCAGAACCCCGGCATAAGGTGAAAAAATCACAAATGCAGTTACCCTTAATGTCAGTGATGCGGCTAAAATTGCAGATGCATCCTCACCGCCCAGTTCAAATGCAAGCAGAGCAAGACCAACCCAGGTAAAAGCATCTCCGAGTATGCTTATAGTCTGTGCAAAATAAAGTCTTGCAAAATCTTTATTAGCCAGAGGTAAAAATATTGAATTTTGCTTTGAACGCATTTCAATATTATCAAAACGCATTGTAAAATATAAATCTGTTACTGTGAAAATCGTGCTGTAAAAATCAGAAATTCTCTTTCAGACTCAATAAATTTATCAAAAGACAGACTGAAACATATCGCTGCAGAAAAATGATCTGATTTGTCAAAAAAGATTTATTATGTATTAATGATTTCAACTCAAGAGTTTAGTTTCCGTTCATAATCCGAAAAAATTTTCTAATTTTTTAAGGGAAACAATCCTTCAAATATTTTTTGCCGGTAATCAAAAATATAATTCACTTTCTTTTTTACAAAAAGGTTATGAGGAATGAATTCAAGTGGACCGCCGGGAGACAGATAGCTCACCGTATCAGTCATATGCGTCCTGCCATTTCTTTCTTCGAACAAATGTTCATGAATCCATATTTTGTAAGGTCCTTTGATCTGAGTGTCTTCAAAGCAATGAGGAGGATCCCATTTTGTGATCTCAGTCCGCCATCTGAAAGGAATACCGTTGAGTTTAATTTGATAGTCAATGATGGTTCCCTTTTTCATATCTACTGGAAGTGGAGTAATAATTTTAAATCCAAGGACCGGCGGAGTGATTATGTTAAGATTTTCGGCTTTGCTGAAAAAATCGAAGACTTCTTCTGTGTTTCTGCTTAGTATTGTTTCTCTTTTCAGAATATGAGGTTTCAAAAATTTTAATTTTAAATTTAACATTTTGTCTCTCTTGCACTTATAATCTGATACTCACATACATAGATTAATTAACGTATTTGACGAAAATATCCCTAAAAAAATAATTTAATCATTCACTTTAAAATAGTGTATTATCTTTGTTCGGATGCTTTAGTTGTATAATCCAAGTATACTGTTATGAGAGTAAAATGTAAAAAGAGATAAACGAAATCAATACTGAATACATTCGTTTTTATTAATTCGGATTTATGCTATAATCACTTTTGTAAATACTTAGTCACAAAATCTTAATGAAAAGACCTGTTGTAAAGATCTGCTGCATAAGCTCAGTACTAGAAGCGGTAACGGCGGTTGAATGCGGCGCCTCAGCGCTCGGACTTGTTTCCAGAATGCCAAGCGGCCCGGGAGTGATTTCAGACAGAGAAATACTTGAAATATTGAATTATGTTCCTGAAAATGTTTCCACTTTTCTGCTTACAAGTGAAATAACTGCTGAAAGAATCATTGAACAGCATATTAAATTCAGTACTGATGCAATACAAATAGTAGATGAAGTAGAATTCGATGTTTATGATGAAATTAAAAAAAAATTTCCGGAAGTTAAGATTGTACAGGTTGTTCATGTCACAGACGAAACATCTGTCGGATATGCAGAAAATGTTTCTCATTTTGCTGATGCATTACTGCTCGATTCCGGAAATCCGAAAAAGGAAACAAAGGAACTTGGTGGAACAGGCAGAGTGCATAACTGGTTTCTGAGCAGAAAGATAAGGGAAACTGTCAAGATACCGGTTTATCTGGCAGGCGGATTGAATCCCGGAAATGTTGTTGACGCAATTAAAACAGTCGAACCATTCGGAGTGGATCTTTGCAGCGGTGTCAGAACCGAAGGCAGGCTTGATATAAATAAGTTAAGAGAATTTTTCAAAAAAGTTAATTCATTCTGAAACAATAACACCTTTCCAATAACATTCTTAAATCAGAATACCATAAAATCAGAATCCTAAGTTTAAAGAAAAAATGATGTTGGTAATTAAAATAAATTAATATTATATTTGCTCAAATTAATTACACCCTAAACGACTGTTCTGAAATTTTTCATTTAAGCATGCTGCTGAAATAATGATACAGTATCTCCTGTTCTTTTAATTCTGGTCAGTTAAAGTTTATTAATTTATAACTCAAAGTAAGTATTTCTTAATTTCAATCTTTTTAAATCAGAAAGGAGGGAAATGATTTAAAAAGCAAGAATTATTTTAAATCCGTAAATTTATAAATTTAATTAATTTAAAAATGAAAAATTTTACAAAACATCTTACAGCATGTCTGCTGATCTTAACAGTTCTGCTGTTAATGCAGTCAGGATCATTTGCTTTGGTTTATCCGATTAACCATACTTTATCGGGATTAAATGAAAACCCGCCTAATGCATCGACAGGCACCGGAACAATAGCGGGTACTTATGATAATGTTACCAAAGTTCTTTCATTTAACTTAACATTCAGCGGACTCGTCGGACTTACAACTGCAGCTCATTTTCATGCTCCCGCAGGACCTACAACAAATGCCCCAGTAAGAATAGGTTTTGTCGGATTTCCGACCGGAGTAACATCAGGAGCTTACGGTAATTCTTACGTCCTTACTGCACAGCAGGAAGGATGGCTTTTGACTGATTCAATGTATGTTAATGTCCATTCAAATGTGTTCCCGGGCGGTGAAATAAGACACCAGCTCATACCCGACGCACCACTCCCTGTTGAATTATCGAGTTTTGTATCTGCGGTCAGCGGAAATGAAGTTACGCTGAACTGGACAACAATTAAAGAAATAAACAATGCAGGATTTGACATTGAAAGAAAATTTACATCGTCCAATGAATGGATAAGAGCCGGATTTGTTGAGGGTCAGGGAACTGTTAACGGACCCAATAATTATTCATTTACGGAAACAGTAAATTCCGGTAAATATAATTACAGACTTAAGCAGATAGATGTGAACGGAAATTTTGAATATTTTAATTTATCAAATGAAGTAATAGTCGGAATTCCTGAAAGCTATTCAATGTCACAGAATTATCCGAATCCGTTCAATCCTTCAACGAAAATCAACTATTCAATTAAGGAAGACGGGAATGTTGACATTATTCTTTATAATATTTACGGTAAGGAAGTGGCAACAATTTTCAGCGGAGTCAGAACTGCAGGAATATACAATACAGAGTTTAATGCTTCCGGATTATCCAGCGGCGTATATTTCTACAGGATCACTTCCGGTAATTTCACTGATACAAAGAGAATGACATTAATAAAATAATATTCACTTACCAGTAATTGAAATCAATTAAGCCGGGGAAGCTAATTTTTTCCCGGCTTAATTATTTACTCAGGCTGGCTGCTTTAATCTTTTATATTGTTTTCCGATAAAATTGCCGATAACATCATTTGGACTGAAAATGCATTTTCAAATTAGTATCAATTTGAGAAATTAGTGGTAAATTTTTGTATTACACATCCATCCAAAACGTTATCAAAGTTTAGACTAAATATTTTAAACGCTTGGGGCTGTCCCAAAAGTCATAAATACCTGTATGTCATTCCCGCGAATGCGGGAATCCAGAATGTAAATCGGCTTTTAATATTTACAATTTAACTCTATTCATACTTTTTGGACAGCCCCAAGCTTTGCAAAAGAAAAATCTCCCGCCCGCCTAGCCCGCTTTTGGCTTACCTCGCTGAAAGCAGGCGAGGCATACCGGCGAGGCTGGCTGACGAAAAATTGCCTAAATTCTCTACGCAATTGCGGCAAAAATTAAACTCGCCTTCGGCTCGAACAGAAATTTTTGCTTATCGCAATTGCTTCGAGAATTTTTAACGTCAATTTTTCGTAGGCGGGTTCTTTTTTTCAAATTAAAAATAAATCTAATTATGTGATTTAAATAAAGATTATTTTTCATTTCAAAATTGTTTTGGACGGTATCGTTTGTTTTAACATCATCACTGCATTTTCTATCTTTATAATTCCTTTCAGCGTTAGTATATTAAATATATGCCAAATAAAGAATTTCTGATTACGGGAGAAAATCTTACCGTTAAAAATTCAGTCGAAACAGTTTTAAATAATACAAAAATATCTTTAAGCCGGGCTTCAGAAAAGAAGATCCTCAAATCAAGAAAACTTGTAGACAAATGGATCTCTGAAGATAAGATCATTTACGGAATTACGACCGGATTCGGTGAATTTAAAGATGTGAAAATATCACAGAAGGATACAGAAAAGCTTCAGAAAAATCTGATACTCTCGCATTCTGCAGGCACCGGAAAATACATACCTGATTTCATTGTCAGGTTAATGCTTTTATTCAGAATAAATTCTCTCGCAAAAGGATATTCCGGAGTCAGACCTGAGCTGGTTCATCATCTGATAAAGATTTACAATTCAGGAATTATACCTCTGATCCCTTCGCAGGGTTCGGTCGGAAGTTCGGGTGATCTGTCTCCGCTTGCTCATCTTGCACTGACAGTAATAGGGCAGGGGTTTTGCAGGATGGGTGGTGAAATTATTAATAGTTCGGATGCTTTAAGGATCAAAAAAATAAAACCCCTGAAACTTTTGGCGAAAGAAGGACTTGCATTGATCAACGGTACTCAGATGATGTCTGCTTATTTATGCAAATCCGTTTATGACGCTGAATATTTATCAAAGCTCGCGGATATTTCAGGCAGCTTGTCGCTTGAAGCATTAAGGGGAACAGATAAAGCGTTTTCGGAAAAAATTCAGAATGTAAGACCTCATAAAGGACAGATATCATCAGCAAAAAATCTAAGAATGCTTCTGAAAGAAAGCGAAATAATGCATTCACATAAACACTGCGGAAAAATTCAGGATGCATATTCATTAAGATGCATGCCGCAGGTTCACGGAGCAGTTAAAGATACAATTGAATACTGCAAAAAAGTTCTTGAGACTGAGATAAATTCCGCTACGGATAACCCGCTGATATTTGCAGATTCAGGAGAGCATATTGAAGGAGGAAATTTTCACGGAGAACCGCTGGCTCTGGCAGCAGATTTTCTGGCTATTGCAGTAAGCGAGCTGGGAAATATAAGTGAAAGAAGAACAGCACGTCTTGTTGACGGGAGTCTGAGCGGGCTTCCGAGATTTCTGACAGAGAACGGAGGACTGAATTCAGGTTTAATGATAGTTCAGTATACGGCTGCATCACTTGTCAGCGAGAATAAAGTTCTGTGTCATCCTGCTTCGGTAGATTCAATACCGACAAGCGCTAATCAGGAAGACCATAATTCAATGGGTTCCATAGGTGCCAGAAAAGCATTTGAAGTGATTAATAACGTAAAAAAAATTCTATCTGTTGAATTCCTTTGCGCCGTACAGGGGATGGATTTTCTGAAACCTCTGAAAAGCGGAATTGGAAGCGAGGAAGCATACAGATTCATCAGGAGAAGAACAAGACATATATCAGAAGATATAATAAGCAGCGAAGAGATGCTTAAGATAAGTGAAATAATTTTTGATGAAAGATTTCTGAAAGCTGTTGAGAAAAAAACCGGTAAGCTTGAATAACTGATGAAGAAGTTTATACAAGCGAAAATCAGCCGGATCAAAAATCAGAAATTTTTTAAGACACTGTATTATTATGCGGATAATCTCATTGATAAATTCGATAATGACCATATCTGGATTATGTCATCAGGTATTTCATTTAATATTCTGATATGCCTGATCCCTTTTTTTTTAATGCTTCTGACGGTACTTGGAATATATCTTGACAGCAATACAGTTCAGGAAAGACTTGTCAGTTATTTCAACAGCATGATACCTTTGCCCGGTCAGTACAAGGAAAGATTTATATTTGAATTAATTGAAAGAACAAAAGAACTTTCCACAAATACTTTTTTAACAGGTACAATAGGTCTTGGCGGATTGTTCTGGACGGTAAGCGGATTATTCAGCGCGATGAGAGAAGTGCTCAGAAAGATATATCAGGTTAATACGGAACTCAATTATTTTATCGGAAAACTCAGGGATTTTCTGCTGGTAATAGTAAGCGTAATTCTTTTTCTTACTTCGATGGCGATAACTTCCACGGTTCAGGTAGTGGAAATGTATTCACAGGGAATATTCGGCGAGTATCTTACTCTGACACTTTTCCAGAGAATTATTCCGGTTACTCTCGGTCTGGCAGTTTCTTTTTGTCTTTTTTACGTTTTGTATGCATATGTGCCGCATTGGAAATTTCACAGGAAAGTCGTTATTTTCTCGTCAGCCGTGGCAGCAATATTTTTTGAAGCGCTGAAGTTTTTGTTTTCAGTTTATATCCTGAAAATTGCAAATTACGGCAGAATCTACGGGACTTATGCAACTATTGTGATAAGTATTTTTTATATTTACTATCTTTCAGTAATTTTTGTCGTCGGAGCTGAACTTGGTCAGATTTATAATCTGAGAAATAACAGTAAAGATCAGCAGGTTTAATTTTTCAAATTAAGATTAATCAAAATAAATGGAACAGAAGAAATTATACAGAACATTAGAAAACATTATTAAGGAAGCTCCAAAGATTGAAAATGAAGAGCAGCTTCTAAGTTATGTTCTTGAACAGATCATAAACAATGAAGAGATAAAAATTATCGGAGGAAGATTATGGAAGCTGAATGAAACCAAGGATGCATTCATTTTATTCGAACAAAAGGGAAATGTAGAACCTATCAGGCGTAATTACGAAGTTAAGATCGATAAATACCCTATGTTCAAAAAAGTCGGACAGTACAGATCGGTTATAGCCGAAGAAACAGATGATTATCTTGTGGAAAAAGGTATTTATCATTATTCAGCTACAGGAATCGGCGAGAGATTTAAATTCAAGGATGCAAACGGCGAGCAGTATTTCCTTTACCAGTATCTGATTGCATTGAATGCTAAAAGTCTTGAAGGCGATCTTCTAAATACGCTGAATATCATTAGCATGACTCTGAGTTCAATTATCAGGACAAAGGATATTGAATCAACCGTAAAGGAAAATATGCTTGAGCTGAAGAAAGCCAGGGAAATACAGAGGAGCATACTTCCGGAGCATGAAATGATTTTCGGTAATTATGAAATATTCGGTTTATCTCTTCCTGATCAGATCGTCGGAGGAGATTTCTTTGATTATCTGAAAAGCGAAGACAATGAAAGACTCGGTGTTGCAATCGGCGATGCCGCTTCCAAAGGTATATCAGCGGCTGCTCAGGCATTGTATGTTTCAGGAGCGCTGAAAATGGGTGCCGGCTATCAGATTAAAATGACTGCCATGATAGGCAGAATCAATAATCTGGTATATGAAACTTTTCCTTTCGAAAGATTTGTGACATTATTTTATTGTGAACTGATAAATGACAAAAAAGGACTTTGCCAGTATGTAAACGCAGGGCAGAATCCGCCTTTGTTTTTTCATTCCGGAACAGGAAAAATCGAGACCCTGGATTCAACAGGCTCGGTTCTGGGTCCGGCTCCATTTCAGAAATACAACGCTGACAGTATCAATATGGAAATAAATGATATACTTCTTTTGTATACTGACGGCATTGTGGAATCTACAAACGAAAAGTTTGAATTTTTCGGAGATGACAGATTAAAAGAAGCGCTTATACGGAATAAAGATAAAAGTCCGAAAGAAATATGCACAATTATAAATCAGAATGTTTCGGAATTTTCCGCAAACGGAATTTATTCCGATGACAGAACCTTAGTTGCAATCAAAAGAATCAGGTAATGGATTTTCTGAAAATTTTCATTTAAATTATAAAAAAAACTATTATGTCTTACAAAGGTAAACTCATAGCGGCTGCACTGATTGCCATTGTAGCCTTGATTTCATATTACAGTAAAACTGACATAAATCCCATAACCGGAGAAAAGCAGAGAGTAAGTCTTACACAGGAACAGGAAGTGGTTCTCGGACTTCAGAGCGCTCCTCAGATGATAAATGAATTCGGAGGTGAAGTTCAGGATCAGCAGATCCGTGACATGGTGTCAAGGGTCGGGCAAAAAATTGTAAACGGTACTGAAGCAAGCAGATCCAAATACAAATTTAATTTTCATGTTCTTGCCGATCCAAATACAGTGAATGCATTCGCTCTTCCGGGAGGACAGGTTTTCATTACGATGGGTCTTCTAAAACTATTGAAAAACGAAGATCAGCTTGCAGGAGTTCTCGGTCACGAGATCGGTCATGTGATCGGCAGACATTCAGCTGAACAGATGGCAAAACAGGAACTTACGCAGGGACTTTTGAATGCAACTGATATCGCCACTTATGATCCGAATTCACCCAACATGAAATCAGCTATTGCCAGATATATCGGTGATATGATTAATATGAAGTACGGAAGGGAAGATGAAATAGAATCTGACAGGTTTGGTGTCAGATATATGTATGAGACGGGATACAGGCCTGAAGCACAGATCGAAGTAATGAAAATTCTGAAGCAGGCAGCAGGAGGTCAGAGACAACCTGAATTCCTGAGCACTCATCCGGATCCTGAAAACAGGATTGTTGAAATTGAAAAATACATTAACGAACTTAAAAAGAAATAATCGGTAAGAGTTGTGTTTTTGAGATTCTTATTTTCTTAGACGGCAAACTATTAAGAAAAATAAATTTTTTTTAAATCTATAAAAAACTATATTAACACTGTAAATTATTTCACTAATTTACCGCTTAAATTTAAATGAAAATCAGATCAACAGAAAAACCGGGAATTTTGTCTTCTGTGGTAACGTGCTTTGAAAGGAGAGTTTAAATTTACTGGAAATGAAATTGAAAATAACATTGAGAAAAAATGCAGATATGAACAGGTTAAGAAAAATACGAAGGAACTAAATAGCATCGGAATTCATTTAGAAATTCATATTGCCGGATCAGATAAGATTGAAAATTCACCTGCCATTGATAATGAGAATGAATATACTGATGAAGGTAATAAACAGTTTAAAATAAAATCAGACTTTTCAAATAATAATCATTAATTAATTAAACAAAAAACACATGAAAAAGAAAATCATTATTATCTGTTCTTTGGTTGTTGTTCTGGCATTTGGAATTTTATATTCCACAAACAGCAGACTCATCGCAGATGACAAAGACGGAAGCAAAGACTGCTCTTCTTCCTGCACAAAGAACACCGGAACAAGCAGTTCAACCCAGAATAATTCCGGTTGTGATTCAAAAAAAATGAGCAGTACCGGTACGGAATCTTCCGGAAATTATGCAGTATATGAGTTCACAACTGACAAAATAGATTGTGACGCCTGCAAGCCCGGGATGACAAACAAATTAATGGGTGTTTCCGGAGTAAAAGAAGTAAGTTTCAGTGAAACCTGCAAAGTTTCCAAAATGACAAATGTTAAAGTATTTTATTCAGACAAAGACACAAGTCCTGAACTTATTTCAGCAGCCGTTAAGGAAAAAGGTCTTGAATGCGATAAGAGTAAATGCAGTGACGGAAGCAAATGCACAGGTAAGGTTAATAATGAAAAGAAATTGTAATTTGTTTTTGAACTAAAGTTTATTAAAACCCGGTTTCTGAGAAGCCGGGTTTTTTTGTGTAAGAAATTAAAAAGGGTTATTTTCGTTGATACTTTGCGGGATCTCAAAAGACGGATGCTTGATCTTATTTTCAAATTTTGCATACTCATCAAGGAATACAAGCTCAAAATCCCCGACAGGACCGTTTCTCTGCTTGCCTATAATTATTTCAGCTTTTCTTTTTATAATATCATAATCGGGATCATCGTGATTTAATTTCATTCCCATAACAGGTCTGTGCACGAATATCACTACATCCGCATCCTGTTCAATAGCACCTGATTCTCTGAGATCAGCAAGCTGAGGTCTTTTTTCCTTGCTGGCTCTCTGCTCTACGGATCTGTTTAACTGAGCGCATGCAACAACGGGAATATCGAGTTCCTTCGCAAGAGCTTTCAGACCCCGTGAAACATACGCTACTTCAAGATCCCTTCTTTCAGAATTCTCCTGTCCTCTTATAAGCTGAAGATAATCCACGATCACCATATCAATGTTATAATCAAGTTTCATTCTTCTTGCTTTCGCTCTAATTTCGAGAATGGAAAGTTCGCTTGTATCATCGATATAGAGATTTGTTTTCAGTTTATGGTAAGTATGAAGCACCCTGTTCCATTCTTCAGTGCTGGATTTTCCTGTTTTAAGTTTCTTGCCGTCAACACGTGCTTCGCCTGAAAGAAGCCTGAGAAGCAGTTCCCTGAATGACATTTCAAGACTGAATATGGCAACGGATTTTCCGTGATCCACAGCAGCATTTCTTGCAATGTTCATGGAGAAAGCCGTTTTACCGTGAGACGGTCTTCCTGCAATAACGATGAATTCCGATTTCTGAAATCCCGCAGTCCTGTCATCAAGCTCGCTGAACCCGGTAGGAACACCGATAATGGCATTTTTATTGTCTCTTTGGTTTCCGAAAGTCTGAATGAGATGGTCCAGTTCATCTTTAACGGAAAGAACTTTCTTTTTTGCGAGAGACTCTGAAATGTCGAGTATTTTTTGTTCGGCTTCATCAAGAGTAGAAAAAGTATTTGCTGTCGGATCGAAACATTTATCTGCAATTTTAGATGAGATGCTGATCAGATTTCTCAAAATATGTTTTTCAAAAACAATTCTTGTATAAAACTCCACATTAGCTGATGTTGAAATAGATGAAGTCATTTCGATTATGAATTCAATTCCACCGATTTCTTCAAGTTTGCCGAGCCGTTTTAATTCTTCCTTCAGAGTATTGGGTTCAATAGGTTCTTTCTTCATATCGAGATTGACCATTGCCTGGAAAATTATCCCGTGAGCGGGTCTGTAAAAATGCCTGGCTTCAATAAGCTGAAGGACATCATTCATTACCTGATTGTCAATGAGAATGGATCCGAGAATCTTTGTCTCAAGTTCAAGCGCATTAGGAGGAATCCTTCCGCCTTCTACTTCCATAGTTTCATCAATGGGATCTTCGGATTTTGCTTTACTGTATTTTTTTTTAGGCATTTGAAAATATTATATGTATTCCGGATTGAAAAAAACTGAAAAACTGATTTACAAAAGAAATAAAAAATTGATTATTGATTTTTCATTGAGTCAAATTCCTTTCTGAACAGCTTGACATCTTCCCATGTGGGTTTTTTCCAGTTCGGATTTCTGAGAAGAGCAGCAGGATGATAAGTTACAAGTAATTTAATCCCTTTGTATTCATGAAATGTACCTCTGAGCTTTCCCAGCGGTTCTTTGCTTCTCAGCAAAGTCTGTCCAGCAAAAGCGCCTAAGGCAAGTATCATTTTAGGTTTAATGAGTTCAAGTTGTTTGAAAAGATACGGCTCACAGTTAACGATCTCATCAGGCAGCGGATTTCTGTTTTCAGGCGGTCTGCATTTCAGAATATTGCAGATAAAAACATCTTCCCTTTCAAAGTTTATGGCTTTCAGTATATCCGTTAAAAGCTTACCTGCCCTGCCGACAAAAGGTCTGCCCTGTTTATCTTCTTCAGCTCCCGGAGCTTCACCGACTATGACCACTTCTGCTGCAGGATTGCCGTATCCGAAAACAAGACTGTTCCTCGATGATGCAAGATGACCGCATTTTCGGCAGTCTTTAATTTCTTCGTTAAATTTATCCAGCGAATCACAATGAGCAAAATCCTGCGGATTCTTGTTTACAGGCTTTTCGTTAACAATTTCCATCTTTACGTTTTTTCTCTCTTGAACCGGTATATCAACTTCATCTTTCGCTTCAGGAAAACCAACTTCACAATTCAGAAGATCAAAGGATGAATCAGAATTTTTAATTTCATTTGCATAAAGAGGGTATCCACTGTATTCTGTATAGAACTTCAGATAATTAAAAATATCGGTAATAATTTCAGAATTATCTTTGCTCATTTCATTTTTAAATATTTGTCAAGAATTATATTACCGGCTTCATATTTGCTCATAAGAGGATATCTATCGCTTTTATTTTTGTCCGTGAGAGAAATAATATTTGTTTCAGTCCCGAATCCCGCGCCTTTGACTTTCGGATTATTGGAAACAATCAGATCAAGATTCTTCTTTTTAAGTTTGCGCTTCGCATTTTCTATCTCATTATCAGTTTCAAGAGCAAATCCTATGAGTTTATAATTATACTTGGATTTATTCTTACCTAGATATTCGAGAATATCAACGGTTTTTTTAAATTCAAATGTAAAACTGTCTTTATCTTCTTTTTTAATTTTAGAATCAGAGATATGAAGAGGCTTAAAATCTTCAACAGCGGCAGTCATAATTATCAGATCTTTGTTTCTAATGTTTGATTTTACAGCTTCAAACATTTCCTCTGAAGTTTTCACATCAATCCTTTTAACTCCGCTGATACTTTCAAGAGAAACAGGTCCTGAAACAAGAGTAACTTCAGCTCCTCTGTCCCCTGCAGCTTTAGCAGTCTCAAAACCCATTTTGCCTGTTGAAGAGTTTGTAATATATCTTACACTGTCAATAAACTCTATTGTCGGTCCTGCAGTTACAAGTATTTTTTTCCCGGCAAGATCCTTTTTGCAAAGTATCTTTTCGGATGTAAATTTCAGAATATCTTCCGGCTCAGCCATTCTTCCATCGCCTGTCAGACCGCTTGCGAGTTCACCGAAAACCGGATCAATTATATGATATCCGAAATCTTTAAGGGTTTTAATATTCCTTTTCGTTGCAGGATTTTTATACATATCATCATCCATGGCAGGAGCAATCAACACGGGACATTTTGAAGCGAGTACAGCAGAAAGAAGAAAGTTGTCGCATATGCCGTTAGCGATCTTTGCAATCGTATTTGCCGTGGCAGGCGCAACAATAAATGCATCTGCCCATAATCCGAGATTGACATGCCATGTTTTTGTTTCTATTCTTTCGGCTTGCGAGAAGTCTTTGCTTTCCGGAAACATATTGATAATGACTTCATTCTTTGAAAGAGCGGATAATGTGACAGGTGAAACAAACTTGGTTGCAACCGGCGTCATTATTACTTTTACCTCTGCTGATTCCCTGATAAGCATTCTCACAAGATAACAAACTTTATATGCTGCTATGCCTCCTGAAATACCGATGAGTATTTTTTTATTCTTTAACATTGATTAATAATAGGGGTATAAAAAAATATCCCTGAAGAAGGGATATTTTTAGATTCAAAAAAATTAAACGGGAAATAATCTCTTTATTTTCCTTCTTCTTCATTCTTAAATCTGAATTCCAGCTTATCGTCCATTATTTCATGAATTGACTGAATCGTAGGTTTTAATCTTTTTTCAAACTCAAGCGAAATGTTTAGCTTATCCTGATTCATTATGGTATCATCTTCGGTTTCCTTGGCAATGATCGGTTCAAGTCTCTGATTTAATTCAAGCTTAATTGAATCGTTAATCTGCCTGGATCTTTTTGAAACAACAACAATTGATTCGTAGAGATTGGCAGTTTTTGATTCAAATTTTTCCAGATCTAATGTTTCTATTGACATTTTTTATTTTATTTATTTATTAAAACTGTTAATGATATTGTTTACTTCCGATACTGCGTTTTTGAGATTATCATTTAATACAATATAATCAAAATGTTTTGCTTTTCCGATTTCTAAATCTACCCTCTTTATCCTTTCATTTATCTGATCCTGGCTTTCAGTAGCTCTGTTTTTAAGTCTTTCCTTAAGTGTTTCAATATCCGGCGGCATTATAAAAATCAGAACGGCATTATCTTTATAAATATTTTTAATTGCCATAGCTCCTTTAACGTCGATATCAAACATCACGCTTTTGTTTTTTACAAGATTGTCATCCACAAAAGATTTCAGAGTGCCGTAATAATCCTGATTGAAAATTATCTCATACTCCACAAGTTCATTGTTATTAATCTTTTCCTGAAATTCTTCTTTAGTGAAGAAATAATAATCTTTCCCGTCAAGTTCTCCTTTTCTTTTTTTTCTTGTTGTTGCAGAAACAGAAAAAGTAATTTCAGGATTCATTTTCAGAATTTCATTCACAATTGTGGTCTTACCTGTTCCCGAAGGCGCTGCAATTACGAAAAGCATACTTATTTATTCTACATTTTGCAACTGCTCTCTGATCTTCTCAAGTTCTTCCTTCAGAACGGAAGCTTTCTGTGAAACTACGGCATCGAGTGATTTTGAGGCAATTGTATTGATTTCCCTGTTAATTTCCTGGATTAAAAAATTAAGCCTGCGTCCCGCAAGTTCTTCGGATTTAGCATATTCAGTAAAGTATTTCGTATGGCTTTTCAGTCTTATGATTTCTTCAGTAATGTCGATTTTCTCGGAAAGAAGAATCACTTCAAGTTCAAGTCTGTTTTCATCTATAACTTTTTTATCTTTCAACAGACTCTCAACTTTTGAAAGAATCCTTTTTCTTTCCGAACCTGCTCTTCCTGCTGATAGCTTTGAGATCTTATCGGATTCTTTTTCTATGAACTTAATCCTCTCAAGAATATCCTTGTTTAAGCTGCTGCCTTCCTTTATCCTCATTTTATTGAGATCATCCACAGCTTCATTAAGCAGTTTGCATACAAATCTGAATTCATCATTATCAGCTTCGCCTGTCTGTTCGGAACCCAGAATATTTGCAAAGCTCAGAATGTGACCGATATTTATTTCTTCATCCGAACCGATAATTTTTTTGATCTTCGAGAGAAGTTTATAATTATCTTTTATCTGAACTTCATCAATGTTTAATTCTGGTGCATCGGGATTTCCTTCTTCCGAATTAATGTTTACGCTGATCTTTCCGCGCGAAATTTTTTTACGGACAATTTCCTTCAGTTCAAAATCCCTGTTTGAAAGATATCTGGGATATCTGAATGATATTTCGCAGAATCTGTTATTGACTGATCTTATTTCTATACTGAATTTCTTTTTTCTGAAAGAACCTTCGGCTTTTCCAAAACCGGTCATACTTACTATCATAATTTCCTTTTACTTAATAACATAATGTTTTGTAAGACTTTTAACCAGACAGTCAAAAGCTTCCTGCGGTGAATTTACAAATTTAAACAGTTTCAGATCTTCCGGAGATATCATCTGAAGATCGGACATAGCGTTAAGATCAATTATTTTGTCCCAGAATTCTTTTCCGTAAACGACTACAGTCATTTTCTTATGCAGTTTTTCAGTCTGAACCAGGGTAAGGATTTCCATCAGTTCATCAAGAGTACCGAATCCGCCGGGCATAATGACAAGAGCTTTAGCAAGATAGGCGAACCAGAATTTTCTCATAAAAAAATAATGGAATTCAAAATTGAGTTCCGGTGAAATATATCTGTTGGGATACTGCTCAAACGGAAGTGAAATATTCAGACCCATGGAAAACCCTTTTGCCTTTGCAGCGCCTCGGTTTGCAGCTTCCATTATACCGGGACCGCCTCCGGAACAGACAATGAACTTATTCGGCTTTTTAAGGCTCTTTGCCCAGTTGGTAAGCATATACGCGAGCTCTACAGTCTCTTCATAGTATTTTGACATTTCAAGATGCATCTTTGCATTGGTCAGCTCTCTCTCAAGTTTTGAGTCTTTCTTTTTTAACAAATTAACTTTTTTCTGAACTTCGGCAAGTTTCTGTTTTGCTTCTTTCCTCGGCAGAATTCTTGCCGAACCGAAAAAAACTATAGTATGGTTGATTTTATATTTTCTGAATCTTTCCAGAGGTTCGGCATATTCCGTAAGAATCCTTAAAGACCTTCCGCCCGGAGAGTTTATGAATTTAAGATTGTGGTATGCTTTAGGAGCTTTGTTTAAAAATGCGACCATAGGATTATGCGGATTAGTTTGATATTACAATAAGTTTTTGAATAGAGATCAGAACATAAAGTATCACAGGCTTCTTCCCCCGTCAACTACAAATGTCTGTCCTGTTATATAATTATTTTCATTTACAAGATAAGTGATCAGGGACGTAATGTCTTTTGATCCGGCAAATCTGTTCATGGGATATCTTCTGACTTCTTCGGGATTTACGTTATCATTATCACCATTATTTAACAAAATAGTGCCGGGTGCGACGGCATTAACAAGTATCTTAGGCGCAAGTTTTTTAGCAGTAAGTTCCGTGAGCTTAATAACTCCGATTTTGGAAAGCGAATACGGAATATAACCGGTCCAGTTTTCGATTCCTCCGAGCGATGCAATATTAATGATCCTGCAGTGAGGTTCATCGTTTTTGATCATAAGCTTTGCAGCTTCCTGACTGCAGAAAAAAACACTTTTAAGATTTGTATTGATAAATTTATCAAATATTTTTTCTGTCGTTTCCAGAAATTCCGTATGTCTGAAAATAGCTGCATTATTAACTAATACGTCGAGTTTTTTGTATTTAATGCTGACGGCTCTGAACATTTTTCTGATCTCATTTACATTTGAGATGTCACACTTTACTGCACTTACGTTTACACCGGTCTTGTTTAACATTGAGATAGTTTCTTCGAGTACTGATTTGCCGCTGTCATTGTAGTTCAGAATGATATCATAACCAAGTCCGGCAAGGGTAAGTGAAATTTCCTTGCCTAATCTTCTTGCTCCTCCGGTAACAAGTGCAACTTTGTTTTTTGTATTCATATTTAAAATAATTTAAGAACCTTATGTCTTAATTTATTTTTGCAAATTACATTTATAAATCATTTCTGAAAGCTCATGTGTGCCCTTGGGATGACTCGAACATCCGGCACACAGTTTAGGAAACTGTTGCTCTATCCACCTGAGCTACAAGGGCTTTTTGTATATAATTTTAAAAATACAAAAGTTTAACGACATATTCAGTGGAATTTTAACTCGGATACAAAGATTTGAATCCACATCCGTTCAAAACGTTATCAAAATTTAGACTATTAATGCGGAAGTCATTAAACATGCCTTGTAATACAAATCTAATTGAGTTACTTTGACACTTATTTTGTCAATCCTTCCTTCGTTGACAATTCCCAATGAAAAATCATATTTGCTTTAAAATTAAATAATACATGAAAAATATATCGTACAATAACAGTTTAAGAAATATCGCTATCATTGCTCACGTTGATCACGGAAAAACCACACTTGTGGATCATATGTTCAGGCAAAGCGGAATGTTCAGAGAGAATCAGGAAGTTGCCGAAAGGGTAATGGACAATATGGATCTTGAAAGAGAAAGAGGAATAACAATAGCAGCAAAGAACTGCTCAGTCAAATGGGGAGATGTAAAAATTAACATACTTGACACACCCGGTCACGCCGATTTCGGAGGTGAAGTAGAGAGAGCATTAATGATGGTTAACGGAGTAATACTTCTGGTTGATGCATCAGAAGGTCCTTTGCCCCAGACAAGATTTGTCTTAAAAAAAGCTCTTGAAGCTAATTTAAAGATAATAGTTGTAATCAATAAAATTGACAGAAAAGATGCCAGGGCTCAGGAAGTTTTAAATGAAGTTTATGATCTGTTCATTGATCTCGATGCTAATGAAGAGCAGATCGAATTTCCTGTTCTTTATGCAATAGGCAGGGAAGGCATTGCACAGAAAACACTAAATGAAGAAAGAGCAAAAAGTCTGCAGGTTTTGTTTGACACGATTGTGCATGAAATTCCGCCTCCGACATTCGATACAGACGAACCGTTTCAGCTTCTTGTAGCTGATCTTGATTATTCCGATTATGTAGGAAGGCTGGCTATCGGCAAGATCACAAACGGAAGAATTTCCGAAAAAGATGAACTTGTATGCATAAATGAAGAGGGTAAGGCATTACCGCTTAAGATCTCAAAACTACAGGTTTACGAAGGTCTGAATTTCAGTGATGCTGAAACTGTAGAAGCGGGTGATATTGCGATACTTGCCGGGATTGAAGATGTTCACATAGGAGATACTATTTGCAACAAGGAATTTCCGAAGGCATTAAAGAGAATAGCAGTGGATGAACCGACAATATCAATGCTTTTTTTCATTAATACTTCTCCTCTTGCCGGAAAGGAAGGCAAGATAGTTCAGTCAAATAAAATCCGTGAAAGACTGCACAAGGAGACACTCAGCAATGTCGCTTTGAAAGTGGAAGATTCCGCAGATCTGGAAAGTTTTGTCGTAAAGGGAAGAGGCGAGTTTCAGATGGTCATACTGATTGAAACAATGAGAAGAGAAGGATATGAACTAAGTGTAGGGAGACCTCAGGTAATTTACAAGAAAAAAGACGGAAAGACTCTTGAGCCGATAGAGCATTTATTTATTGACAGTGATGAAAATTTCGTCGGGATAGTTTCCGAAAAACTTTCCAGGAGAAAGGGCAGAATGATAAATCTTGTGAATCACGGCACCGGAAGGGTGAGAATGGAATTTACAGTTCCGTCACGGTCATTAATCGGATACAGGAATGAATTTCTAACAGATACCAGAGGAACGGGTATAATGAATTCCTATCTTCAGGGTTATGAAGAATACAGGGGTGAATTTCCTACACGGCTTACAGGTTCACTTGTTTCAGACAGAAGCGGCGTGGCATTGTCATATTCTTTATATAATCTTGAACCGAGAGGAACTTTATTTACGGTTCCAAATGATCCTGTCTATGAAGGAATGATAGTTGGTGAGCATAACAGGGACAATGATCTCGACGTAAATCCCACAAAAGGAAAAAAGCTGTCGAATATGCGAGCTTCAGGTAAAGATGAGAGTATGATTCTGACTCCCGTTACTCCGATGACACTTGAGAAGGCAATTGATTTCATTAAAGACGATGAGCTTGTGGAAGTTACGCCTAAAAGCATTAGATTAAGGAAAGCAATTTTATCCGCACAAACAAGACATACGAACAGAGGAAAGGCATATCAGATAAATAATAATGATTAAATTTTATAAGGAGCATAGTAAATGAAATTACAGGAAAAAATTGAAGAGCTGAAAATTGCAGATATCAAACGGCATATTTTTCTTTGCTGTGATCAGAGCAAACCCAAGTGCTGTGAAAAGGAAGATGGCATTGAGTCCTGGAATTACCTAAAATCAAGATTAAAAGAACTCGGGCTAACGGGAGAAGGCGGAATATACAGGACAAAGGCTAACTGTTTAAGAGTCTGCATGAAAGGACCGATAGCAGTTGTGTATCCTGAAGGAGTATGGTATCATTCCTGCACGCCGGAAAACATTGAAAAAATAATTCAGGAACATCTTATAAACGGCAGACCCGTAAAGGAACTTTTACTCATTGAAACTGACAACAACACTTCTGACTAATTAAAAAAATATAAAAATTTTAAAAAATTTCACTGAAAGGATTCAGGCTTTGGAAACAAAATTCAGAGATTTCAAATACATCAGACCGGACATTGAGTCAGATAAAGAACATATCAATCTGCTTCTGAATGAATTTGAAAATGCGGAAAATGCAGAAACGCAATTTGAAATACTGAAAAAGATAAATGAAATCAGAAGCGGTTTTGATACTATGAGCAGAATCGCAAACATCAGATATACTATAAATACATTTGATGAATTTTATTCTTCCGAACATGAATTTTTTGACGATTTTGGTCCTGTATACTCCGGTCTTATAAACAGACTATACAAATCGCTTACGAAGTCAAAGTTCAGAGCCGGTCTGGAAAAGATGTGCGGAAAGCAGCTGTTCGATGTAGCTGAGGTAGTTCTTAAAACTTTCAGCGATGAAGTAATGGATGATCTGAAAAAAGAAAATCATCTCAGTTCAAAATACGTAAGACTTGTGGCGTCTGCAAAAATCAATTTTGAAGGTGAAGAGAGAAACTTAGCCGGACTTGCACTCTTTATGGAATCAGAGAACCGCGAAGTCAGGAAGAATGCGTATGACGCCAAATGGAGTTTTTTTGAAAAACATGAAAACGAAATTGATGCAATTTACGATGAACTTGTAAAAATCAGGACTGTCATTGCAAGAAAACTCGGCTATGAAAATTTTATTCAGCTTGGTTATGACAGATTAAGAAGAACGGGATATACACAAAATGAAATCAGCGGATTCAGAGATGAAGTAAAACAATATATTGTCCCTCTTACTTCCGCTCTGAAAGAGATACAGAAACAGAGAACAGGTCTGGATCATTTGTATTATTATGACAGTGATTTTTATTTCAGGAGCGGAAACCCGATGCCTAAAGGTTCACCTGAATGGATTGTTGAAAAAGCTAAATTAATGTACGAACAGCTCTCGCCGGAAACAGGTGAGTTTATGAATTTTATGATTGAACACGAAGTTATGGATCTCTACAACAGGAAAGGAAAATCCGCAGGCGGTTATTGCACATATATCAGGAATTACAAATCCCCTTATATTTTTGCAAATATGAACGGAACTTCACATGACATAAAGGTTCTTACACATGAAGCCGGGCATGCTTTTCAGGCGTTTCAGAGCAGAGTCTTTGACATACCTGAATACACTACTCCAACACTCGAAGCTGCAGAGATTCATTCAATGAGCATGGAATTTATTACATGGCCGTGGATGAATTTGTTTTTTGAGGAAGACACAGATAAATTTTTATTCTCACATCTTTTTAAAGCTCTCACATTCATACCTTACGGAGTGACCGTGGACGAATTTCAGCATTTCATTTATTCAAATCCTGATGCTACTCCTGCAGAAAGAAAACTTAAGTGGAGAGAACTGGAAAAGAAATACATGCCCGGAAAGGATTATGAAGGCAATGAGTTTCTTGAAAGAGGCGGATACTGGTTTATGCAGGGACACATTTTCAAGATGCCGTTTTATTATATTGATTACTGTCTTGCTCAGATCTGCGCTCTGCAGTTCTGGCGCAAGTGCAATGAAGACAGGGATGTTGCCTGGAAAGATTATCTTAGTCTCTGCAAGCAGGGCGGAAGCAGATCTTTTCTTGAACTTTTAAAAACAGCCAGGATTGAATCGCCGTTTGATAAAAATACTATTCAGTCAATTGTAAATTATGCAGGCGAATGGATTATGAACGTAAACAAGGAATATGATCTTGTCTGATGAGATCTTCCTTTTAATTCGATGATAATCTGACAGATTATTTTTTTACAGGATTCATATGATAAGTTTAAAAACCGTGAAATGTATTTTTAGATATCAAATCAATTGTAATTTTTAATTCTCCGCCATAATTCATTTACGGGAATTTTCATTTTTCTGGCAATGAATATAGGCAAATTGTTTTCATAAGGCATTGAATAATCCGCTGTGTGAATAAGACTTTCTTCTACTTCTTCAAATATTTCATCAAGATCCTCTTTTTTACCTCCGATAATAATCATAACAGGGTCATCAATATTTCCGTATCCCCACAGCCAGTAAGAATTATGCGATGAGATAGTTCTGGGGATGGGATATTTGTTCCTGAAAAATTCCATTGCAGAAGCTTCTCCGTAATTTTGTCCGTAAATAACTGTCCTGAGTCTTTCATCTCTCTGCAGAGACATATAAACCTTAGAGACATTTGAAGCCATTTCTTCCCAGCCGTGCATATCGGCAAAGAACTGCGGCAGCTCGGACAGTTCTTTGTTTTCAGACGAGGAATATTTTATACCAAGAGCATTTGAATAACTTATGAATGTTTCGACAGGCAGCAGAGGTGCTGCAAGCGGTGCTGTAAGTATTCCTGAAAGACATAAAGGTATGAGCAGGACATATCTGATCCAGTTTGACCTGACTATGGTTTTCCTTTCTATCAAAACGCTTCCCCCTGCAAAGAGAACAGTATAAGCAGGTGAGAGATATTCTGCCTTGCTGTGACCGTTAACCAGCAAAATAATAAATACGGATATAAATATTATTGCAACAATTCTGAATTTTATACCTGTTTCATAAAAAAGAAAAAAATACAATCCCGTAACCCATATAAACACTGATACAGGTCCCTGATTTAAGAGCTGTCCTGTAATGAAATCCGAATAATCTAATCCTGAATACTTTATTAAAACAGCATTTCTGATAAATTCGATGTGAGCAAAGTCATTCTGAAAATTCCATATCACATATGGTGAAAAAATAATCAATGCTGTCAATACCGTGAGATAAGGCTTAAATGTAAGGAGTTCCTTTCTTTTATCTGAAAGCAGAAGACCTAACATCAGTCCCGCGGCAAACCAGAGAAACCCTGTTTTATTTAAAAGCCCGAGACCGATAACAAATCCGAGAATTACCCAGTAAACTGTTTTGTCCTTTTTAAATATCAGAATTACCAAATAAAATGCAAGAGACCAGAGAAAAATGTCAATGCTGTTCATTGAATAATAGGAATTCATTGCCAGATACACCGGAGATAAGATAACGGCAAGCGCAGCCAGAATCGTTGCAAAGGTTTTTCCTCCTGTTTCCTTCACCAGCAGACAGGTTATATATACAGTAAGCCCTGACAGGACTGCAGGTATTGATCTTAAAGCAAAAAGAGAATCACCGAAGAGATATCTGCTGAGATTCAGAAGCAGTATTGACAGAGGAGGCTGATCCACGTATCCTGCAGCTGGTCTGTTTGAACAGGCGATATAATATAATTCATCTCTGAAATATCCGTAACCTGCAAAAAGATTTATGTATAAATGAATCAGCAGAGGAACTGCGGATAGAAATAAAAAAAGATAATTCCTGAAATTTTTGTTCCGGTAATATTTCGGCAAATTAAAAAGTAAAATTTAGTTTTCCTAAGAATTTGTCATTAATTTAAAATACTCGTTCTAAAAATCCGTTTAAAATTAAAATCAGTCAGTATAATGCCGAATAAAATTATAAACTTTAGATTTCTTTAATAATTTAAAATCAAATTATTTGCTGTGATAATTACTTATATTCAGTGTTGTCCAATTTAATTTATTTTTTGTAAAAAATATTTATTTCTGTTAAAATAATTAAAATAAAATGTAAACTGTTTGAAACAATCCCACCCTGCCCTCCCCTTTAAAAAAGGGGATGGTCCGTGAGGGGTTTTGTAGCAGTATGAAAAGTTTTTCAATGAAAATTTAACTACACTAAATAATTTTATAACCATATTTAAAAACGTTTTGGACGGATGTGACTGATGGTGTTTTTGTATGGGTCATAAAAACAATAATTTTAAATTAAATAAACTTACGCTCAATATAAAACCAAAAACTTCCTTAAAACAAAAACCCCGGTTAAACAGTAACCGGGGTTTAATGCGGAAATTAAATATTATAAAAATTAAATCTTATTTTATCAGAACCATTCTCTTTATGTCACTGAATTCTCCGGCTTTCAGCTGATAGAAATATGCTCCGCTTGAAAGATTAAGAGCATTGAAATCTATGCTGTAAACTCCCGGAGTTTTCACTTCACTGACAAGCTGAGAAACTTCTTTTCCGAGCATGTCATAAATTTTTAGAGAAACAAAGGACTGTTTCGGAATTGAGAAACTTATCTTTGTCGATGGATTGAATGGATTCGGATAGTTCTGTGATAGTTCAAAACGGTCAGGTGTCATAGTAATCGGAGTATTGTTAATTCCGGTAATCAGACCTGAAGTAATGTCGTCTATATACAGGTTGTTTCCAAAACCGCTTTTTGCAACAAATCTTACTTTGTTTGTTCCGATCGGCATTGCAAACACTTTTGTCGCCCACTGAGTACTTGTCGGTGTGAAAGCTCCTGAAACAGGACCTCCGACAGTTGTCATGATCGGTGAAGAATTTGTTCCTGAAGAAATAGTCTGAGAAGCTCCCATGCCTATTAATCTTGTCCATGTAGATCCTCCGTCAGCTGATGTTTCAATTATACATGAATCAGGAGCTAAAGTAGAACCTGATAAATAAAAAGCATGTGTATAGTTAAATCTCAGATAATTAGAAGGAGCTGTTACAGGCGGAAACTGATTGCTTGTAAGAGTCTGAAGCGGAGTAGAAGTCGTTGCAGACCAGAAATCATACTTGGCTGATCCAGTTCCCAAACCCCATGCGCTTACAGTATTTCTTGTCCAGTACTGTGTCGAACCGCCGCCGTTATCCAGACCCCAGAATGGAGGAGGAAATGTTGCATTGCTGAAGTCCTGACTTAAAGGAAGAAGACCTGTCCTTCTGAAAGTTATGGATCTGTCAGGAGCTGTTGAATTCAATGAGTCTGTGCTGGCATAAGCTCTTACTCTCCACTGCCCGACGACTGAGTCACCGGCAGCAATTCCAAGTCCTGCAAGAACACTGTCTAACTGTGAATTTCTTAATGTAAGAACTGAATCAAGTCCGCTGTTGTTTGAAGCTAATCTTAAAGTAGCAGGATCTGTATATGTTGCGCCTGATTTAAACAGCCATTTGTATGCTGCGCCTAAACCTGATCTGTTCCATGTAATATTTACAGGTGACAGATCCACAGGTGAAGTCACAATTCTGGTTCCTGACGGAGGAGAAACAAGTGTAAACGGACTTAACAAAACCTGCTGTCTTCTTAATGTAATTGCTCTAGGTCCGTTTGTGGAGATGAGAGAATCAGGTCCTGTTGCGCCTGAACCTTTGTATGCATACACGTTCCACTGACCGACAGCTGAATCTGAAGCTGATCCGTTATTTGTAAAACCGTTTGCAGCAAGAATTGCATCAAGAGCTCCTAATGTAGTTGTGATGCTGTTATTAGCTGCAGGGATTGTAATTCTTCTTGGCGGAACAACCGGATTACCGAAAATCCATTTGTATGTAGCGCCTGATGCTGAAGTATCCCAGGTAATTGTAACAGGTGTAGTTGATCCTGCCACCGTAACAACTCTTGCGCCAGCAGCCGGGGTTAAAATATTAAATGCGTTTAAAGGATATGCTTTTTTACCCTGAATAGTGAATCCGCATACTTCTGCAGCCGGACTGAAAATTCCTACTAAAGTAGTAGCGCCTGTTGTTAAGTTTACAGTTCTTAACTGACCCTGACCGGCTGAATTGTTATAAGCCGCATACCAAAGAGTATCAGTAGATCTGTCAAAGCAAATTCCCTGAATGAAATTTGCATCGAATCCGATCGGACCTATAATTGTGCCTGCTCCGGTAGTAAGATTTACACTGATAAGATTATCAGCAACTGATATTGCATAACATTGTCCTGTGCTGTTAATCCCGATATCAAACATATTTTGTCCTGTCGGTCCGACTAAAGTTGCAACTCTTGTAACAAGATCAAGAGTATACAGGTTATCAAGACCGGATGTGATTGTGGAAATATACATCTTGTTGTTAACAGGATTAAATGACATTCCAAGAACCTGTTCTGAACCGATTCCTGAAATAGCTCCGAGAGTTGTCAATACGCCTGTTGTAGTATCGAGAGTCTGAAGCGGCGAACCTGCTGCAACAGCTATGCAGTATAGAACTCCGTTATTGTCAAACTCCATAGCGCCGAATAAACTTGTCGAACTGGGTCCGAAGTTTGTATGTGCCGCTGCTGAAGTTAAAAAACCTTTATTGAAAAAACTGGTTGTAGCTGCATTCTGACCAAACCATCTTGCGCCATAATTCAGGACGGTGGAATTTCCGTTTCCGTCAAAATTTTGATTTACAATGGGAGCCCGTTCAACAGCTGTGTTTCTCTGAACGATCTTATCCTGGGAATACAAATTGCAATACATCCCCAGAATTACAAATAAAACTGTAAGTGTCTTTTTCATTTTGAGTAATTAGGTTAATTAAAAAATATGTTGATGAATAATAAACTATAGAATATAGATCTGTAATTGTGAAGCTTTTGTGAATGTATGTATTATAATCAGGTTTTTCAATTAAAAAACAAGTTTACTTTTTTAAATTGAATGGATAATTTAATAAGGTTAAATTTGAATATGAAAACCAATCTTCCTTACAGAGTACTCCTTTATTACAAATATGTTAAAATCTCAGATCATGAGACTTATGCAAAGCATCATCTCAAATTCTGCACGGCTATCGGAGTAAAAGGCAGAATAATCATAGCTGAAGAAGGCATAAACGGAACATTGTCCGGAACTAAGGATCAGACAGATGCATACATACACGCCATGAGAATGGATGTAAGATTTCAAGACATGGAATTTAAAATTGATGAAGCAGAAGGACATACATTTAAGAAGCTTTATGTCAGACCAAAAAATGAAATAGTTACATTAAATCTGGAGGAAGACATTGATCCGAATCAGCTTACGGGAAAGCATCTTCAGCCGGAAGAATTTCTTGAAGCGATGAAAAATGAAAATGTTATAATCATTGACGCAAGAAATGATTATGAGTATGATCTGGGGCATTTCAGGAATGCAATCAGACCTGATGTGAGAAATTTCAAGGAATTTCCGAAATGGGTAAAGGAGAATAAGGAAAAATTTCAGGGGAAAAAAATTCTTGCATACTGTACCGGCGGCATCAGATGCGAAAAGTTCTCCGGACTTTTGCTGAAAGAAGGACTGAGCGATGTAAGTCAGCTTAAAGGCGGTATAATTAATTATTCCAAGGATCCCCGTACAAGAGGATCAATGTTCGAAGGCAAATGTTATGTATTCGATGAAAGAATATCTGTTGACATTAATTTTGCCGAAGGATATACAATGGTCGGCAGATGTTATCACTGCGGAAAACCGCATGACAGGTATGTCAACTGCGCACATCTGAGCTGCCATTTCCAGTTTATCTGCTGCGAAGAATGCGAGATCAAATACAAAAGATCCTGTTCAAAAGCATGCGAAGAAGCTGAAGATCACGAATATAAAATAGAAAAGTACGGTAAAATGAAAAAACCGGATTTTCAGCATAATTAATCTTTCCGGATTGTTTGTTCTGAATAGACAAACTTATCAAGCAAACCGAAAATGGAAAAAGTAAATAAACTGCTGCCTTATTACGAAATTTACTCAAAATGGTCTGACAGCAGTCAGACCGAAGCATCCGCAAGACTGCTGACAATAGAGCAGACGGAAGCACTGGAATCAGTGATCTGCGATGATGAGGGCTGGAATTATCTGTTATCAGTTTTTAATAAAGGAAGAGAAACTGATGCATGGCTTGCTTTAGACTGGCCTGACGGCTTTGACGAACTCCTTCTGTGCGTTCCTTTATGCAGTCTCGTAAAATTCGAATGCAGTAAATGCTATGTAGGAATAAGGCAGGGTAATAACTCCTGCGCAAATGATTTTTCACTTTTCGGATTTATAGCCGAACTGTTAAAAGCTGAAGACAGGGAAGGGCTGTTGAATCATATAGTATCAATAAAAAAGATGTTGCTGTCGGAAGAGAATGTATGGAACATTGAAAAAAGAATGATTGAACAAAGATTATAGTTACGAGTTAGGAATTACAAATTACAAATTTGGAATTACGAATTACAAATTAGGAATTACGAATTACAAATTAGGAATTACGAATTATAAATTAGGAATTACGAATTACAAATTACAAGTTTCAAGTTACAAGTCGGGAATTACGAATTAAAATTTATGTGTTTCAGTTTACGAATTAAGAATTACGAATTAAGAATTACGAATTAAGAATCAGGTATTAACAAATCTAAAATCTAAAATCTAAAATCTAATCTAAAATCTAAAATCATTTAAATTCCAAATCCAGAATTCCAATCCCAAAACTAAGCATATTGACCTGCCGCATAACCCGAAGCCCAGGCCCATTGAAAATTAAAACCGCCGAGCCAGCCGGTTACATCTGTAACCTCTCCAATAAAATACAATCCTTTTACTTTTTTTGATTCCATAGTTTTTGAAGAGAGTTCGTTTGTATCTATACCTCCGCAGGTTACTTCCGCTTTGCTGAAACCTTCTGATCCTTCAACAATTAACTTCCAGTTATGTAATTTATCCGAAATTTCTTTTGCCTCTTTTTCCGATAACTGATTTACATATTTAAGCGGAAGATATTTTTCACAGAATACCTGTGCAAATCTGTTCGGAAGATATCCCGAAAGATAATTCACAAGAAGCGATTTGCTGCCGGAATCAGTTTTTAATTTCTCATAAAAATTAAATTCAGGCAGGAGATTTACTGAAATGGTTTCATTATTTCTGCAGTAAGAAGAAATCTGAAGAATTGCAGGGCCGCTTAGACCTCTGTGAGTAAAAAGAATATTTTCCCTGAAACCGGTTTTTCCGTAAGTGACAACCGAATCAACAGAAACTCCGCTTAACTGTCCGAATGCTTCCGTGAATTCATTTTTAAACAGCAAAGGAACCAGTCCCGGTCTGATGTCTGTATGTTTTATGCCGAACTGTTTAGCAGTCCTGTATCCGAAATCAGTAGCGCCTATTTTTGGAATTGAAAGTCCTCCGGTTGCTATGACAAGTGATTCACATTTAAATACTCCTTTAGTAGTTGTCTCGAGTTCAAACGAGCCGTTTTTATTTACAGACTGAACATTGCAGTCTGTAATAACTTCCGCCCCTGATTCTCTGCATTCTATTAAAAGCATATCGACTATCTGTGCGGAATTTTTATTGCAGAATAACTGTCCGTCTTTCTTCTCGTGATAATATATGTTGTGTTTTTCAACAAGAGAAATAAAATCATCCGGAGTGTATCTTGAAAGAGCTGATTTGCAGAAATGAGGATTATCAGAAATAAAATTCACATGCGATGCATTCTTATTTGTAAAATTACATCTGCCTCCGCCGGAGATAAGAATTTTCTTACCGGCTTTTTCTGTATGTTCGATCAATATTACGGTCCTTTTCCTTTTAGCTGCTTCCGCCGCGCACATCAAACCTGCTGCGCCTGCGCCGATAATTACGACATCTGTTTTTGTAGTCAAATTTAAAATCCGGAATATATTTGGAAATAAAATAAATACACCAGATTATAATAATCAGTAAAGCTTACAAATAAAATCTAAAATCATGCATCAGTATCAGATTTAAAATCACCTGCTGACAATAATATCCAGGAAATACGCAGATACTTCTGCACTCATTTTCCCTGAAGATTGAAATAGTATACAATCATTATTACCACTGATTTCGGCTGAATTTTTTTTTGTTAATATGTTTAAAATTATGTTTGACAATTAAAATCTAAATAGATAATTTGTAAAAAATATTTAATCAAATATTTTTAAAAATAATTTATTTCAAAAATTAGAGGAAAAGAATATGAAAACTCTGGATACATTCATTATTCGGATTCTATTTCCCATATTGCAGACAGCCAGACATTTATCGCAATCTCAGATCCCCTTATAAAAATTTTTTTAAGTTTCTGAAGCAGCAATCTACAGAACAGAATTAAATCCTGAAGCAGAAATTTCAAGAACAGACCGCTGAGTTGATGTCATTCAACACAATTTGCAGAGTCAATAATTTTTAATACCGTGTCATGTATATTAAGGTAAGGTAAACCTGAATAATTTCTTGACTTTAAAGAAATGTTTAAAAAATTCTTTACAATATAAATATTTTTTTAAAAATAAACCTCTATAAGGAGAAAAAATGAAAGGGAAATTACTTTTCTTATTTACAATCACTGCGTTTCTTTGGATGGCACAATCGGGATTTTCACCAAATGACGAAAGTCCGAAATGGAGTAAAGACCCGAGAACATTAATCAGTCTGAATCCGGAAGGCGAATATTCATCTCTTCCTGCCGGCGATAACAAAGATTTCAGCACTGAGACCAGATATGTCAGTACACCACAGGGAGTGTTTGCTGTTGGACCGAATTTCAGAGTTCATCCTACTACTGCAAGAACACAGAGTGAAACACCGATCATCCGTCATCCGACCAATTCCAATATAATGTTTGCATCGGCAAATACTTATAATGTAGGCGGTTCAACAACATTCAGCACTGGATGTTACAAAACCACAGACGGAGGAGTAACATGGTCAGGAAGCGATACAACGAATTTCAATTTCGGAGATCCTGCTCCGATGATAATGCATACAGGAAGATTTCTGATTTCATATATAACTTCCACAGGAGCGATGGGAGCAGCTTATTCTACTGACTTAGGATCTACCTGGTCAGGAACTGTTACATTTCCGGGATCAACAACATCTTCAGATAAAAATTTATCTGCCGTAGACGGTACACCTACAAGTACTTATTACGGAAGATGTTATACAGTTTACACAGAATTCGCCGGTGCTTATGCAAACAGAATCGTCTCTACTTACACAACCGACGGCGGCGTAACCTGGTCGGCAGTGATCCCCGTCAGTCCTGTTCCGTCCGCTGGACATCATCATCAGGGTTGTGACTTAACAGTCGATATTTACGGATGGGTTCGTGTGGTCTTTGCAAATTGCACAACCAACGGACAAAACTCTACCGAAGATTTTCTTGGCTGGGCAGAATCGGGTAACGGAGGGACGTCATGGTCAGATGTTTCAGATGCCAAAGTCGATATGAACGGGATCAGGTCATCTGATTTCCTGACACCGTCCAATGTAGCGATAAGAACCAACGGTTTTCCGAGAATTGACGGAGACAAAACGTGTAATCCCACGGCAGACGATGAATATGTAGTGGCAGCGGAAAAAAACTTTGCTCCTGCTCTTGATAACGGTGACATAGTTTTAATGAAAACACCTGACGGAGGTTCAAGCTGGACAAGAACAAGAGTAAATCAGAATGCGGCAGGTTCGTATGAATGGTGTCCTGCAGTGAATGTCGATGCAACAGGCGCAATTAATGTCTGCTATTACAGTACAAGAGGTATTCCGACCAACGATTCAGCCCGGATTTATTTATCCAGGTCAACCGACGGCGGAGCTACATTCACGGATGTTCTGATATCAGACCATAAATTCAAGCCGGTTCCGATTTCAGGACTTGCAGCCGGATATCAGGGAGATTACATAGGAATAACTTCAGGCGGCGCCGGGAAAATCATTCCTTACTGGTGTGAACAGAATACTTCCACAGGCGGAAGGTATCAGGCATACGCAGCTTTGGTAGATGTTACTATTCCTCTTCCTTGCGAAGATTTCTCATGCGCTAAGGATACGGGTACTTCAACTACCGGAGTCATTACAAGAGATTTTTATGAAGAATATACAGGTACGAATTACTGGAACAGAAGATCGACTGCAAGCGCTTATAATTCCGGTGCAGGTTCAGCAAGATTTAATTCATGGTCAGCTTCAAACGGTACATCTCAGTCATTAACTTCTTACACTTTTCCAGCGGTTGGCGCAAATACATATTTGACATTTGATGAGGCATATGCATCATGGTCAGGCGGTCCTAACAGTATTGATTCGCTTTTGGTAGAAACATCGGCTAACGGCGGTACTTCTTTCACAATATTGGGAAAATTGTACGGAGGAATAAACGGCAATCTGAATTCAGCTCCTCCCGGAGGACAATTCACACCGGCAGGAGGTCAGTGGAGACCAAAGATTTACTTATTGCCTACGGGAACAAATAAAGTCAAATTAAGAGGCAGAAGCGCATTCGGTAATGACATCTGGGTGGATAATGTATGCATTCAGACTCTCACAGCAGCTGCAGCAAGTTCAATGGGACTTATCATTGAAGGATTATTTACTCCTGTAAATCCGTATAATGTTTATCCGGATACAGTAAAAATGGTTTTGTACAGATCCGATTTTCCGAGCGTAGCAGTTGATTCCGCAATAAGTACACTGGGATCAAATGCAGTAGTCAGCAATTTATTTTTAAACAGAGCTCTGACCGGAAATTATTACAGGGTTGCAAGACACAGAAACAGCATTGAAGCATGGAGTAATGTTGGTGTTGCTTATACCAGAGGAAGTTCATCTCATTTTAATTATGTTCAGCCGGACGGACAGGCATACGGTAATAATCAGGCGATAGTAAGTACATCACCTTTATATCACGGATTATTCAGCGGAGATGCAGACAGGGACGGAACAATAGATGCAACTGATTTAAGTATTACTGATAATGCTGTTTTTGTAAGCCTTTCAGGATATGTTCAGCCGGATTATAACGGAGACTTCTTCTGTGACGGTACGGATCTTTCGATTGTTGACAATAATCAGGGAGTAGTCATTGTTGCGCCTCCGGGAGCCGAACCTGCGCCTGCAGAATATGTAAATCAGACTGAGGAATATAAGAGTGATCAGGAAAGAATGAAAGATGAAACAGGAAAGAAAGCATTCCTTGAAATGCAGCAGAAAGACAAGGAATTAAAAGAAGCCAGGCTGAAAGAAAAAGAAGAGACTCACAAAAAATATGAATATGTTTATAAAAACAGAAATACTAACAAATCTTCAGAAACACCAAAAGGCGTTAATGAAAGCCCTACAAACGTAGGATATAAATAAAAAGAACTAAATTAAAATAGATCTGCAAGTATTTTAATTTCGCAATATTGTATGAACGGCTGAAGAGATTATTCTTTTCAGCCGTTTTTTTTTATGACAGATGTAAATCATTAATTTACTGAGCACAGTAATGATTAATATTATAGAAGGCGAATTCGGGCATATTACTTAACTCCCGGCTTGACAAACGTAATGTTACCATAAAATTTAGTTGCTTCTTATTTAGTCCCCGCTGAGTCTCCCGCTTATAACAATTTTGAATGCCGAGTAAAAATTATGCGGGGACTCAGAGGGATTGCTTGTATTATTTTTGAATGTTAATTTGCCAAAGAAGATTTTTTGATTAGATGAGTATAAAACAACATCAAAGGAATTACGATACTTTCTACTATATTACATTTACCTGCTTCAGATGGATAAATCTGTTTGAGATTACAAACTTATATTATTTTGTTTATCAGTGGTTTGAGATATTAACAAAGTTTCAAGTTTACAATTGCGGATATGTAATTATGCCGAATCATATTCATTTGCTTGTGTACACACAAAATTCTGAAAGAGCTATTAACAACATTATAGGAACAGGTAAGAGATTCATGGCTTACGAAATCGTGAAAAGACTTGAAATTTACAAGAGAACCGATCTACTTCTCATTATGGCAAGCGCTGTTACTAAGTCTGAAAGAAAACGGAATAAGAAACATGAAGTGTTTCAGGATTCTCTTGATTGTAAGGAAGTAATTACAGAAAAATTTATAAGACAAAAACTTAATTACATACACAAGAATCCTGTCAATGGGAAGTGGAAACTTGCGGA
>JAFDZQ010000020.1 GCA_018266895.1 Bacteroidota bacterium
GTAAGCGAACCAAAAGCACTGTATCCGTCTGAATATGACATAGAAACTTTATAAAAAGGAGTTGCAGGAAATCCTTTTACTCCGAAAACCCTTACTCTGTTTTCGCCTGCATCTTCAAGCTGTATTGAAGTAAAATCAGCTATGCAGTCAGGAGTTATGTAGTCTTTCGGATTTCCGATTTCATAAACAAGCTGTTCGCTCACAGTTTCTACACTAACCCTTCCGCCGGTGTTATCGTGTTTTGTGATTATAACTTCTCCGTTTGGGAATGCTTCAGCGATCGGAAAACCGATCCTTGCAAGATCAGGAATGCTCTTCCAGTCACCGAGAAAATTTCCTCCGCTTGCCTGTCCGCCGCATTCCAGAATGTGACCTGCTACGGTTCCCGCAGCCATTAGATCCCAGTTATTCATATCCCATCCGAATTCATATATCATCGGCGCAAGTGTCAGTCCTGTGTCAGTAACTCTTCCTGTGATCACAATATCGGCTCCCTGTTTAAGACATTCAACAATTGCCGCGGCGCCGAAATAAACATTTGCGCTGAGAATTTTATCACGCACGGTTTTTACGCTTTCGCCGGACTCCATATTTTTTAACTCGACTCCTTTGGAAACAAGTAAATCTATATTGTCTAAAATATTATCACCCATTACCACGCCGATCTTCAATTCCTTTATCCCTGTCTTTTTTGCAACGGCAAAGATCGCATCACGGCAGGAAACGGGATTTACGCCGCCGCCATTTGTGACAACTTTAATATTATTCTCTTTTATGACCGGCAATAATCTTTCCATCAATACCGGTATATCACGTGCATAACCGAGATTCGGATCTTTGAGTTTTTGTTTTTGCAGAATGGACATTGTGACTTCAGCCAGATAATCCATCATAATGTAATCTACCGGACCGCCTGTCGCCTGTTTGTAAGGAGCATCTACAAGATCACCCCAGAATCCCTGCCCTGAGGCAATTCGTATTTTTTCTTTCATCAGGTAAGTTAAATTTTTACAAATTACTCAAATAAATTTTGTGTAACAATTTAAAAAACTGACAATGAGACCGGAAAATCCAATTACAGCCCCAAGTATTATTAAAATGAAAATTATCTTAATTTAATGAATATGTTAAAGATGATTTAAAACTAATTGAAGAGTTTTATTTTTGGAAACGACGGGGACTCAGTACACGAATTTATACTAATAAAAAAACCTCCGGAAAAGTCTGCTGAATTATTCAGACACCCGGAGGTTATAAAAATAAAACATTTTTTAAATTATAACACGCTGTTCACATCTTTGAATTTGTATCTGAATGCGTCTGCAACTCCCTTGTAAACTATTTCTCCTGAAATCATATTCAGACCTAATTTCAGTTCTTCATTCTCGACACAGGCTTTATGCCATCCTTTATTTGCCAGCTCCACTGCATAAGGCAGCGTTGAATTTGTCAGAGCGATAGTCGATGTAAAAGGAACTGCACCGGGCATATTTGCAACACAGTAATGAACGACATCATTAACAATAAAAGTCGGATTCTCATGTGTCGTAGGTCTGCAGGTTTCAATGCAGCCGCCCTGATCGACTGAAACATCAACGACAACGGAAGCTTTTTTCATTAATTTGAGCATATCTTTTGTTATAAGTTTCGGAGCTTTTGCTCCTGCAATCAATACGGCTCCGATAACAAGATCGGCTTTCTGAATAGCGGCTCTGATATTGTGAGGATTGCTCATCATGGTTGTAACATTTTTCGGCATTACATCATCGAGGTATCTTAATCTGTAAAGATTGTTGTCCATAATAGTAACTTTAGCCCCGAAACCGGCGGCTATCTTTGCGGCATTAGTGCCGACAATACCGCCTCCGAGTACCACTACTTCGGAAGGTTCAGTTCCCGGAACTCCGCCGAGCAGAACTCCTCTTCCTCCCATGGTTCTCTCAAGATATTTCGCGCCTTCCTGCGGTGCCATTCTGCCGGCTACTTCACTCATCGGGATCAGCAAAGGAAGCGAACCGTCTTCTTTCTGAACTGTTTCGTAAGCGATCGCTATGCATTTATTTTTCATCATGGCATCTGTCAGATCTTTTGAAGATGCAAAATGGAAATATGTAAAAACTACCTGGTCTTTTCTGATGAGGTTATATTCAGGTTTGATTGGTTCTTTTACTTTCATTATCATATCAGCAGTATCATAAACCTGCTTAGCAGTTTTGAGAATTGTTGCGCCTGCTTTTTTATATTCAGCGTCGGAGAATCCGCTTCCCAGACCCGCTCCGGCAAGTACAAATACCTTGTGTCCGTTTCTTCTTAATACTTCTGCGCCGCCAGGAGTAAGTGCTACTCTGTTTTCATTCGTTTTAATTTCTTTGGGTACGCCTATTTTCATGAAATTATTATTTATATTTTGGAATAAATAAAAATACGCTATTTGATTTTGTTATTCAATTCAGATGAATATCAGGATGAAAAATAAAACTACCTATTTCAGAGAGTATCCCAATACCGGGATTTTTACAGCATAGACTCCGGAACACTCAGAAGAAAACAATCTCTGTGCCTTCGAGCCTTCGTGGTAAAATTTATTTTTCAGTTTTGAGATAAACTCTTTAAAGGGGATGTTGGAAGAGGTGAAATTTATTTATTAATTTCAATAAGTTTTGAGGAACTGATCAGAAATCCACCGAAGAAAATTTTCCATACTGACAAACATATATAAAATTTTTATCTTAGTTATTAAAATCCGATAAATTGAAAAAAGAAAATCCGTTAACAGAATTCGATGAATTTGTAAACATCGTAAGGCGTTTGCGTAAGGATTGTCCCTGGGACAGAATCCAGACACATTTATCGCTGAGAAGATGTCTTCTTGAAGAGACATACGAAACTCTTGAAGCCATTGATGAAAACAATATGGAAGAATTAAAGAAAGAACTCGGAGATGTGCTTCTGCAGGTTGTATTTCATTCAAATATTGCAGAAGAGGAAGGTAATTTTACCTTAAGGGAAGTAATTCAGCTTGAAACAGCAAAACTTATCGCAAGGCATCCGCATGTTTTCGGAGATGAAAAAATCACAGACAGCGAAGAAGTAAAAAAGAACTGGGAGAGACTGAAAAAAAATGAAGGCAGAAATTCTGTTACAGACGGAATACCGGAGGAGTTGCCTGCATTGCTTAAAGCGTACAGAATTCAGGAAAAAGCTTCAAAGACCGGCTTTGACTGGAGAAAACCGGGTACGAATGAAATTGACGATAAGCCCGTATTTGAAAAAATTCTCGAAGAGCTGAATGAATTAAAGCAAAATGTGGAAAACAATGAAGATCACGACAGGATCGAAGACGAGCTGGGCGATCTGTTGTTTTCAATAGTGAATTATTCGAGATTTTTAAAGATAAATCCCGAGGATGCCCTGAGAAGAAACGTAAGAAAATTTAAATACAGATTCAATAAAATTGAAGACCATGCAAGACTGAACAATCTGGAGCTTGAAAAAATGACTCTGGAAGAAATGGACGAGATCTGGAATAAGGCAAAAAATAAATAAATATAATAAACGCTAAAATTTAACTTGAGTTAATTGCCGGCACAACCAACGAAAGACAAAGCAATAGGGGTAATAGTTTATTTTGATTTTCCGAGATCGACAAAGTATCTTATTGTTAAGCATAAAAAAGGTCACTGGTCTTTTGCAAAAGGTCACAAGGAAAAAGGCGAAACAAGCATTCAGACTGCAAGAAGGGAGTTGTTTGAAGAAGCAGGGATAAAAGATGTAGAATTTCTTTCCAAAAAAATCCTGGCAAGAGAAAAATATTTTTTCAGTGACAAAAATAAGGATAAAATAAAGAAAGTCGTAAGTTACTTCATTGCAAAATCCGGAAACAGCAGGATTAAGATTGACAACACGGAAATAATAAACTACAAATGGTGCACTCTTAATGCTGCCGAAAGGATTCTGACATATAAACAATCAAGAAAAATCATAAAAAAAATTGATAAACTGATCAGAAACAAAAAATCCAAAAAATTTAAAAAAGCATTAAAATGAAAACCCGCATATTTGTCATACTGTATCTTTTGTTTTTAAACTTTTTCATTTCAGTTTTGCCTGTAACTGTGTCAGGTATATCCGCAGCAGACAAAAAAACTGAGCTGGCAGAAAGCATTGATCAGATAATAAGCGATTTAGGCTGCAAGATTTCCATTCAGGTGGCAAGCGCCGATAAATATGATCTTCTGTATGAGTACAACCCGGATCAGAAAATGATTCCCGCGTCAATTACAAAACTTATAACAGCGGCAGTTGCATTTAAGGAGCTCGGACTGTCCTATGATTTTAAAACAATAATTTATACAGACGACAGCAATATAAATGACGGAGTTATAAACGGGAATATTTATCTTAAAGGATTCGGTGATCCTGATCTTAATTCATCCGATATTACATATCTTGCAAAAAATCTGGCTGAAAAAAATATTACCGAAATAACGGGAAATATTATTTATGATGAATCTTATTTTGACGATATGCACTACGGCATTGCAGGTCAGTATAAAGACGATACACAAAAAAATTACTGGCCTTACATCAGTGCTTTGAATTTCAACAAAAACGGCGGCGGACTCAATCCTGCCGAAACAGCAGCAGGATATCTTTCGGGAGAACTCATTTCCAGGAATATTAAAGTCGACGGAATTGTAATTTCCGGAATCACACCTAATGCCGCAAAAGAAATATCCGTTGTTGCTCATTCTTTCTTTGATGTCATTTCACAGATGAATAAAGAAAGCGATAACCAGTCTGCAATTTCTGTTTTTAAAGCCATCGGCGCAAAATATTACAATCCGCCCGGAACGATCTCAAAAGGCGAAGATGCAGTTGTGAATTTTCTGACTTCCATCGGAAACCCCAGAAATAATTTTGAGATACTTGAAGGTTCAGGATTATCAAGATACAACTATGTAAATTCCGATCTCTATGTCAGACTGCTGAAGTATATGTATGACGAAGATAAGATTTTCGATTATTTTTACAGTTCGCTTGCAATAGCCGGAATTGACGGAACGCTCAGAAACAGAATGATAGGTACTGAAGCTGAGAAGAATGTTCATGCAAAAACCGGAACTCTTAATTCCGTAAGTTCGCTCTCCGGATATGCGGTTTCAAGAGACAGCGAACTTCTGATTTTTTATATTTCAATGAACGGATTCGGAAGTTCGCCTAACGGTGTGAGATTCAAACAGGATAAGATTTGCGAAGAGCTCTGTAAATTTTCACGAAAGTAGGTGATCTGTATGCAGACCGGAACTTTACAGAAAGAAACATCTGACAATACGGTCTCTGAATTAAGAAAACTAATTTTATACAATTCAAATCATTTGTGGGAAGATGTTATACAGCAGCTCCGGAAAGCCACTGGTTTTGATATTGTTCATTGTGAGCAGATTGCAATATTCGCTCATACAAAGGGCAAAGCAGTCGTAAAATCCGGAACTTTAGAAGAGCTGGGACCGATAAACAGCATATTAAGAGAGATTAATCTGATCACGGAGATAGAATAAAATTCTTAAAACATTTCCTTTAATCTATTGAGATGATCTTACAGAATTCAAATATAAATTACGCATTTAAAATACTTCTTATAGTTTCATTCTTCTGTTTCCCCGATACAAATTATTCTCAGCAGAAATTCGGATTGAAATCCGACTGGGACTGGGATGATCTTTTCAATAAAGCCGTATTCGTAAGTCCTCTGCTGATAAAATCCGTTGATAAACTCAAAAACGATTTGACAATTTCGGATGCAAGATTCATAGTCAGGCATCTTTCTGAACTGGATTCATTACAGGAGCTTAAAAATTTATTTATTATTCATGAAAAAACAGAAAATGTTTCATCATCTGATTCTGCGATAAAAAAATTAAGTGAAGCAGATTTTCATTTTAACGGCGAAGTTGAAGGTCTGATAAGCGCAATGGAAATATTGACCGGATTGAGAAACTTCTTCAATCCCGAAAATAAATTCTGCTTTACGGGAAAAGATTATCTGTTTCAGCCGTTAAGAAAATCTGAAGACAGAATAGAAATTGATATGGATTATACTGAGGCGGAAAATGTTTTAAAGTATTTATCAGGTGACGGGAAAGCAGAAACAGAATTAAAGAACGGTGAAAATGAAACCAAAATCCTGACAGAAAAGAAAAACAGTATTTTAAATAACAATGAATTCATTTATTTGCTTGACAAAGCAAGAGCTGAATCCCCGTTGTTATCAATTTATAAGTGGATAAATCCCGGGAGCTATAAAAATTTCGGGGGAATTTACATTTACAGGGATGACTTCTCGAAAGTGATTAACAAGATCAGGGAAAACGAATCTAACATAATATCTGATGTAATAAGAAATACGGTAAAATATATCCCGGACAGCGTGGAAATAAATGTAAGCATAAAATTCAGATTCGGAAATCCGGCTGATGATACGGACAATAAAAAGAGAACTATAGAAGTCAGCCTGGAAAACTTCAGTGATGATTATTCCTTTATTGTAAGATTTATTAATCATCAGTTATTCAAGACAATTGAAAGAGAATTGCATCTTAAGATAGAAGACTATGTTACAGACAGTAAAGATCAGGAATTTATAGCATTGATATCCGAAATTCAGGAAAACGGAATTGCTAATTATGCAGGTCCGTTAGGATCGGAAACAAGACCATGGGATCTGCTTGAAAAGGATTTTAAGCTTTTTAATAATACATTTTATCATTTAAGGAAAAATTCCTTTAAAAATATAAGGGACAGTCTGATCAGAACCGGATTTGAAGGCAATGCTCCGTTTTTTACAATGGCTGCTCAGATGGCATTTATAATTGAATCGACGCTTGGCAGAAAAGCTCTCACGGAGTCAGTATCTCTCGGTCCTGTTTCATTTTTCAATAAATACATTAAGGCATACAAAGATTATCCGGATAAGATAAGAAGAGTTTTCACATTCAGGAAAGATCTTGAGAGGAAACTGAATAAACTTGAACAGTTGCTTCCGGAAAAAATACTCAGAACTGCTATGAGTATAAACAAATTAAAAGTAACAGGAGAAGAAAAGACAAGATTAACGGAAGAGTTTGTTAACACAGGTTACAGCAAAGAAAACGGAAAGTTATTATTTTTTCTGGCAGGACATATACTGCTTGAAGCGGATCAGTTCGGAAAGGCTTCGGAGTATTTTCTCAGAGGATTAAATCTTAGCAGAAGCCCCGGGAATTTATCGTGCAGGATAGCAACTTCTTTTATGAAGAAACAGGCATTCGATGCGGCAATGAATTTTTTTGATGAATGTCTTAAATATAATCCGGAAGATGCGGAAACATACGAAAAGAGAGGAGAATGTTTATTTTATCTGAACGAAAGGGAGAAATCGCTGTCGGATTTTAATAAAGCTCTGTTATTAAATCCTGCATCTGAAACGGCGAAGAAATATAAAAAAATGCTTGAGTAATTTATAAACTTAATAACTGTAATTTTAAAAATACCGCAGGACGGTAATTCAGTATGAATTTTAAATTAAAATCAGGTTACAAACCCGGAGGTGATCAGCCGAAAGCAATTAAGGAGCTTACTGAAGGAATATTAAGAGGAGACAGGCAGCAGACATTTCTTGGTGTTACCGGATCGGGAAAAACATTTTCCATTTCAAATGTCATAGAAAACATCGGAAAGCCGGTCCTTGTCATGTCGCATAACAAGACGCTTGCAGCACAGCTTTACGGGGAGTTCAAAAATTTTTTTCCTGAAAACCGGGTTGAGTTTTTCATTTCTTATTATGATTACTATCAGCCTGAAGCATATATTCCGTCTTCCGATACCTATATTCAGAAAGATCTTTCTATTAATGAAGAAATTGACAGACTCAGATTAAGGGCTACGGCTTCAATACTTGAAGGCAGGAGAGACGTGATCGTGGTTTCATCGGTCAGCTGCATTTACGGAATAGGTGCCCCGGAGGAGTATGCTCAGCAGGTACTCATTGTAAAGACGGGAGAAAAAATCTCAAGGAAAAAATTACTGTCAAAGCTGACGGAAATACATTATGTCAGGAATGACACTGAGTTTAAAAGAGGAACATTCAGAGTCAGAGGAGAAACGATCGAAGTAATTCCGGCATACGAGAATGACACCGGCATCAGGATTGAGCTATTTGATGATGCGGTGGAAAAGATTTCTTACATAAACAGGGAGGACGGCAAAGTCACGGGTCATGATGAAAGCGCTGCGATTTATCCCGCAAAATATTTTCTTACCAGCAAGGACAAGACAGAGACAGCAATCGCAAATATTAGGGAAGAACTGAATCAAAGGACTGAATATTTCAAATCGCAGGGTAAAATTATCGAAGCGCAAAGAATCGAACAGAGGACAAACTTTGACATAGAAATGATACAGGAAGTAGGTTATTGCAACGGTATTGAAAATTATTCAAGGCATATGGACGGAAGAACTCCCGGTTCGAGACCATCCTGCCTGTTTGATTATTTCCCGAAGGACTTCCTGCTGATAGTGGATGAATCGCATGTGACCGTTCCTCAGATCAGGGGAATGTACAATGGAGACAGAATGCGAAAGAAGACACTGGTGGAATACGGATTCCGGCTTCCTTCCGCGCTTGATAACAGACCCATGACATTTGAGGAATGGGAGTCAATGGTAAATCAGGTCATCTATGTAAGCGCTACCCCGGGAAATTACGAACTTGAAAAAAGCGAGGGAGTAGTTGTCGAACAGGTCATCAGACCAACAGGGCTGCTTGATCCGGAAATTCAGGTCCGTCCTGTAAAAAATCAGATAGATGATCTTGTAAATGAGATTCGTATCAGAAAAGAGAGAAAGGAAAGAGTTCTGGTAACAACTCTTACAAAAAGGATGAGTGAAGATCTTACGGATTATCTGCTCGGAATAGGGGTAAGAGTCAAATATATGCACTCTGAAGTTGATTCTCTTGACAGAGTGGACATACTAAGAGGGTTAAGACTCGGTGATTTTGATGTACTTGTCGGAGTAAATCTCCTGAGAGAAGGTCTGGATTTACCGGAAGTTTCGCTCGTAGCAATACTTGATGCGGACAAGGAAGGTTTTCTCAGATCCGAAAAATCTTTAATGCAGACAGCCGGGCGGACTGCAAGAAATGTAAACGGACTTGTGGTTATGTATGCGGACAAGGTAACTGAATCTATGAGCAAGGTCATAAATGAAACAAAAAGAAGGAGAGAGATTCAGGAAGAATACAACAGGATTCATAATATCAAGCCCGCAACAATATTCAAGACCATAGAAGAGATTATGTCATCGACAATAGTTGCTGATTCAAAAGCAAGAAATGAATACAGCAAAAGCAAAAAGAAAGATGAAAAGATTTCTTCACTGAGAATCATTACTGATCCGGTTAAAAACAAAATAAACAGCGATCAGAGGAAAGAGTTAATTGAACAGCTCAGAAAGGAAATGATATATGCAGCCAAGGATCTTGAATTTGAGAGAGCGGCGGAATTGAGGGATGAGATTGACAGACTTAATAATTAAATTTTTAGATTTATTATAAAAGAATGGTTTGTTAATATTGTAACTATTAAATAAGCAATTATTCAAGAAAGGATAGAATGTCTAAAAACACACCAATAACTGTCGCTTACGGAGACGGCATAGGTCCTGAAATAATGGAAGCAACAATCAAAATCATCACTTCGGCAGGTGCAAAACTTGATATAGAGACAATAGAAATCGGAGAGCAGGTATATCTCAGGGGAAATTCAGCCGGAATTGAACCCGGAGCCTGGGATTCTTTAAGAAGGACAAAAGTTTTTTTAAAAGCACCTATCACGACACCTCAGGGCGGAGGATATAAAAGTCTGAATGTTACGACAAGAAAAACTCTCAGTCTTTATGCAAACATCAGACCATGCGTTTCTTATCATCCGTATGTTTCAACAAAACATCCTGTAATGGATATAGTCATTGTCAGGGAGAATGAGGAAGACTTGTATGCGGGAATTGAACACAGGCAGACAGATCAGATGTATCAGTGCCTGAAGCTTATATCAAGACCGGGAACAGAAAAGATTGTCCGTTACGCTTTTGAATATGCGGTCGCAAACAACAGAAAAAAAGTAACATGCTTTGTCAAGGATAATATTATGAAATTTACTGACGGTTTGTTCCATAAAGTCTTCGATGAGATTGCAACGGAATATCCGGAAATAAAAAATGAAGTCTGGATTGTGGACATAGGTGCGGCTAAAATGGCAAACACTCCTGAAGATTTTGATGTGATAGTTATGGAAAATCTTTACGGCGATATTTTGTCGGATGTGGCGGCTATGATTACCGGATCAGTAGGTCTTGCCGGATCTGCAAATATCGGTGAAAATTTTGCGATGTTTGAAGCTATTCACGGATCCGCACCGAGAAGGGCAGGACAGAACCTTGCAAACCCTTCAGGTTTATTGCTTGGAGCCGTTATGATGCTGAACCATATTAATCAGTCTGAGACAGCAACGAAAGTTCATAATGCCTGGCTAAAGACAATTGAGGACGGAATTCACACCTATGATATTTTCAAGGATAATATCAGCAAGGAAAAAGTGGGTACAAAGGAATTCGCAAAAGCTGTTATTGAAAGAATAGGAGAGAAACCGGTTAAGTTAAGGTCAGCAGAATACAAGGGAAAAATTAAAAAAGATTCGTCTAATAAAACCGCAAAGAAAACAATTAAGCAGAATAAGACGCTGGTTGGTATTGATGTTTTTCTGGACTGGAGCAGCGGAAGCGCAGATGATCTTGGAGGAATTATGAAAAAAATAAAATCGGACAGGTTAAAATTAATAAGCATAAGCAACAGAGGGGAAACAGTATGGCCGGACGGGCATCCTGAGACTTTCTGCACTGACCACTGGAGATGCAGATATCTTTCGGAAAACAAGGGAGAAACCGTTCCAAGATCAATGATCATCGACCTTTTGACAAAAATAAATGATGCAGGTTTTGATTTTATTAAAACCGAGCATCTGTACAATTTTGACGGAGTTGCAGGATATTCACATGCTGTTGTTTAAGGGAATAATCATTTAAGATTTTAATCTTAAATCCCGCAGAGAACATTTTGCGGGATTTTTTATTTTTTACTTGACAAACAAAAACAGGGTTTGTATTTTTACAAAGCACTTTAAAATTCAAAGTACTTTGTAATTAAACCAATCAAATATGGAAACAAGGAATGCAGAGCTCGAACTTTCATTAATAAAAAAGATGATGGAAGACAGCCGCAGATTAAACATAGACAACGGAATCCACTATATCTTCTGGGGGATGCTTGTAACATTTGCACTGCTGATAAATTATTCTATGCTGCTGTTGAAAGTATCCGGAAATTATATCGGACTTGCCTGGTTCATTCTGATGATAGCCGGAGCTGCAGCAGACGGTTTCATAGGAAGAAAACAGAGCAAATCAAGCAGGGTAACGACTTTTACAACAAGGATTATGGGATCACTCTGGTTTGCTTCAGGAATAGCGATGTTTATATACGGGTTTCTCGGAACCGTTACTAAAGCATACAGTCCCGTATTCATTTGCCCGGTCATTTCCACTTCACTCGGAATTTCATATTTCACAAGCGGCGCAATACAGCAGATCAAATGGCTTCAGAATATTTCTTACGGCTGGTGGGCGGGAGCAGCGTTTATGTTCGTTTTTCCGAGTATTCATACATTGCTTGTATTTGCAGTAATGATGATTTGTTTCCAGGTAATACCGGGATTTATTTTAAACAAAAGATCAAAGCAGGATTTAATATCTCAAAATTATGAATTATGATTACCAGCAGATTGATGATGTAATTCACTCCAGAATAAGAACAGCCGTTATGGCAGTTCTTGTCAGCGTTGAGGAAGCGGAATTCAATTTTCTGAAAGAAAAAGTAAATGCAACAGACGGAAATCTCAGTGTTCATCTTAAGAAACTTGAAGAAGCAGGATACGTATCGGTGAAAAAAGTTTTTATTGATCGTAAGCCGGTATCGAAATATAAAATCACTTCAAGGGGGTTTAAGGCATTTGAAAACTATATAGAAAAACTTGAAAGCATAATTAAAAAAAACAATTAAATTTAATAAATCAAATAGATGAAAAAATTAAAAGAAGAAGAAATTACAAAATCACTCAAAACTATTGCAGGATGGAAGTATCTGGACGGCTCAATCAAAAAAACTTTTAAAACCCCGGGGTTTCCTCAGACGCTTGGACTTGTGACTGCTATCGGAGCTTTCTGCCAGCAGCATGACCATCATCCTGATTACATGACATTGAAATATGCATCAGTAGAAGTTTCGTTTTCCACTCATTCTGCCGGAGGTATTACTTTAAAGGATATAAACATTGCAAAAGACATTAATTCATTAAAATTCTAAAATAAAACATCAGCTTAATGAAATACATTATACTGCTTGTGATTTTATTATCGCATACCGGCATATCGATCTCACAATCGTCAGATTCTGAAGAACCTAAGTTCACAGTAATTTCCGGAACAGTTAAAGGGGACAGAGACAGTCTTCTTGAAGGCGTAAATGTTGTAATTAAAGGAACAATTGACGGCGCTACTACAGACAAGAAAGGTTATTTCGAGTTTGAAACGGAGAAAACGGGTCAGCAGAATTTGCTTTTCAGTTTTCTGGAATATGAGGATAAAACAATACCGGTTGAAATTTTATCCGGAAACAATATAAATCTGAATGTAAAACTATCAAAAGAAGATGTAAAGACTGAAGAAATAATCGTAACCGCAAGTTCGTTCACTTCAGGACAAAATAACGCAGTTACTCTTACTCCCCTTGAAATCGTAAGAATTCCGGGAGCTGATGCCGATCTTTACAGGGCAATAACGACTTTCCCGGGTTCAAATCAGGTAGATGAAGGCAGCAGAATCACAGTCAGAGGAGGAGATCCTGATGAAGTTCTCACAATAATTGATCAGGCGTCTCTTTATAACCCGTTTATTTTTGACGAAACATTTAACGTTTCATCTTATTCGACAATTAATCCATGGGGTCTTAAGGGAATTAATTTCACAAGCGGAGGATTTTCTGCGAAGTACGGAAACGTGCTTTCGGCGGTTCTTGATTTAAAATCCTATGATATGCCTCAGGGCACCGGAATGTTTGCCTGGCTGGGACTTGCGAACGCATCACTGTCAGGAGTTTATCTTTCAAAGGACAGGAATTTCGGCGCAACTTTTTCGGGAGGAAAGTTACTGCTTCAGCCGTATTTTGCAATAAACGGAGAAAGCTCAGAGTATGAGCCCATACCTCAGTCAAATCAGTTTGGAGGAACGCTTTCTTACAAACTCGGATCAACGGGCAATATAAAGTTTTATGCAAATTACAGCGATGACAAAGTCGGAATAAAAAATGCAAGTCCTTCCTTTGACGGTTTTTACAATTCAAATTCTAAAAGTTATTTTACAAATTTAAAATTAATGACAGCTCCTTCGTCATCCACACTCATTAATGCGGGCGCTTCATTCAGTCTTTATGACAGAAATAATGAATACGGGATTCTTAATACAGATACAAAAGATATTTATTCAAAAGGAAGAGTGGATTTTACGAAGAATCTTACTAGTAAAATTGATATTAACACCGGTGCGGAATATGAGTACAGCGGATATGAAATTAAAGGAACTGTGCCTTCCTATTCCTACAATTTGAATCTAACGGCTCCATCATTTAAAATTGACACTCTGTCGCATACAGGCAGAATCGGAGCTTATGCTGAAACGCAGATAAAAATTTCAGACAGGGTTTTTGTTATTGCCGGAGCAAGGACGGATTATCATACTTTGTCTGGGAAAATGAGTTTCGATCCGAGAATCTCATTCGGTTATCTTCCTGATAATTTTCATTCCATAAGAGGCGCTGTCGGTTTGTATCATCAGTATCCCAGACTTGACAACTACTTCAGAGCTTCTGATAACGATCTCAATCCGGAAGATGCAATGCATTATATTCTGGGATATGAATTTAACAAGGAAGGAAAAATTGTTTTCAGGGTCGAGGGATATTATAAAGATTACAAAAATCTGGTTTTAATGGACAGGAATGATTTTTATTACAGATCTTCGGGTGAAGGAAATGTAAAAGGAGTCGATGTTTTTTTCAAAACAAAAATTTCAAATAAATTTACGGGCTGGATTTCTTATGCCTATTCGGATTCAAAAAGAAAACAATATGATTCGCAGAATCTTGCTCCGTCAAATTATGACATAACGAATAACTTCAGCCTCGTTGGAAGTTACAATCTTACAGATCAGATAGTATTCGGGGCTATATACAAACTCTCAACAGGAAAACCATACACACCTGTAACAGGAAGCGAGTTTGTGAGTTCGCAGAATGTGTTCAGACCGGTTTACGGAGAAGTAAACAGCGCAAGATATCCTGCTTACTCGAGAATAGACGTGAACGCTCAGTATATTTTTTCGCTGTTCGGCAAGTTTGCAGTTGCGGTAATTGCCGTAAATAACATTTTAAATCATAAAAATATTTATCAGTACACTTACAATTCCGACTACAGCGAAAGAAAGGAAATTATCACCAACAACAAAAGAACTTTTTATGTTGGTCTCGGACTTCAACTATAAAAATTAAATAAACATAAAACAAAAAGGAGATAAAATGAAAAGTAAAACATCAATTCTGGTATTGCTGATTTCGGTATTAATTTTAAATCTGAACATTTATGCCGACAGTGATTTTGACAAAGCAGTTCTGAAAGCTAAAAAACATCTAAAAGAAGCCATGGATAAAATGGATGAAAGCAAATTAGTCAAGTCCAGAGGAGAATTTGAAAGAATACTTCAGCTTAAAAAAGACGTCTGGCTTGTCAATTACTACATAGCTCTGGCAGATTACGGTCTTTCGATGAATGCAGGCAGGACTGAGAACAAGGATAACATAAGAAAATTTACTGAATCGGGAATCAGTATTATCAACAAATCCATTGATGAAAACCCTGAATTTGCAGATTCTTTTGTATTGCTGGAGATACTGAACTTCAACAGATGGCAGTACGAACAGGAAAAAATGCAGGAGATTATATCAGCCACTCAGACTGCTGATGCAGATGCCATGAAACTTGATCCGAATAATCCGAGACTCATACTTACAAACGGTATTTCACATTTCTATACTCCGGAAGCATTCGGCGGCGGAGTAAAAGTTGCAATACCTGAATTTGAAAAAGCAATTGAAATTTTCAAAATCAGAAAAGAGAAAAAGGAAATTTATCCCGACTGGGGTTATGATATGGCAATGGGTTACATGGCTTTAAGTCTGATCAAAAGAAACGATGACGGAGATATGAAAAAAGCAAAATCCATAATAGATGAAGCGCTCAAATTGAATCCTGATTCGGGTTTTATAGCGGGATATGTAACCGATCAGTATAAAGAAAATAATAAGTAAAATTTATCCGTACACAATTAACAAACTGCAGAAGCAACAAATGCTTTTGCAGTTTTTTTATTAATATTATTTGAAGATTAAAATTTTTATTTTTACAAAAATAAATTTCTGAAAATGCTTAGAACAGTAAAAGCTCCGACCGGAACAGTCCTTTCCTGTAAAAACTGGATCACGGAAGCTGCAATGAGAATGCTTATGAATAATCTCGATCCGGATGTAGCGGAAAGACCTGAAGACCTGATAGTTTACGGAGGCAGCGGTAAAGCTGCCCGCAACTGGGAATGTTATGATAAAATCATCGGCACATTAAAAAATTTAAATGAAGACGAAACTCTGCTTGTACAGTCAGGAAAACCTGTAGCAGTTTTTAAAACTCATCTGAATGCTCCGAGAGTTTTAATATCAAATTCACAGATAGTACCGGCCTGGGCTAACTGGGATGAGTTCAGAAGATTAGAAGCGCTTGGACTTACGATGTACGGTCAGATGACCGCCGGCAGCTGGATTTATATCGGGACACAGGGAATTTTGCAGGGGACTTATGAAACATTTGCAGCATGCGCAAATAAACATTTTGACGGAACCCTGTCAGGAAAATTCGTACTGACAAGCGGTCTCGGAGGAATGGGAGGGGCACAGCCCTTAGCAGCCACATTGAACGGAGCAGCTTTTCTCGGAATAGATGTTGACAAAACACGGATACAGAAAAGAATCAGTACCGGATACTGCGATGTCATTACGGATAATCTGGATGAAGCGCTTAAAATAGTACTGGAAGCAAAACAAAACAAGAAAGCAGTTTCAGTCGGATTGATTGGAAACGCGGGAGATGTTTTACCGGAAATACTTAAAAGAAATATACTTCCTGACGTTGTTACGGATCAGACTTCCGCTCATGATATGCTTAACGGATATGTTCCGATGGGAATGAGTTTTGAAAAAGCTGTGGGACTCAGAAAAAGCAATCCTGAAAAGTATCAGGAACTTGCGAGAAAGACTGTAGTTACTCACTGCAAAACTATGTGGGAGTTTTTAAAGAAAGGTTCAGTTGTATTTGATTACGGAAATAATCTCAGAGGCGAAGCTTACAATAACTGCTTTAAATCTGCATTTGAAATTCCGGGATTTGTTCCTGAATATATCCGTCCGTTATTTTGCGAAGGCAAAGGTCCGTTCAGATGGGTAGCGCTTTCTGGTGATCCGGAAGATATTTATACGACAGATAATGCTATTACAGAGGCATTTCCGGAAAATAAACTTCTTCACAAATGGCTGAAAGCAGCAAAGGAGAAAGTACATTTTCAGGGTCTTCCTGCCCGGATTTGCTGGCTTGGATATGGAGAAAGAGCCAAAGCCGGTAAAATCTTCAATGATCTTGTAAGGGAAGGAAAAGTATCTGCGCCGATTGTAATCGGAAGAGATCATCTTGACTGCGGAAGCGTCGCATCGCCTAACCGGGAAACGGAAAAAATGCTTGACGGTTCAGATGCTATTGCCGACTGGCCGGTTCTTAATTTCGGTCTTCACTGCATGGGAGGGGCAAGCTGGGTATCGCTTCATCACGGAGGAGGAGTCGGTATCGGAAATTCCATTCATTCCGGCATGGTGATAGTCGCAGACGGAAGCAGGGAAGCTGAGGAACGGTTGGAGAGATGCCTTACATACGACCCCGGAATGGGAATTGTAAGACATGCGGATGCCGGATATGAAACAGCAGTTGACGGGAAGAATAAATTCGGAATAAACATGCCGATGTTATAAAAATTTTTTTAAATATTCTTTCCATATTTTAAAAATAATATTTAAGTTATAAAATATTCAAACGCAATGATTTTTTTCCGGGTTTTGCTTTAAAAATACATTCAATCTTGAAATGCAGTTCTATTATTGGTAATTTAAATTGTTAACATAAAATAAGATTATATTTAATGACGATACCTAAATTCAAAGTTATGAATTTAATGAATATTGTATTGCTGCTGATAGCACTGATACAGTATTATCTGCTCACACCTCTGAATGCCGGCAATGAAAAATTTATAACCGTACTGCTGGAATTTGACCATAAAATAAAATTAATACCGGGATTTATCATTCCTTATCTGTCAATTTATATTTTTCTTTTTCTGATGCTCTATCTTATAATCAGAAAAAAGGAATCAGGGGATATGACAGTGTTTTTGTTTTCGGTTGTTATACTATGGAGCATAATAAATTTTGCGCACGGATTTTTTCCGGTAATAAATACTATCAGACCTGAAATAAAAGCCGAAGGTTTTTTCTTTGACGCCGTGAATTCATTGTATTCTTCCGTAAAACCGTTCAACACTTTCCCTAACTGGCAAGTATCGACGGCAGTTTTATGCGCATTGGTTTACAGGAAATTTAATTTCGGCAGATTCATTCCTGTGGTTATCTGGACAGTTCTTATCTGTCTTTCCCCGTTATTTTTGAAAATGACATATCTGACGGACGTTCTCGTAGCAATACCCCTTCCGTTTTTTGCATACAAACTGGCACAGAAGATTTCAATAGTAACTGTTAAAACCGAAACAGTCACAGAAGTAGTGAAAATATTTTCTCTTGAATCCCTGATCCAATCCATTGCAATCGGAATGAGAGATGAAAACACAATTTCATCGATGGTGGATAATCTTAAAAGAATCGAGAAGAATCTGACAGAAAAAGACATAGATGAAATACGTAAAACAGGATCCGCACTGGACCCGCCGGTAGAATCTTTAAAACAGGTGATCAATAATTTCATATTGGCTATTGATGTTGAAAAACAGATTGAAAAAGCAAAAGAAATGTTCGGAAAAGATAAAAAAGCTTTCGTTCCTACTGATAAAAACATAAAAGAAGCCGGAGAAGAACTGATAAACATTGCATGCCGGCCATTTGATAATCCGAAATTCCGGTACTGCATACTTGAAATAAAAAAACGTAATTCAGGTTTGATTAATACCAATTCGCTTGAAGAAGCAGCCAGAGAGAGATCAGGCGATGTAATTTTCAAATTTAAAAGTTTTATCGAATCTAATAAAAACAACTTACCCGCGCTGAAAGCAATAATTGAAAATACAAACGGTCATACCCACATTAGCTTTGATGAAATAAAAACAATTTCAAGAGAACTTAGAAAACCGCCTTACGAGATATCAACGGAAGAAGTATGGAATGCTTTTTTAAGACTTGACAGCACAAAGGTGAAGCCTCTTGGCGAAACAAAAAATCCGGCAAATATCATTACTCTGACTCAGTATGCCATCGGGAAAACGGACAGACTTGAGCCGTATACGGACAGTATCGATAAAAAATTAAATGACTGGATCAGCGAAAACGAATTGAAAGGCAGAAAATTTACGGAAGAAGAGTTAGTCTGGCTCAGGATGATGAAAAATCATGTTTCTTCATTTCTGGAAATTAATATGATGAGTTTTAACCAGCCTCCTTTTGTAAACAAAGGCGGTGCTGCAAAAGCTTATAATATATTCGGACCTGATCTGAACAGGATAATGTATGAATTCAATGAGAAATTAATCTGATAATCATTTTTTCATTTGTTAAATTTGATTTCAGAGTTACAGTTTTTACGGGATTAATAGAAATTAATCCGGTTCTTTTAAAATAACAACAGGGGTGCTTTTTTTCAGAAGGCTGAGATCATACCCATTGAACCTGCTACGGATAATGCCGGCGAAGGAAACAAATTAATATTTTAACGCTTAATACTTTTCCAAAGGGTTCAGAAAAGTTTTAAGCGTTTTTTATTTAAAAAAAATGATGAAAGTATTTAGCAGAGAGTTCCGTTCACAAACAATAAGTTCTGACAGATTCAGAACGTTTAACCTCTTTGGAAAGATATTGCTTGTTTCCGTGATATTATTTTTTACGGATAATGATTTGATTTTTTCACAGAATGAAACGGATACGGCAGAATACAAAACTGAATCAATCGAAGTTGATGCTTTAAAAGGAATAGAACGTTCAACTCCCGTTACATTCCAGGATATTAAAAGATCCGAAATACAAAGCAGATACTGGATGCAGGATCTTCCGATGTTTCTTAACGGAAACACAAGCATTAATTCTTACTCGGAATCCGGAGCATCGGTCGGATATTCCTATATGTCGCTGAGGGGATTCGATCAGAGAAGGATCTCAATTCTGATAAACGGAATTCCTCAGAACGATCCCGAAGATCATCAGGTTTACTGGGTGGATGTTTCGGATCTGACTGCTTCAGCCGAAGAAATGCAGATTCAAAGAGGCATAGGAACCGCTCTTTACGGAACATCTGCAATCGGAGGAGTTATCAATGTCAGAACAATTGATTATTTCAAAAGAAAGTTCTTAAATATTTCCGGCGGTTACGGAAATTATAATTCAAAAAGATTTTCCGCAGAGTATTCCTCCGGATTGTTAAAAAACGGATTCGGATTTTATGCAAAGGCAGGGAAAATAAATACCGACGGATACAGGGATCTTTCGTGGTCTGATAACTGGAGTTATTTCGTCAGTGCGGGATTAATCGCAGGAAAAAAATCCGTCATAAAAATGAATTTCTTCGGCAGTCCGATGAAAAACCATCTTGCCTATACAGGTATTGATAAAGCTTTTCTGGAAGGAGAAGTCACGGGGGATAAATTAAAAGACAGGAAATACAATTACCTGACTTATCCGGATGAAACTGATAATTATTTTCAGCCTCATTATGAACTCGTGTACAACTTTCAGGCTGATAAGAATCTTTTAATATCCAATACATTCAGTTATATAAGAGGTGACGGATTCTTCAATACATCTTTTCCGGTCTATTACGGTTATGACTTTGGTTACTTCAGACTGAATCCGTTTTTTGTTCAGGATACTGTTTCTTATAATTCCCTTTACTACAAACGGAATGATGACGGAATCTTATATTTTGAAAAAGGAAAAGGATATGAAATAGTCAGGAGCGATCTGGTTACAAGACTTAATGTGAACAACAGCACATACGGCTGGTTTCCGAAAGTTCAGCTTAAGCATAATAATGACAAAGGAACTTTCATTGCCGGCGGAGAGATCCGTTATCATAAATCAGAGCATTACGGCGAAGTGACATCCGGAGAATCTCTGCCGCCCGGAACTCCGCCGGATTATATTTACTATTTTTATAACGGAGGAAAAAGAACATACTCTGCTTATGTAAATGAATTATACAGATTTACCGGAAAACTTGACGCAATGATCGGACTTCAGTATGTATATCACAGATATAATTTATCAAATGACAGATTCAAACCTTATGATTTCAGCGTGAACTATAATTTCATTACTCCAAGGGCGGGAATAAATTATAATTTCGATGAAAAGCTGAATGCTTTCATAAATTTTTCGATCGCAAAAAGAGAACCCAGGCTTAAGGATATTTATGATGCTGAAAATCCTGATTCAAAACCAAACTTCAGAATTCTTGATACCTTAAGAGGAATATATGACGATCCGCTTGTAAAGCCGGAAGAAATGAAAGACTATGAACTGGGAATTTCATACAAATCAGGCAGGCTCAAAACCGCCTTGAATTTTTATCTGATGGATTTTAAAAATGAGATCGTGAATAACGGACAGCTCGATAATGTTGGTCAGCCGATTACGGGTAATGCAGGCAAATCAATCCATAAAGGAATAGAGTTCAGTTTTACTGTCAGCCCTTTCAGCCAGATTAATCTGAAAGGTCTGTCTTTATCCGGGAATCTGAATCTTTCTGATAACTATTTTACGGATTACCGGGAAGTAACAGGAATTGATTCTTCGGGAAACATTCTCTATGGAAATGATTATACGGATAACAAAATCCTGCTTTCACCGTGGATAATCGGAAATCTGAACTTAAACTATGCTTCTGAAAAGGGAATTAATGCTTATTTGTCTGTACAGCATATCGGAAAACAATATCTTGACAATTCCGAAAACGAAAGAAAAAATCCCGAGTTCAGAAAACAGACCGGATATGCAGATAAAATCATTCAGCCGTACACTGTATTCAATGCAGGTCTGTCTCTTAACATTTTTTCACTGACTGGTTACGGAAAGTCCCCGAAAATTTTAAAGAATCTGCAAATTGATTTTAAAGCCAACAACATATTCAATACTCTATATGAAACTTCGGGAAGCATAAGCGGCGGAATTCCATACTGGATTCCGGCAGCTACAAGAAATTTTTATGCGGAATTAAAATTAGGATTTTGATATTACCATTATTCAGAGGCATTCATTCTGCGGATCTGAAAATTAAATGTAAATGCTTCTGCCAGTAATCAAATTCCGAAATAATTTTTAATCTGTATCAACATGAATTCAAAATCATTAACAGCAATGACTTATTTAATAACATTAATATTTTTATTTTCAGGATGTACTTTTAATACGGTAAAAGAACAGAAAACACTTACAAAACAAATATCAAACAAAACAATGTCAGAAAAAACAGATACTGCTGTATTCGGTGCGGGATGCTTCTGGTGCGTGGAAGCGATTTTCCAGAGACTGAAAGGCGTGGAATCAATTGAATCAGGTTACAGCGGCGGGACAGTTGAAAATCCCACATACAAACAAGTATGCACAGGTGAAACAGGTCACGCGGAAGTTGCAAAAATCATATTCGATCCTTCTGTAATTTCGTATGAAGAACTGCTCGAAGTGTTCTGGACGACACATGATCCTACGACTCTTAACCGGCAGGGAGCGGACGTAGGCACGCAATACAGATCGGCAGTATTTTATCTTAATGATGAGCAGAAAAAGAAGGCTGAAAAATCAAAAAATGAAGTAGCCACTCAGATCTGGGATGGTAAAATAGTCACGGAAATTACTCCTCTGAAAAAGTTTTATAAAGCCGAAGACTATCATCAGGATTATTACAATCAGAATTCAGATCAGAGTTACTGCAGGTTTGTCATTAATCCGAAACTTGAAAAGTTCAGAAAAAAATTCAGTGATAAACTGAAAGATGAATAAAAAAAAGCAGAGTTGATTTTTCAGCTCTGCTTTTTTAATAATTATAAAATCAATTTATTTTGTATTTTATGCTTAATCCTCCGGAGAATTTTGTAGAACTTTTCGGAGAAAATAAACTTGAGAAATTGTAAGTTCCAAGATCAATCAAAACGGGTCCTGTATCAATCCCGAGTCCGAAATTCACTGCGAATTCTTCAGTCCCTCCCAAAACCAGACCAATCCTCGGTGATATCACATTGGTTGCATTAAGTTCGGCACCAAAACCGACGGCAGGTTTTTTGGAAAATCCCAAATCATCATAAAATCCCTGAAGATATTCCAGAGATATATTAGCCAGTTCGAGATCATTCTTTTTTAAAGCATCTTTTACGGGTTTGGAAAATATTTTATATGTTATACCGAGTCTTAAATTCAGTGGAAGAGTTGTACTAAAATCCGGAACATTTACTTTGGTTCCTTTTACAATTTTGTTCAGTGAATCAAGCTGAGCAGGATCAGTAATGTCGGTTACTATATAGTTTCCGTTATACACATAACGGTTTGCATTCTTTGTCCATTTAATATATCCAAGATCATTCAGACTAAGCCCGACATTCATCTGTCCGTATTTTGAAATATTTTTGATGCCTGCATTAACTCCGAAATCGAAACCAACTCCGAAGCCGGCCGGTGTAAGCGACAATTGTGCTACATTATCCGCAGAAGTTCCCGCAAAAAGAAATTCGATCCCGCCTGTGCCTCGTACCTGAAGATTGTTGTTTGTGGTTATTGTAAGATCGTTTCTGTCCGTACTTCCGAAAAACTGCCCGAACTGCGGCTTTACGGAAATTCCAAAGGAAAGATCATCAAAAATTTTACTCTTCTTTGGCTTAATGCTCCTTGCATAAGTGAGATTAAGCTGTCTGATCCAGGTTCCTTTGAAACCTGTTCCCGAAAAATCATAAATTCTGTTAATTTGATTTCCGTAAAGACCCAGCTCCAGCGGATCTCTGCTTATTGTAAAATTTCCCGCCCCTCTGTCATCGAGTGATATGCCAACAGAACCGAATTTATTAATATTGAAAACAAGTGAAATGTATTTTATCATTGCTGAAATGTTTACCTTTTCTCCGCTTGCTTCACTTATTATAGTCGCTTTGTCCTGATCTGAAAGAAAGATAGGATCTGTCACCGAATTTGTGGTGAAATATTTATCATAGAAATCAAAAGAAAAAAATCCGCTGTTTACGTGAAAATTGAAATTTGTGAGAACGCTGAAATAGGATGATGCTTTGTTATTCGTTCTCTGCTTCAGTATGTTAGCAGGATTATTGTTCAAAGCATCTACGTCGTATGAGTTTGAAACGCCGGTATTCCCCATTGATAAACTTCTTACATCATAGATATTCTGCGAGTAAGACACTCCGGATAACACGGCAGAAAATAAAAGGATAAAGTAAAATGTTTTCATAATATTTGATTTAAAAGTTTGTTCTGTATTTTATTTTTCCCGAACTTATGAATTTTATGAAGTCATACCCTGTGATTTTCACTGTCGTCAGCGGAGGAGGTATGAGTTCAGGATCGGTATAAAGTTTGTAATCGTAAATTATTTTTCCCATTCTCTTTAACATACTTATCTGAATACTGTCAAGTTCGGCGTTGAAAACTGTTGTATTCGGATTTAATACTGTTCCGTTTACACCTACAGCCGCAGCATTTACGACTATAGTTGAATCGATGTTATTGCCTGCAATTTTTGAGATTGAGAATAAAGGGACAAACGAAGAGTCAAGAATCAGAATTCTGGCAACAGTTTTCAAAGGTAAATGATTTTCCGCAAAAAGGGTAAAATTCATATTCTTAACAAAATCCATCTGTTTTCTCTGATCCTCGTCACTGATTCCCGCATCGGCAGTATCGGAGAAAACAACCGGTTGAGTAATGCTTACATCGAGCGGTACCTGAATTATAAGTTTAATCGATATACTGTCAGTGTTTCTTACAGTTCCTTCTTTGTATCCGGAATTCAAAACATCATACCTTGTCATTCTTATGACTTTAGGAATGTTATTTATGAATTCGAGTATATTGCTGTTGCTTTCATTAATGGCAAACGCAACAGAATCCCTGTCCTGATTTAATGAAAGAGTAAACACAGAGTCAACAGGATCTCCCGGAATTCCGTTTCGGAGATATTTAAGTCTCACTTTATTTCCGTTTTTATTTTCACCGGTTATGGATATATGAGAAAAATCCACTTTAAACAGGTCATTAAATTTTTTCAGGATCAGAAAATTTTTGTCCGGTGTGATATGAGCGAAATTCAGTTCTCCCTGAGGCACATCCGATCCGAACGGATCAATTACTTCATCTGAAGTAATGCTTGTGCTTACAGGCTTAAGTTTCCCTTCAATAAATTTTATTGAATACTCCGAAAGACTGTAACTGAAATTCACAGGTACGGGACCGGAGGAATTAAATATGATTTTCAGTTTCAGTCTGTTATCAGGAATACTGTTTAGTATGAAATATTCCGTCAGATTAAATTTTACGGTTTGTTGCGATCCGGAAGGAACATTTGTCTGAATCCTCGCAGTATCATTATCCGGAACACTGAAAAGATTTTTCAAAACTGCATTTACTGAATAATCCTGATTAGTATTGTTGTAAAAAGTAAAGCTGAGGACTCCGCTTAAGAATTCCGCTTTACGGATAAATGTCGAATCATCAATCACTACCGCAGTATCAATCTGAAAAGTGCTCACTGCAGTTACATTTGTCAGAGGATAGCCGTCAAAGCGAATGTCTTCGCCGAATTTTCTGATGTAAGAGGATTCTCCGAACAGGAATACAGTTCCATTATCCGAAGAATCATAACCGACATTACCGCTTCTCTTCAGAATATCAAATATATCAAAACTCTTCTGAGAGAAAGGCAGACTGATATTTGTATCCCAGTTCGGCATAGTTGGTTCTTTGATTTCACAACCGGAAAAAAAATATGTGAAAAGTATATACATCAGGGTAAGGTACAAATAATATTTATTCAATAAAGATTGGTTTTGAGGATTAAATTCCTGCAAATTATCAAAACCCTTATTAAAAAAAAGTGTAAAATTTATTTAAAAAATTTTCTCCGCTTCAATGCTCTTCAATATATTTTAAACATCAGGTAACAATTTGATTTTTTATGTAAGCAAAATGAATGTATCATTATAAACTTAACCCCGTTCTGCTCTTATTGACTTCAGGATAAAAACGGCATTCAAAAAATCACTATACGGACGAAAGTTTCTCCGGTTGCATTTTATGAAGTCATTATACATATATGGTAATTTGATTTGAAGTTTTATATTTTAAAGTGAAATCCCTGACCCTCATCTTACATTATATTTTTTTACCGGATCAAACAAATCCATAAACATTTTCCGGGGAGTATGAAAAGGAAATCAATAATATTTCTGGCTTTAATGCTATTTTTTGTTTCGTTTGAAAATGCAAACTCGCAGTTCGTCAATTTCGGAAGAAATAAAGTTCAGTATTCAGATTTTGAATGGAACATTCTCCGGACTGAACATTTTCAGATTTATTTTTACAAAGAAGCAAAAGAGCTGGCTGAAATCGGCGCTAATTATGCTGAAGAAAGCTATACATTCCTTCAGCAGAAATTCAATCATTCTCTGATAGATACGGTTCCTATAATTTTTTATTCCTCACCTCTTCATTTCAAGCAGACAAACACAACACCCGGATTCATTCCCGACGGTGTCGGAGGATTTTTTGAATTTATCAAAGGAAGAGTCGTCATTCCGTTTGAAGGTTCGCTTTTTCAGTTCAAACATGTGATAAGGCATGAGCTGACTCATGTTTTCATGACAAGCAAGATAGGTAATATACAGCGTCTTCACAGAAAGTCTCCCGATCAGTCTCCGCCGCTTTGGTTTACTGAAGGACTTGCCGAACTCTTTTCCGCGAAGTGGGACACACAGGCGGAAATGGTGCTTAAGGATGCAGTTCTCAGCGGATATATTGCAGGACTCGATGACTGGGAAAGATTTTACGGAACATATTTCATGTATAAATTAGGGCAGAATGTACTGGAGTATATTTCTGAAAAATACGGTGAAGATAAAATACTGCAGCTTGTGGAAAACTTCTGGATTGATGATAATTTTTCAAATGTAATGAAAACTACAATAGGAAAAGATTACGCTCAGTTTGACAATGAATATCTTTACCATCTTGAAAAAAAATATTTTCCGCAGTTAAAGGATTCTGATAATCCTTCGAGGGTCACTAAGGATTTGTATTCCGAAACCTTTGCGCACAAACCCGTTTACACTGATTTCGGCGGGAAAAAGGAAGTGTATTTTATCGGAAACAAAACCGGATTCACGAGCATTTATAAAATCAGTCTGAAATCAAATTCCAAACCGGAACTTGTGATAGAAGGCGAATCAAGTGATGAATTTGAGCAGTTCCATTTTTTCAGAACCGGACTGGATATTTCCGGATCCGGCAAACTTGCTTTTGTAACTCAGAAAGGAAACTCCGATGCAATACATGTGCTTGACATAAAAAGCGGCAATCTCATAGCCGATTATACTTTTAAAGACATTGTAAGCATTGGTTCTCCTTCATGGAGCCGTGATGGCAGGATGCTGGTTTTCTCCGCATCTGATTTCAGCGGAAGCACGGATCTGTATTTACTGGAGACTGACTCCGGAAAGCTCAGAAAGCTCACAAACGATTATTACGATGACAGAGATCCTGACATTTCTCCGGACGGAAAGAAAATTATTTTTTCTTCTGACAGAACCACTTTTGGAAATGAAAGCGGTTATAATCTGTTTTTATTCGATCTTGCTACAGGTAACATTGATTATCTGACAATAGGAAGGCAGACTGATTCTTCGCCGCATTTCTCGGATGACGGTTCGAAAATAATATTCACATCAACTGCTGACGGTCCTCAGAATATCTGGATGATAGATTTAAAAAAAACACTTACCTCGAAATCCCTAAATTCAGGTATAAATTCTTTTACGAATGATTCAGGGATAGATTATGACAGTCTTGAAATGAGAAAGATAACAAATTTTACAACTGCAGGTTATGACCCTGACTGGGCGGGAGATGATAAAATAGTTTTTTCAGTATTTGAAGGTTCCGCAATAAGCATAAAAATGCTGAACGGGATCAGTGAAAGATATGACAGCAGCAAGACTTTCAGAAAAATCGATCTGAACCTGAAAGGAGAGAACTGGACAGCAGGTAAAATAAAAAGCACTCCGGAAAAAAATTCACTTAAATATGAAAAAAGATTTTCACTAGATATTGCGACTACTGCTTTAAATGTGGATCCGGTTTTCGGCGCAAATACAGGCGGAATAATTTCACTGAGTGATCTTCTGGGAAACGAAAAATATTATTTCCTGGTATTCAATAATTCAAACGGCGATTCCGAATTCTGGAAAAGTTTTAATATCGCAATATCAAAATATTCGGTTGAGAAAAGACTTAACTATGCTTACGGAATTTACCATTTATCCGGAAGAAGATATGATCTCAGGGAATCTGACCAGTCTTTTTTTGAAAGACTTTACGGAGGTTATCTGAGTCTTGCATATCCGCTGTCATTTTTCAGGAGAATTGAAATGACTGTAAGTCTTGCTCAGTCATCTCGAAGTTTTGATTTTCTTGATAATTCCAGATCTCTTCTGCTTTCAAATTACATAAGTTATGTCAGGGATAATTCGCTTTGGGCGTGGACGGGTCCTCTTGACGGGGAGCGACTGAATGTTACACTGGGATATACCACTGACATTGCAAATTCAAACACAAATTATTTCTCGCTGTTCTTTGATTACAGGAAGTATTTCAGGATCGGAACTCCCTCGGCATTAGCGCTGAGGACTCAGTTTTTCATGAATGAGGGGAAAGAAGCAAGGAGATTTTTTATCGGGGGAAGCTGGTCATTGCGCGGCTGGCCGCTGAATTCAATCAGGGGAACGAAAATGTGGCAGACAAATGCAGAGCTGAGATTCCCGTTGCTGAATGTTGTGGCATTGCGGTTTCCTCTTAACATCGGTTTAGATTTTCCGGGGATCCGCGGGGCATTATTCTTTGATGCCGGAAATGCCTGGGACACAAAGCAGAATTACGGCATTACAAGAGGAAGCATAGGAGCAGGCTTAAGAATGAATCTGTTCGGAGCAATTGTTTTAAGATATGATCTGGGAAAAAGAATTGAAAATAATTTCAAAACGCTTCAGGGAAATTTATTTCATAATTTTTATTTCGGTTATGATTTCTGAGAAATAAATGTTCAGGGAATACTTCTGCCTACGCCAAAGGTACATAGTTGCCGATGAGCAGATCAAGAACTTTTCCCGCTATGTGATCAGCAAGGTCATTGAAATCTTTCGGATTGTATTCGAAACTCGGCATCGCGGGAACTATCTTGCCACCCGCATCAATAATCTTAAGCATATTGCCGAGATGAATTTTATTCAAAGGAGTTTCACGAGGAACGATGACAAGAGGTTTTGAATATGAAAAAGCGTAATCTGCAGATTTTTCTATGAGATTTTTACATTCACCGTTTGCTATTCCTCCTACAAATCCCATTGAACAGGGACAGATTATCATGCCGTAACACAAATAATCATTCGTAAAAATTTCAGACTTAAGGTCAAGGTTATTATAAAATGTAACATTTGATTTCAGAAGAATTATTTCCGGAAAAAGAGACGTAAGGTTTGAAGGAGTCAGTTCAACGCCGCATTCCTTGTAAAGAGTATAAGCCGCATATTCCGATAAAATCAGACCCACATTAAAATCATTCAAAAGCAAAGCTCTGAGCATTCTTAAACCGTAAATAGCGCCGCTGGTGCCGGTCATTGCTAAAATAATATTTTTCCCTTCACCGTCAATGTTTTTTATAAGGGATGAAGTTTCAGTCTGTAAAAGCGATGAAGATTTTTCGTTTGACATAAAATTGTTTTTAATTTCTGTTAATCAGATAAGAAAGTATCAGCATTAAAACAACCGATATTAATACAAATATAATATTTTGGAAAACAAAAATCTGAATTAAAAACAGAACTACTCCGGTGATCATTGCAATAAGTATCTCTAAAAATTTTGACGCAGAATTGAACTTTGTGCTTTCCAGCGTAAAAGGATAAACATTGTCAAACAAAAGGGTTATTGAATTTATAAAATAAACCGAAGATGAGACAAAAAGTATATTCAGCAAGACCGTAATAAAATCCGCTTTAAAGCAAAGCAAAACAAAAATCAGAATAACGACCGGCAGAAGATAATTTATATAAACATATTTATTAGCGCCTTTTATGACCGATCCTTTTTCCTTAAGAGGAAGGGATTCGTAAATCCATTCCGTCCCTGACGTATTTTCATCCATTATCTTGGTATTGGAAATTAAGAGTCTTGAACTCATAAGAAGAGTCAGCGATACCGAAGGGCTTATAAGCATAAATGCAGTGCTGAAAAACGAACCGGGTTCTGACATCTTGTTGAAAAAAAGAAGACGGGGCAAACCCGAAAACATTCCCACAATCACAAGTATCAGAGGCATAAATGCAAGCGGAAAATATTTCAGCTTCAGGAATCTCGAATTGCGGATCTGATTTTTTACAAGATTATATGAAGCTGTTTCATAATTATCCGACAAAAGATATCTCTCTGCTGCTTTTTTTAAAAAAGAAAATCTGTTTACCCGTAATCCGTATTCTTTTTTTCTGTTCAGCTTCAGAGACTTTTCGACAAGCGAGGCATAGTTTCCTGAAACCGTAAAGTAAAGCAGAAAAATCAGTGACAGAAAAATTATCAGGCATAACAGAAAATAAATTTCGCTGTATACTGCTTTTAAAAAAAAAGTCTGCGGGAGATATCCGGTAAATTGTTCATTAACAATGCTTATTTTTTCAAGAATTATACCGGGTTTTACGGATCTGCGGGATGAAAGAGATGTAGAGTAAAAAATAAATACAAAGAAAATTAACTGAATTAAATTAAGAATCAGATGAGCTTTGCCCGGAAAATATTTCAGTATTGTGATGTAGAAAAGTATTAATACGGTTAATACCGAGAAACAGAACATTATGTTTGTAAATGCATACTGTATCGTGCCGGTTAAATTATTTTCAAACATATAAAAAACAACCGTTTGCGGGAGAGCTGCACAAATAACAAAAAACAATATGAATAAAACCGCTGATAGAAATTTGGAAATAAAAAGCGCTTTGCTTTCAACCGGAAGAGATCTCAAAACATCAATGCTTCTGTTGGCGAGAAACAAATTGTCGAAGTCATTCAGAACAAGGAAAGCGGACATAAAAAGGCAGGAAGTAAAAGTAAGTATCACATAACTTTTTTCGTCAAAAATATAATAAAAGTTATATGACAGTATGGAATTTGAAAACAGATACGCGATAGCAATGCCGATTATCTTTTTCTTTCCTGAATTTTCCTTATCCCTGTAATCAAGCTTGCTGAACAGAGAAAACAGGATCTTAATCTGATTCATCATCAGAAACATTTATTTTTCTTTGCTGCTTTCATTTTTCAGTTTAGCCCTGTATTCTTTTACGGCTTCCAGATGCTGCTGGTAATTTTCTGAAAATCTGTGACCGCCGTCTCCCGTAGCCACGAAAAATATATAGTTATTGGTGTCAGGGTTTAAGGCGGCTTTAATCGCATCTGTTCCGGGATTATTGATCGGACCCGGAGGAAGACCTTTTGTAAGATAAGTATTATAGGGCGAATTGATTTTAAGATCATCATAAAGCAATCTTCTCGGACCGTCAGGAAGAATATACTGAATCGTCGGATCGGCTTCAAGCTTCATGCCTTTTCTGAGCCGGTTATTGTAAACACCTGAGATAACGGGCATTTCGTCTTTGATACGTGTCTCACCCTGAATAATGGATGCAAGGGTAATAATTCTCAGCAGGTTCGTATCACGTTTACTGTCATCTGAATCCAAAAAGTTATTATCAAGTATTTTTTTCCTGAATTCATTGAAGAGAAGATAAACAAGCTTCCTTTCGTTAAATACCGTCTGAACTTCATAAGTATCGGGAAAAAGAAATCCTTCAAGATCCTTTATCTTTCCCTTCAGACCGATCAGACTGATGAGGGAATCATTTTTAGTTTCGGAATAAAACTTTTCTTTAGAAAGAGAGAGTTTTTTTTCTATAAGCCTTCCTATCTGCCTGATTGTATATCCTTCGGGAATTGTCAGCTTAGTGAACTGTGTGAGATTTTTGTCTGTGAGAAGATCTATGAGCTGGAGATTGTTAAGACCGTTTTTAAACAGATAACTTTTTGAAATGATCTGACTTTCTTTACCTGTAAGTTTTACGGCGGTTTTAAACAAAAATTTATCAGGAATTATACCGGCATTGTATAACCCGTCAATAATTTCGTCAAGATTTTTACCCTGCTCTACAACAAATATTTTTTCATCATCGCTTTTTCTGTAATATTTTGAATAAAAAAGCTGATAAATAATAAAAGCCGAAAGTATAATATTTGTTAAAACAAAGTATCCGTAATACTTTTTGATTTCAGAAAGTGAAAACCGCACATGGAATAATTGAAATATAAAAAAACTGTTTACCTGAACCGGTTAAATGACGCAGCATCCGTATTTTGTCTTGCCTGAAGAGAATCATTCACAATCCTCAGAAATTCGGTAGCCATTTTATTTCCGGGAATAAGCTCAAGAAATTTTGTCAGCTGAGCCTGAGACTCCGTGAACCTTCCTTCATTCTTGTAAAATTCTCCGAGATAATAATGAGCATCAGAAAAATTCGGATAAATTTCAACTGCCTTCAGAAGATCTCTTTCAAACCCGTTATTATCATTAAGATACATATTTGCAAAACCCCGCAGAAAATAAGCCTGTGCGCATTCGGGATCCAGAGCCAGCAGTCTGTTAAGTACATAGATCATCTGCTGTCCGTCTTTTCTGCCCATGAGCATTTGCGCTTTCATAAGAAGTGAATTGACTTCCCTTGAAAGTATTTTGGTTTTTCCCGGTTCGAATTTAAACACTTCCATGGTTTCAGGAGGTAATATTCCTGCAGTAGTAAAAAGAGCATCCTGATTCGCAACCCGGTACCATTCACGCAGAAATGCGAGATATGTCACTCCGTTCCTGCTCATATAATCGGTCATATATCTGACATAATCTATATCATTTATCTTTTTAATAAGTTCGGGAGTAACTAACCCGGCTACGTCAACAATTTTTCTGTTACTGTAAAATCCTATAGCCCCCACATCGTGAGTGGCAATTACATCATTTTCCTTAGTATTTTCTTTTATCCAGAGAGCAGCTTTGACCTGTCTGTCATAAATATACTTGCACTGTATGGCATATTCTTCCCTGTTATCATCATAATCCTTGACACCCAGGAAAAAAGTAATTCCAATGAAAATATAAAAAATGCTTTTAGCAAAAAGAAGATTTTCTGTAAACCTGTTGATTAGTCTTGCTAAATCCCTGAATCCGATTGTTGCAACAAGAATGAAGAACGGAATTATGGGCATCATATATCTGCCGAATCTGTGAGCGTAAGGAAGTTTTAGCCAGTATATAAATACCAGTCCAAGTATAAATAAAATATATAATGTATTCTGATTATATGTCTTATTAAAGATATCAAAAATAAGTTTGCCAACTGAAAACAAAAAACCGAGCATAGTGAGATTAATGATAAAATACTCAAACGATAGTTTCGAATCTTTTGTGAAATATCTCCATACTTCATTCCTGAGAAAATCATATCTGCTTCTGAATTCCGGGGAATAATAAGTAAGCTTTGCATTGTAAGTATTCGGCAGAACAGATCCGGAAAGGATCAGATTCATGATGAAATACAGACCCAGAATGCCGGAAAAAATAAGGACGATTTTTTTGAGTTCGCTGTTTGAAAACAGCCGGAGATATATTTCATCTTTTGAGTAAATCCTTACCAGCATATAATCAATAATGAGTGCAATAATAAAAACTGCTCCGTCAGGTCTTGTCCACATAATCAGACCGAGCATTACTGCAAAAGGCACTGTTCTTCTCTGCCGGTAAAAATATGCGCAGAGAATGAGTATGAAAATGAACATTGTGGTTTCCATACCGGAAACAGAAATAAAATTCATCCACTTGTCTATTACAAATATACCTGTACATATCATTGCAAAAACATTTTCCTTGACAAACTCAACCGAAGCAAGCCAGTAAAAAGCAACCGCAGCGAGTAAGAAAAAAAGAATTCCCAGAACATAACTTAATATCATCTCGTTGCTTGTAATAAAAAATCCTATAGCAAGAAGTATTGTATATAATGGCGAAGTGGAGCCGGCTGTTACCATTTCATTCTTAAAATATGAAAAACTGAAATATTCGGCAAGATTTTTTGCAAAAGTCAGGTGAATCCACGGATCATCGAGCGGGAAACTGAAAACCTGATTGACCTTGAAAGCTGTGCGTAAATAGAGAAAAGTAAGGAAAACAGGAAGCAGGATTATTAAAACATAGAAAAGTATTTTTACAACTTTACCGGGTTTATAAGGATTGTTAAATGCAAACTTACCCTGATCAACTCTTCCAGTCCTCTTTTTTTTTATCGGATATTTTATTTTTTTCATATTTATTAAAATAATTATTTGAACACGCAAATTCAATTTTAAAGTTCTAAAATATCTCCCTTTTTTCTGAAAACAAAATAACGTCCCTTTATGTACTAATGCATTGATATTTAAACTCATACGAATAATAATCTGACAGCGAAAATCATTTTAATATTAAATAACATTGAAGTTCATACTTCATATTTTTAAGTTTACGAAACAAATTTAAATTTAAAATATGAGCAAACATTCCGAGAAATTCATGCTTGAAGCCATTTCTCTCTCAAAGGAAAATATAAAGAACGCCACCGGAGGCCCTTTCGGTGCAGTAATTGTTAAAGATGGTGAAATTATTTCCGGAGGATCAAACCAGGTAACAACTCACAATGACCCTACTGCGCACGCTGAGATCGAAGCTATCAGGGCAGCCTGCAAAAAATTAAAATCATTCTCGCTGGAAGGCTGCGAAATTTATACAAGCTGCGAACCGTGTCCGATGTGTCTTTCGGCGATTTACTGGGCCAGGATTGAAAGTATCTACTTTGCAAATTCGAGAGAAGATGCAGCAGAACTTAACTTTGATGACGAATTTCTTTACCGGGAAATAAATAAGGAAAATCATAACAGAAAAATACCTATGGTACAGATGCTGAGAGATGAGGCGATAAAAGTATTTAACGACTGGAAACACAAAGAAGATAAAATTCACTACTGATTTGCAATGAAAATTTTATTTGTAAACGGAAAAGTATTCATGGGGAAAAACAGATTTACTGATGCTGTAGGATTTGATGATG
>JAFDZQ010000021.1 GCA_018266895.1 Bacteroidota bacterium
AAATAAATCTAATTATGTGATTTACATAAAGATTATTTTTCATTTCAAAATTGTTTTGGACGGTAGTGACTCTGGCTCGTAATTCTCTGAACCCTGATTTATTTTCGGAAGCCATCATTCTGTTTTTCCTTTTTAAAATTTTCTGCCATGACTTTCATTACCTGTGAGTTGGTTTGAATTTGCAATGCGGGTTTAAATTTTTTAGCTTAATTTTTATAACAGGGACAAATCCTGCTGAGCATCAGCCGTAATTTAATTTCCGGACATCCGGAACAGTATTGAGCATCGGAATGATTAGTTTTACACAATGCCTTGGTCTCTTTTTATCCAAAATTAAAGTACTGAAATAAAAAATCAAATGTTATTTCTCAGAGACAGAAATGATTAAATTTACATACATACAAAACGATATTATAATATTTACAGAAATTTTTTATTTATCGGAAAGCTTTGTATTTATAAGCGAAACCTCTACCAACCTTCCTTCCGCGGGGCAAAGCCTGCCCTTTTATCACTGAAATCTTTACTGTTAATCCGGTCATTTAGTTATCTGAAGATGTTTATTTTTTTCGTCCTGTAAATCTTATGACTGAACCTGTGCCATTATGATAAAGTCCTTCGTTCAGTTCAATTTCTTTTTCCGCCAGTTCTATGATCTCATAATCCGGAAAGTCGGATTTTATTTCGTCAATTGAAAATAAACTTTCTATGTCTTTTGGTCCGCCGACTTTTTCGTTTGCGGTTACATAGTCAATGTGCTTTTTACTGAACGATTCGAAAATAATTATTCCGTTATTTTTCAAATACTTGTCAAACAACTTATGGTATTGCGATTTTATCTCTGCAGGAAAGTGAGCATAAATAAGAGCAACTGCATCAAACTGCCCGGTTTTAAAATCCAGTGCCTGCAATTCGCCGACTCTGTAATCAATGGTTACATTATTTTTTTCAGCAAGTTTAGCAGCTTTGTTTTTACCTTCTCTGCTTATGTCAAATGCAGAAACAGTCCATCCGAGTTTAGCGGCATATACGGCATTTCGTCCTTCACCTTCAGCCGGAAAAAGTATTGTCCCGGGAATAAGTTTTGTCAATTGTTCTTTTAAATAATTATTTGGTTCTTCTCCATAAGCAAACTCGTCTTTACTGAATCTGTCATTCCATCTGGCAGTCCAGATGTCATTCAAACTTTTTTTGTCATTTTTGTCCATATTATTTTTTACATTCTTTTATTTAAACTTAAGTTGTGATTTGTCAGGTCGTCTTTACAAATTGCTTTTAATGTCCTGCTGCTGCACTAACGCCGGGATTCTCATTTATAAACACCATACGAAATACAACGAAATATCACTCTTCAAGGAAATCCTTCAGAGGTTTTATGAATTGATCAAATGCTTCTATATGAGGCAAGTGCCCTATATTGTCTAATTCTGCCAGTTTAGAATTCGGGATTTTCTTTTGAGTTTCTTTGCCTAAGTTTTGGTACAACCCCATTTTTTCCCGGACAATTTCGTCTTTAACATTATTTTTCCCGATGGCGGTGCGGTCTCTTGTGCCGATAATAAGTAAGGTCGGGGTTTGAATGTTTTGAAATTCATATAAAACAGGTTGAGTAAAAATCATATCTGATGTCCGGGCATTGTTCCATGCAACAAGAGGATAATCAGGGTTTTTTACCCATCCTGTCAGAAGGTAAACCCATTCATCGTATTCCGGTTTCCATTTGTTGTCGTAGTAATAAACAAGCTGATATTGCTTCGCTGTTTCGTAAGATGCCTTGAGTTCATTTTGATATTGCTGGTCAATAGATACATAAGGCGCTACTACTTTCCAGTCTTCTAAACCGATTGGGTTTTCCAGCACCAGTTTTTCTGCCGATTCAGGGTACATTAATGTGAAACGGGTTGCCAGCATTCCGCCCATTGAATGTCCTAATACGATTATTTTGTCAATCTTCAATTCGTTAAGCAGCTCTTTTGTGTTTTGTGCCAATTGTTGAAATGAAAATTGATAGCTGACGGGCTTGGAAGATTTTCCAAAACCAATCTGATCCGGTATAACTACCCTGTAACCATCTTTTGTCAGTGCGTCAGCCGTAGTTTTCCAGTATGCTCCGTTGAAATTTTTTCCGTGCAATAAAAGGATTTCTTTGCCGTTGGGTTTTTGCGGCCGGATATCCATATAAGCCATTCTTAAATCTTGATCCTGGCTTTTAAAACTGAAGTAACTCACTTCAAACGGATATTCATAATTTGTCAGCAATATATCCAGAACAGGACGTTCCTGTGCATGAACAGTACCGGCAATTATTAATAGAAATAAAAAAATACATCGTCTCATGTTGTTTTGTGTTTAATGGGAAATTAAGAGTAAAGTGATATTTAAAAACTTGCTTAGGTAAAACTGTTTTTTTATCCCGGTTAATTTGTATATGAAAGTTTTGCAACCAGTTCTGCCGAAGCCGCATCGGCATAGATGCTGAATGCGTTTACTAAAAGACCCTTAAGATTATTTTGTGCTGATGAAATGGCATATAAAATACTCTCATTATCCACATCAGACATTTCCTGGAAGCGATACACTTCGTCAATTTCAAATTCATCGGGGTGAAGCTGAAGTTTGTTTTCGACGCACTCTATGCAATCTCTTTTTAAATTGAAATTGTGAGTATAACCCCGTTTGGCAAGGTCGTTAATTGCTTCCACAAGATTTGAATATTGTTTCATGTTTTTTTAAGATTTAATTAAATCACTGTTGTATTAGATTCATTTTTATTACTCATTTAAAATTCCTCCTTCAGTATTATATTTTTTTATTATGAAGGCACTTCAGAAAAAATGACTCTGTTATTGCGGCACTGTAACTCTTCGCTGAAAGAATTTCAATAAAGTTTTTATGCTTTTCGTAAAATCTTCTCCATCTTCCTGCCTTTTGCCAATTCATCCACCAGTTTGTCTAAATACCTGACTTGCCGGGTTAACGGGTTTTCGATTTCTTCAACCCTGTAACCGCAGATAACTCCTTTTATGAGATGAGCATCCGGGTTTAATTTAGCTTTATTAAAGAATGTTTCAAAAGTAACTTTCTCATTGATCAGTTCAAGCATCATTTTTTCATCAAAACCTGTCAGCCACCCGATCACTTCATGCAATTCTTCTTTCGTTCTTCCTTTCTTCACGGCTTTTGCAAGATAGTGCGGATATACCGAAGCGAATGTCATTTTTGCTATTCGTTCATCATGGTCTTTTGTTGGTTTCATATTTGTATTTTAAATCTAAACACTCAGTTATTTTAAACTTCAGTTCGTTGTATGCACTTCCGTTAGTTTAACAATTAAATTGTCAAAGCAGCTCTTCACCCGCATTTATGTCAGCGGTTCGTTGGTTCTTTTTGTGAATTTTTACTCATCTGCCAATCATTGATCATGGGTTCATTTTGTTGAAAGTTGCATTTATCACATCAGGTGCTGCTTTTGCCATTACTTCACTGAAACCAAAAGTTAACTCTGTTTTACCTTCCTTCATTTGCATGAATACTGCGTTTATAAAATCTGAAACAGGCGGCTGTCCGTCGTGTATCCCTTTACCGCCAAGATCTGTATTTAAAGCCGGAGGTATCATTTCAATCACTTCTATATTCTTTGACTTTAGCATATGTCTTAAAGAAAGAGTAAAGGAACGGAAAAACGCCTTTGTGGCACAGTAGACCGGAACTTTTGAAAGCTGGACAAAAGCCAAACCCGATGTCACATTAATAATTGTATCTAACGATTTTAAATTTATGAAAAGAGTTGTCAGGTGAATAGGAGCTATGACATTAGTGTTAATTTCATTAACCGACTTTGCGTAAAAGTCACTGTCATCAATATTCATCCAGTTCTGGATGCCTGCATTATTTACAAGCACATTCAGGTCCGGATGATTTTCAGAAACCCAGTTATAAAGTTCAATTCGTTCCGCTTCAATTGACAAGTCGCAAACTTTTGTAATTACAGACGGGAATTTGTCCTTTACTTCTTTTAAAACTGATTCACGCCTGCCGCAAACTATGACACTATTATTTTCCTGAATAAATCTTTCAGTAAGTCCCAGGCCAATTCCGCTTGCACCCCCGGTGATCAAAATTTTGTTGTTTGTGAGTTTCATATTTTCTTTTTTTGTTTTAAATAATTGTTGTTTGAGAGTCATAATACATTGACTGTTAATCAGGACGGGATCAGAAGTCTGATGGGAGTAATTCCACATCTGCCTGACAGAAGCGCAACTGTTTGATCAGAGACGAAACCATTCTGATTAAAAAATCTTTTGATCTTGTTTTGCTGCATTCCTGCTGTTAGCTCCTGGCACAACTGTTTGAAAATCCGCGGAAAAGTTTAGTCTGTTTCATTTCTCATTTTTATTTTGATCAGCATCATTTTTTATTTTTGAATACAAATGATGCAACGATGCTCAAAGCTAAAATGCCGACTATCACGAGCAATGCAACTTGGATCGGTAATTTATAATAATCGCTTGCCACCATTTTTAATCCGACAAAAATTAAAATGAATGCAAGACCGGCGGATAAATACCTGAACTTATCAATCATCCCGGCAAGAGCAAAATACAAAGAGCGTAAGCCGAGTATGGCAAATACATTTGAAGTGTAAACAATAAACTGGTCCTGCGTAACAGCCAAAATTGCAGGAATGCTGTCCACTGCAAAAATTAAATCGGTGGTTTCGACCAACAGCAACACTAAAAACAACGGAGTGGCAAACAGTTTTCCTTTCAGGTTTACAAAAAATTTTCCGTCATGCAGTTCATTGGTAACAGGCATAACACGCCGGAATAATTTTATGACAGGGTTTTTTTCGGGTTCGATTTTTTTCTCCTTTTGCACAAGCATTTTGTATCCCGTGAAAATAAGTATCGCTCCGAACACATAAATAGTCCAGTGAAATTTTTCCAGCAATGCCACTCCCGCAAAAATGAAAACAGCCCTCATTATCAAAGCTCCTATGATTCCCCAGAACAGAATTTTATGCTGATGAATGGACGGAGTTTTGAAATAGGAAAATATTAACACGAACACAAAAATATTATCCACGCTGAGTGATTTTTCAATCACATAACCGGTAAAGAATTCCAATGCCTTTACCTCTCCCTGCCAGTAATAAATAAGCACATTAAAACACATTGCCAGTGTTATCCAGACCACTGTCCATATCATCGCCTCTTTAATGCTTATTTCATGAGCCTTGCGGTTAAATACACCTAAATCCAATGCAAGCATCAGCAGCACGAAAACATTAAAGAAAATCCAGAAAATTAAATCAGTCTGCAAATTCGTTCTTGTTTAATTTTTTTATCAATCTTCTTTATTTTTTATTTAAGATAATATCCCGATTCTGAACTGCAATTTAAATCCCCAATGTAATTCTAAACCACAAACTTCCAAAATGTTTAGAAATATGGTTGTATAATTATTTAGTATAATAAAATTTTCATTTAAAACTTATTGAATCGGTACAAACCTCTCAAACCATCCGCTTTTTCGAGTGTGTCTCAAAACTTGTCATTCACGTGAATTTAGTCTATTCCCGCCAATGCGAGAATCCATTGCTATTTATCTCAATAATATTCCTGTATTGTTTGAAGACTCAATTAACTGTCATTGCCGCATTTACCGGTATCATTAGGAATTAACTTAATTATTTTTGATTTATCTTGATGTTCCTGGATTCCCGCCCACCTTTCCCGCGAGGCTGGCATTCGCGGAAATGACAAGTTTTGAGATACTTTCTTTCAAAGGGGAGGGCAGAGTGGGGTTGCTGGCGCTGACCATAAACTCCGCAGCATTTTTACGCTTCACCCGGCATTTCGTTTTAGAATAAATTATCGGTTGTTTTTCATTTATTTAACTCTGTAGCCATTTTATATGCTAATGCAGCATCGGGAAGCGGTGTCAGAGAATCCAATAAAATATTGTAAGTTCCTTTTTCTGATAATTCGTCAGCAACTTTTTTGATTAAAGCTAAAGTAGCTTTCATCAAACTTGAACCTAAGCTTAAGCGGGCAACACCTAAATCCTGCAGTTCACTGACAGATGGAGGTAATCCTCCGCCAATTGCAGGGTTTGAAAGAATATTAACCGGGGCATTAATTTCCCTGACTAATGTTGAAATCGTTTCTTTTTCCCATACAGGCTGTACGAATATGCAGTCGGCTCCGGCTTCTCTGTATTTATTACCGCGTCTTATTGATTCATTTAATTTTTCCCGGGGCGAACCTGTCGAAGTGTAAAATGAATCAGTCCTTGCATTAATCACTAAATGAAAGCCCAATGAATCAGATAAAGCACGGATAGCCGATATTCTTTCACAAAATTCCGTCTCGTCAATTAATACCGGATTTAAATCAATACTGTCTTCAATGTTTATTCCGACGATTCCTGTTGCAATTATCTTTTTAACCGAATCAGTTATTTCATTTAAATTATTTCCGTATCCGGCTTCTATATCCACAGTTACCGGAAGCTGTACTCCATTTACGATGCGGTTAATTGCTTCTGTCATTTCTGATAATTGTATTATCTGGCAGTCAGGATAACCTAAAGAAGCGGCTATTCCCATACTTGTCGTAGCGATCGCTTTATAACCGCATGCTTCTATTAATTTGGAACTTCCGGTGTCCCATGAGTTCAATAAAACAAGAATTTCTTCGTCCTGATGAAATTTCAGAAACATTTCTGCTTTTTCTTTTTGAATTTTCGAGACCATAATTCTTTTTAATTTTTAAAATTTAAATTCCTTTATGAATTGGCGGTAATGTTATAGGGGTTTAACTAAAGCGGAGCACCAGAGGCTCTGACATGTCAGCCAGGCACAACTTTCAATTATGCACAATGCTCCTATTTTATATCCGCTTGATGTTATACTTGTGCTAACGTTGCGTTGAACTATTCTTTCAACCAATTAAACCATACACTTTGGTCAATTATAGGAATATTATTTTGCTTACAAATATTCATTGTATGTCCCGTGCCGCCTGTCCTTGGGTTTTCCGGATCGTCATAGAATATTCCAAAAGTTGCCGGTTTAATTTCTTCCGTTCCAATGGCTTTTATAGTATCCCGAATAATATACGCTGCTTTAATCGTATAGCGGTTTTTATCACCTGAAACAAACTGGTCAATCAGATTTTCAGTCTTTTTATTTAGTTTTGATTGATATACTACTTCCGGTTCAGCCGATATATCTATGTCATCTAATGAAATTGTATTATAAGCATGATTAGTCTTTTTCCTGTGTCCGGAATACGGTGCAATGACTTGCAATCTTTTATTGTCAACAGAAGCAACACCGTCGGAAAAAAGCTGGTCTGAGCCATCTGCATTCCCGCTTCTGAAAGTTATTTTTGTGTCTTCGATGCTAATAATTTTCCCAGAGCCGTCAACTTCTCTTTATCTGTTTCCAATACATTTCTTTTGCCTTCAAGCAGAACGATTGCATTGTCCCTGTCAAACTGTTCTATAAATTCTTGTAATGTCATTATTTTTTTTTGTTTACAATTTCCGCTAAAGTTTTAACGCTTGCCGAAGCTGAGTAATTTCATTTCAGTTCTGTTGTCAGGATAGTTTGTAAATAAATTCTTCTATCTCAGTTTGTCGGGCATTTGCAAAACCTTTTTCTGTTCCGGTTTTGACAAAACCGCATTTTTCTAAAACTTTTTGTGAACCAAAATTGTCAAACGCAACCCGTCCAAAAATCGGTCTTACAGTTTCAACAGTAAGGAAGTGTTTTAGCGCTCTTGTTGCAATTCCCTGTCCCCAGAAGTTTCTGTCTATCCAATAAGTAATTTCTGCTTCACCTTCCATTACAAACTTAGCAATACTTCCTGCGATAATATTGTCAACTAAAATTGTCTGACTATTTACAGACTGGTCGTTCAATAACTTTGTATGTTTAATTAAGTATGCAGATTTGTCTGACGGATCTTCAGGAATGAATGCTGCTAAGTAACCTGCCTTTTTGTCAAGCTGAAACTGAAAGAAATAGTTTAAGTCTGCAATTTCTGTTCGTCTAAGTTTTAATTCCGGTTTGTCTTTCATCAATTTTTTGATGTGTCGTTTAAAATGGCTAATAAAGTTTTGCAGATTGCAGAAAGCGAATCTTGCAGCCTGTCAGTTTATTTTTAAAAGAATCATGATGTACCGGACGATTTTTTCAGTCCTTTTAATATAAAGTAAATCCCTAATGTAAATTCAAAAAATGCAACTAACACTGCTGATAAACCTGATAAAGGTGAATTGCGTTCAATTAACCCGAACATAACCCCAAAGTAACCCATGAAAAGCGGAAATGCACCTATTATTCCTGTTAATGCAAGCCAGCGCGGTGCTAATCTGGACTTATATAGTAAGATACCCAACAGTAAATCATTTATAGCAGGCATAAAACCCTGACCAAGTACAAAAACACGGTCATACAAAGCTACTAATGCACGGCTTGTTGTTACTGCACTTTCTCCGAATCCCTGCTGATGAAGAGTTACTGCTCCCAATAAGAAAGCAACGCCTGTAAACATTGTACCGGCTTCTACTATACGGGAGGCAACAAGCCCTAAAGAAAGAATTTCACTTTGCTTTTTTAAAACAGTATACAGAATTATGGCAGTGATGATGCCGCATAGCGCAACAATTATTTCTGAAATCCCGCCTATGATTACCAAATTATCGTTGCTGTTGCTTAGCATATAATCGGGCTCGTGAATGGGTTGGTACAGAAATAGTGTCGGAATAGATATAAAAGTCAGTATGTAGAAAAATCCGGCATATAATGCAGTCTTTCGGGGCAATTCTATTGTACTGTTCTTTAGTGATGCGAAATCATTTGCATCAGATATTTTAGTATTCACTTTTATTATCTTTTATGTTTGAAAATCTTCTTCAATCATCTCTTTATTCACCATCATACCCGCTGTGGTGCCCATGGATACTGCATTTGCTACGGTTCGCATCCGGCCGGTATTATCGCCGCAGGCAAATATTCCGTGAATGTTTGTTTTTTGCATGGGATCTGTTTCTATATATCCGTCTTCGGTCAGAGTACAGTTCAGCTGTTCAGGAATGGAACAATGCTGTTTAAAAGGAAGACGGGCGTATAAAGTCTTTAATTTCATTTCTGAATCGTCGTTAAGCACAATAGTTTCTATTCTGCCATTAGTTTGCTCAATTTTCTGAATTTCTTTCTCTACAAGTGTAATGTTATGACGAAGCAGTGCAGCCGTTTGTTCGGACGTAAAGTTTGCTTTTCCCTGTGTGAACAGAGTTATATCATTTGTCCAGTTAGAAATGAGTTTAGCCAATTCAAAACCAGTATCTCCGTTTCCTAAAATTCCTGTGGAATTGCCCCTCACTTCATATCCGTGACAATACGGACAATGAAGGACAGATATGCCCCAGCATTCGGCAAAGCCTTGTATCGCAGGCATTGTGTCTTTTATGCCCGTAGCGAAAATGAGTTTTTTAGCACCGAACGATTTCCCTGACTTTGTTTGAATTTTAAAACCATTCTCCGTTTTGATACCATGTATGGCAAGGTCGTTCAAAAATTCCACCGTTTCATACACTGACACTTGTTTCCTGGCAAGTGATGCTATCTCTTCAGGCGGTTTTCCGTCCTGAGTCAAAAAATTATGCGAATGAGGTGTCTGTCGGTTGCATGGCAATCCGCTGTCTATTACCAATACATTTCGTAAGGCTCTGCCCAAAGCCATTGCTGCTGCCAGACCAGAATAGCTGCCTCCGGCAATTATGACGTCAAAATGTTTTTTATCTTTCAATGATTTTATATTTTATGTCCGTAATGGCAGCGGAAAGGCAAAATAAACCAAAGTTATTCAATTAAAAATGGAATTTTTGTTTATCGTGCCATACTGCTAATGTTTTGAAGATTTGTGTTCAGTCAGACTTTTTACGGCAAATGTTGATCCGCTTCTTTTACCGCATAAGTGTAAGCTGAGCACGGAATACCTGCTATTGCAAACGAGCAAGCGGTTCGTTGTTTATTCATGCTCAACTCCAGGGAGACAGTTTTACCATTGCCGTCCTTGCCGTCTAAGAACCATAATTTACATTTTGGCAATATTTGAAGTATGAGTTTGTGTAACACTTGCATGTCGCTGCGCTTTTGTTCTGGCTGGCTGTTAATATACTTTTTGATTTGTTCATGTACGTTCATATAAAGTATTAAATTAATTGTTAAAAACTTTGACTTTTCAGATCCGGCTTTATATTTACAAGTCAGTTTCAGGTAAGCTCACTGTACAATCGAAACGAAATAATTGCGGATAACATATTGCGATCAGGCTTCGATTTTTGCTTTGTCCTATGCATTTGAGCGTTAATGCACAAAAATGGGAGCTTAGGCGCTGTCAGCGATAGTTTTTCTTTTCTTACGCCAAAGGGCTGTTCCAATAAAAAAAAGTATGATAAAAAGTATACCGGCTGACGCAATTTTTATTGTCTTTCCGATCAGCATACTAAAAAGTAATGTATCTGCTTTTCCTGTTTTCAAAAACACCCAGTCACTTGCAATTCTTGTCGCCAGATCCGGATTGCCTGTTTCCAAGACAATTATTCCGTCACCTGTAACCGGATTAATTCTTATAGCGGTATTAACAGGAGGGGTGCTTTTTCCGTCATGTCCGAAAATGTCCTCGTTGCTTTCTATGTCAATGTATAGCATACTTCCTAAACCATAAATCTCTTCACCCATTATGTCCCAGTGTCCTTCTCTCATTGACATCAGGGTTTCCGGTTTTAATTGTCCCCTGCCAATCGGTTCGCCGTTCTTTCCTTTTAGAAAAATTTGAAAAAATGTTTCTAAATCAGCTAATGTAGTATAAAGTGATGTCGCAGCTAATGAAGTGTAGTAATGATGAGGAGCAGTTGTTTTATCTGCGTTGTAGAACTCACATAACCTGCTTTTTAATGAGTCATCTAATATATAAGTACTGCTGTTCATGTTTAGAGGAGTGAACAAACCGGAAGTCATAAATTCATTAAAAGATTGTCCGCTTGTCTCTTCCACTATTAATTGCAAAAGTGTAAAACCCCCGCCAGAGTATTTCCAGGCTGAATTTGGTTCTATGCCAACTCTTACTTCACCGCTTATTCCCTCATCAGCATCTTTTGCCTTAGTAAGTGAAGCCTCAATAGTCTGGACAGAATCCCGCATTTCAAAACCACTGTAACCAAGGCCGTCAGTCAAACCGGCTGTATGACTTAGCAGCCTCCGCACTGTCACCTGCTCATTATCAAATTCACCCGGCGGCAATTGCCATCTTTTTAAGTAGCGGCTTACCGGAGTGTCCAAGTCAATTTTTCCAAGTTCAGCCAGTTTCATTATTCCTGCAGCAGATACAAATTTCGAAAGAGACGAAACCTGAAAAATCGTGTTTCTGTCAACAGGTTTGTTGTAGGAAAAGTAAATCTCTTTTTCAACTTTGCCATCCTTCATAATTGCCATTGCAAAGTTTCCCACAAATTCATTTTTGGATATCTCATTAACTGCAGTAATAAATGATTCTGTGTCCTTGTTTTTTGTAATAGCCTTGTGCCACCAGCCGTTTAAAAGTCCGTTCAAAACAATGATACACCATATGATTGTCAGAACAAAAATTGAGATTAGATATTTAACATATCTTTTCATAATTCCTTAATCTGTTTTAATGAGTACGCAATTCACTGTCATTGCTGGTATAGCTAAATTGCCGCCAACACTTCTGATATCCAAATTCCGAATGTTTTCAGAAAGTTTGGCAATTGTCATTCAGTGAAAAAAAGTTTTCGATATGACTATGATCTTTTTATACATCCTTGAAAAATCATGTTGATATTCTTAGGCTTTTAATTAGAGTTGCAGCATTGTTGAGTCTGGAGAAAATGTTTTCCAGATATTCGTATCTGTATTTTTTATGTGATGATTATCATCATAAAACGATTTGATAAATTCTGAATTTGGTTCTCCGATTAGCTTAGCACTTCCAGGATTGGTCAGAACTGCGCTACCTATAAGATTCGTACTATTACCGAAATGTAATAATGTCTTTTTCCGATACTCTTTACCGGAATTGTTTGTGAAAAATTCCGCATAAACTTTCCTATGACTCATTTAAAGCTTCGTTTAACCAGTGAACCGACAATTTCTTTTATGTGCTGTCAGCGGTTCGATGTTATTGTCTGTCAACTGTGTAATTCAGCTCAGTAACCCCGCAGTTAAATTGTCGGGTGGTCTTCAGTTTTAGTTTTATTTTGTCTTTGATGTCTGCAAATAATGGAATTCCCCGTCCAAGAATAATCGGATTAACAAATAGCCAGTAGCCGTCAATTAAATTCAGCTGAATAAGTGAATGTGTTGCTGTCGGGCTGCCAAAAAGCAGTATCTCTTTGCCTGCCTGTTGTTTTATTTCATTTATTCTGTCCGAAAGGCTGTCGCTGATGATTTTTGTGTTAGTCAAACCCTCGTCTTTCAATGTTTTTGATAAAACAACTTTGCGAACTTTGCCATACCACTTTGAATGTTCAATGTCGTGCTTAGTCGCATTCGGATTATCCCCTGCTGTTGGCCAGTAATTTTCCATCATCTGAAAAGTTACACGTCCGTACAATGAAGTGTCGCCTTCTCTTATCCGCTTACCGACATGATCAAAAATTTCTTCATTAACTTTAATCCAGTCCATTTCACCTTTCGGACCTGCTACAAATCCGTCAAGTGATATGTGCATAAATGAAATTATTTTTCTCATATAGTTTTATTGTTTTTGTTGAGTATGATTAGTTTCTGTCATTTTAATATGACTGGTAATGTTTTCAGACTTTGAATCCGTATAGTAATGCAAATCCATCGGGAAATTGCTGACACCGGCATACTGATTACAAACTCTTCGTTTACCCCTCAAAGTTTTCTATTTTTATTTCTTTTAATCTTATGTTATGTGTCGTTATACTCTGTGCATGAAGCTCAACTGTTGGAAGTCCGCAGGCAGGTTGACCGGAATCGATTCATAATCATGATTGGAATTGTGCACTTTACCCCGGAATCTGCATACTCCAGCAATGAAGTCCGCCGCCATTGTGATTGGTTTCGGTGGTGTTTATCTGATAAATCTTTTTATCCGGAAAATACTGCTTTAGAATTTGTTTTGCTTTCTCATCTTTTGCTTTTGAAGTTTCCGGTTTACCCTCTGACCAGTATTTAGCTTCGAATACAGTTTCATTGGTAATCAAAAAATTCAAATAGCTGCTTGCAGGGACAAAGTGGACGGTGTCGCCTGTCGAAAAATTCCTATGTGATTTAAGAATCCAGCTTGATAAACTTTTTATCTCGCCATTTGTATTGTTTGTGTCCAATGAGAAAGTCATATAATTATTATCAGGCACAGGCATTTTAACTATGGTGAATGGTTTTCCATTTTGGTCTGTTGCATTTTTTAATATTTCGTAATTTACTTTCATCCGTTCAAGCGTAATTTTTTTCACAGGATCTTCTGCGGCTTCAGCTGAATCAGGAAATGAAATTAAAATTGTGTTCTCATTTACGAAACGGCAAAACTCATCAAGATGACCTTTCACACCAATTCCGAAATAATTCTCCGTTATCAAAGTTCCCCACCCGTCAGGGTCTTCTGCTGAACCTTCTTTTAACCAGATTATTTTTTTTGCATTAAGTACTCTTTTTAGTTCGGCTTCTTGCGCCTCTTTTGTCATGTTCGGATTGCGTTGCATATTCACTGACTCTGCCTGGATAATGGTCCCTTTTCCGTTTGTTTCAATAGCCCCGCCTTCATTAACCATGGAAGAAGAAATTACAGGATACGGAAATGCCTTTTTCAGAACAGCAGTATATAATTCTCTGTTTTCCTTTTCCTCTTCAATATAATTTTTAAACCCGGGCTCAAGAAACCAGCCATAAAGATTCCAGGCAAAATTTACCAATTGCTTTTCTCCGTTTTCATTTTTCATAAACAAAAATCCGTCTCTCTGAGCATAGCTGAAGTCTTTTGAAGAAGAAATAAACTGAATACTATCAAGGGCAACTCCCGCATCCTTAAGTTTTTTTATGACTGTTTCTTTTGCCGAATCCACTGCAAAACAATATATTTTCATTTCCTTACTTAACTGGGCTGCCATTTCAAAGGTAGCGGCATCATCAAATCCGTTTATTAAAACACCTGTCTGAGGCTCCCATTCGGCAGGAAGATAAAATTCGGCTTTGTTTTTCTGGTTGCAAGAACACAATATTGCCAGTATAAATACTGCAAGCAATTGATTGATTAATTTCATATTTAGTTTTGTTTTAAAGTTTCAATTGCTTTTATCTGTATCATTTGTCAAAGTTAATTATTTTTGAGTCAGTTTCAAGTTAACAGTGCAGCCAAATAATGGCACATAACAATTGGCAGATTTGCGTAGTGCGGGTATTTCAGCAAAATGTTGGTGCGGAGAACTGAACTTCCACCTTGCTCTAAACTGACTGCGAAGCAAAGAACCCACTTTATGCAATCCCTTGTTAGCTGCCGCCGTTCTTGTCCCACGCCTCATATATTGTCTGTTTAAATAGTGCGTCAAGTGTTACTGCGTCGGGTTGTTCGCTTTGTCCTAAAGATTTAACATCGTCATTATAAAACTCAATTTTTTGTTCAAGGAAGTCGTTAAGGATTTGAATTTTGGGTTCTTCATTAAGTTCTTCACCTGACATTTTACGTGTCATTAAGTTTTGAATTTCAGTCTTAACTTTTTGGTCTGTCACTTGGCTGTGGAGTAGCTTGTGAAATTCCATTGGAGCCATTGTGTTTGTCTGTTTAATCCAGTCGCAGGCAAGTATTGGTCGCAATACATAGAAGTATTTTTTTACTCTTACGTTGTCCTTTTGTAAATACTCTCTGTAGTTGCCTACAGCCATATGTAGGTAATGATGAATGCAAGATTTTGGATTGAAAAAATCCTTCATCAAGTCACGAAGTTTGTCTGCTGTAGAAAACTGTTCCAAGTAAATGATTGGACTTCTTAACCATTCTAACATTGGCGGATTTGATTTTCTGAAAAGCCGTAATGCTTTTTTTAGTTCCCATCCTGCAAGGTCAATGTCGTTATGTAAAATCTCTTCCTGATTGTCTTTCTTGTCGTCAATTTTTAAATACCAGTCAAGCCGATGAATGTAAATATATCTAACGTCCCAGTCGCTGTCAGTCGAAGCAAAACCCCATGCACGGCTTCCGCTTTCAACAGCATACAGTATTTTTATGTCGTGTTGTTGCTCAAGTCGTTTAAGTTCTTTTTTTATTTCGTCTGTCATTGTTTGCTGTGTGTCGTCCCGGGGTTTCCGCTAACGTTTCGGGATTTTACAATGGAGGGAAGTTTTAGCTCTATACTTCACCCGGAGAACCGAACTTCCACCCTGCACAAATGTGCCTGCGGAGCACTGAACCCACACTGCAATCCCTTGTCAGCGGTTCGTTGTTTAGTGTCTGTTACATTTGTCCGTTATATTTTGGATCAAAGTCCACCATCCATTCAATTCCATATTTGTCTCTAAACATACCAAAATATGAACCCCAGGGGCTGTCAGAAATTGGCATTTCAATTTGTCCGCCTGCCGAAAGTCCATTGAATAATTTGTCAGCTTCTTCTTTGCTTTCTGCACTAATTACAATTTTGCTTCTGTTTTCATTTTCGTTTGTCCGTCCCAGTATTTCAGGTACATCATTAGCCATTAAAATACTTTTACCGATTGGTAACGCAATGTGCATTATTTTATTTGCTTCATGTTCTGCTACCGGAAATTCAGCGCTTTCTAAATCTTTGAAACGCATTATTTTTGCGAACTCTCCGCCAAATACAGATTTGTAAAAGTTGAATGCTTCTTCTGCATTGCCGTTGAAATTAATGTGTGGATTGATACTTGCCATAATTTTAATTTTAATTTTAATTGAAATTTTATTTTTAAATTAATCTCATTCTTCAAATTCGTGAACAAAGTTTTCAGTAGCCGTGGTTTTTCAATGTATTGTCAGTTTATGTTGTGTCGCTGTACAATGACGCCTGACGTTTTACAGGTTTAAGAAATTGGCGGATTTAAAAGCACAATGTATCAACTTACCACTATACTTTATCGGAAATACTACACTTTGATTCAGCACTTAAACCGCCATTTCTTTAAACTTCAAGTTTCAGGCATACTGCTACTATGACCACGAAGCACAAATATGAATTTCCTGCACAGGTTGTTCAAGGCGATTTACATTCAATGCTATATCGTGTCAAGTTTGCACGGGCTGTTTATCGTTAAAGTCGGGCGGTCTCCTGCACACTCTTTTTATTTTGCTTGAATTGACTGTGTGCAGAAACAAAATAAAATGTGATTACTAATGCGTTAGCTTTCGGAGCGATTCCTAATCATAAGCATAAATCCCTGCAAACTATTCTTGTTAACGGAGAATTGTAAAATTTAATTTGATGGCTGTTTTCATAAAAGTGAAGTGTTAAGATTAATTAGTTTTTATTGGTTTCAGTTTGAAATAGAAATATAAGGCAAGCAAAACATCTATTGTTATGCAAAATATATCGTAACCATGCGGTGCAACTGTGCTTACATGAGGAAACAAAACATCCCATAGTCCATGGAGGGCAAGCCCTGTAACGGTAAACATATAATTTTTCTTGTACCCAAAATAAGCGAAAAATAAAAAGAATGATGCTCCGGGAATTGTAAGCATAAGAGAATGCGGTTCAATAGAAAATCCAATATAAATAAATGGTATAACTGCTAAATTCAGTGAAGCGAAGAACTTCAAATCGATTTTCCTGAATATCTCGGCGAAAGCGATTATTGCTGCTGAGGTAATAAGACCAATAATAAAACCTGTCATCAATTTAATTTTAAATTTTAATAATGATGTTTCCTTTCTTATGTCCTTTCTCAGCATAAGCGTGAGCTTCTGCAATTTGCTCCAATGAATAAATTCTATCAATTACCGGTTTCAATTTATCTGCTTCAATAAGCCCCTTTAGAAAAATAATATCTGCTGCATTATGACTAATTACACCGGTCATAACCTTTTTACTGCTTGTTTTAGAAATCCAAAAGCCCTGAAGCAATTCCGTCATTCCTGCGGCACTTAGAATCATTATTCCGTTTTTATTTAGTGACTTCAAACTTCGTGACACAGATATTGTTTTCACGGTGTCAAAAATGATATCATAAATTTCACCATTCCGAGTAAAATCATCCTTTGTATAATCAATTACTTTATCTGCTCCGATAGATTTTACTAAAGCAATATTTGCAGTGCTGCAAACACCCGTAACATCTGCTCCAAATGATTTTGCCAATTGAACAGCAGCACTTCCCACTGCACCGGAAGCGCCTACTACAAGAACTTTTTGCCCGGGTTTAATCATTGCCTTTTTTATAAAATGCAATGCAGTGACTCCGCCAAAGGGAATGACTGCCGCTTCCTCGTGAGAAATATTAGCCGGTTTAATTGCCAGCGACCCGTCTTCAGGAACACATTTATACTCAGCATAAGCACCAAATTTCAAATCTGTGTGACCAAATACCTGGTCTCCGACTTTGAAAAGTGTAACATCTTTACCGGCACTTTCAACTTCACCCGAAAAAACAGTTCCGAGAATATTAATTTTAGGTTTTATCAAACCGAAAATAAATCTGACCGCAAACGGGTCAGCTTTTCGCAATCGCACATCACCCGAATTAACTGCTGTAGCTTTAACTCTTACCAGAATTTCGTTATTCTTTGGTATCGGCTTTTCTACATCTTTGAGCTGAAGGACCCCGGGTGAACCATATTTCGTGTAAACAGCAGCCTTCATTTTTACTTGTATTTTTTACGAGAATTTTTAAAACGATTAATCCGGTTTAACAAAGTTTAATTTTTTTGTTTGAGCATCGTTGCTCATTTTTATTTTTGTTTCTACGATTAGAATCCGAAAATTACATTAGTGATGGTGGGTATGAGTTGACGGCTTTTGCTCGTATGGTTTACTGCCGTCAATGACATCAAAGTGTGCCATCATTCCCGCTGCATGGTGTTCAATGATATGGCAATGGTACATCCATGTGCCGGGGCGATTGTCCGGCATCCAGGCAATTTTCACCGTGCTTTGTGGCTTTAAATTGACAGTGTCTTTCCATGCTCTGTATGCAGGAGGTTTCCCGTTTTCCTCAAGCACTTGAAAGAAAAATCCATGCAGGTGAAAGGGATGATCCATACGGCTGGTATTGCTTACTTCCCACACCTGCAGTTCACCCACCATCACCGGTTTGTCATTCACATGAACGCCATCGTTAATACGAAAGTCCTTTTGGTCTCTTATTCTCGGATCAACCGAAAATTTTATTTTTCTTGTTACTGCTGCATCCTGCTGTGCCAATACTTCAATAGACCTTAATGTTTCAGGTATAAAAGCCTTTGTGGGCTTGCTTACGCCAACCTTAACGGTGGCAAAAGTTTCCTGTTTTGGTCTTACTAACATCGTCATCCGGGAGTAAGCCAGTGATTCTATGGGGAATGTTTCTCCTTCTTTGAAATCAAGAACTATATCAATGCGCTCGCCGGGAGTTATTAATGCTTCTCTGACTGTAATGGGATGTTCCAGCAATCCGCCATCGGAGGCAATAATTTTAAATTCTTTTCCGCCCAGATGCAAAACAAAATACCTTGCACTGGATGAATTGATAAACCGCCATCTTTCCGTTTGCCCTCCGTTTACATTTACCACCGGATTTTCTTTGCCGTTTATTAAGAGCGTATTTCCCTGGCGGCCGTCGTGGCGTTCAATAGCTTTAGAGAGGAACCAGGATGGCTTTGTAAATTCGTTCTTATCGTTCAGCTTCATGTCGTCAATAAGAAAAATTCTTTCTCCGTCCACCACCGGATCATTATTATCGTCTACTATTAATGCTCCATACATTCCTTTCTCCATCTGGATGGTTTCATTAGTATGTGAATGATACCAGAAAGTGCCTGCATCGGGCACTATAAAACGGTATTCAAAGGATTCTCCCGGTTTAACAGGCTTTTGCATGGCATCTGTACCATCCATAGCTGCCGGAAGGCGGATGCCGTGCCAGTGAATAGCAGTCGCTTCTTTCAGGTTGTTGGTAAGGCGGACAACCAATGTGTCGCCAACGTTTGCTCTTAATACAGGTCCCGGGAGTTGTTTGTTAAATCCCCATGCCTTGATGGTTTTACCGGGAGTTATTTCCCAGTTAAATTCACTTGCTTCAAAATTGTACTCCGAGATTTTAGTTTGATTTTTCATTTTGTTTGGTATTTGTTTGTTTGATTTATTTTGATAACTATTTTGATTTAAACTTTATTCGAAAAAAGTATATCTATATCATAGAGTGCTGTAAACATTATGTTACTGTTGGAATGAATTATAGAATTTTGGGATTGGCATTTTATAGATTCAGCTATAGTCCAATGACAACTTTACAAGTTTTTTAAATTCATTTCCATACCGGACTTCAATTTTATCAGGTTATTCATTAATGATGTATTTTTCTGTTCGTTTCCTGCACAAATGTTTGAGTTAGCATTGGCTCTCAAGCATGACACATAACGGGTTGCGGCTTGGTGTAGTGGCGGATTTTTGGCACAAAGGTTCAATAGAAGTATTAATGTTGAACTTGCACTAATATTTCATGAAAGCTTTCAGCCGGCAAATAGCCAGGCCGATGTTACAGGCTGTTTATGTTTCTTTGTATTTTTAAGATATTCCTGAAATTGTTATTGTTCACAAATTTCTTTCAGCTTACCGAGTGCTTTTGGGTAAGTCTGTTTCATAAAACCTGCAAAATCTTCCGAGGTGTCTAAGTCAACCGTAACAGTTGTAGTCCCATTGTTTTCTTCGAAGGTATAATTTTCAAATCCGTTTGCCCATTTTTCCACTTCCGGTCCTTCTGTAATTTCCTTGCCGGCTTTAAAAAGACCATAATGCTGAATCGAAACAAATCGGCTTGGAATGTTTTCAGTTATCCTGGAAACCATTCCTCCCTTTTCTCCCTTCTCATCTACTCCAACAAACAGTATTTTATTTCCCTTGTCCCAGCCGCCTTCATAGGTCGATGTCGGGTTAAATAAAGAAGTCCATTGCTCATAAGTTGATTTGCTTTTGATGCCAAGCATAATATCATAAACCCTGGTCACAGGTGCATTGATGCTTACTTTGAATTGTAACTTTTTCATAATATTAATATTTGATTAAAATAATCTTTCGGGTTGTTATTTCCGTGATGCTTAGCTGTTGTTTAACACAGACTAAACGGTTGAGGTTATATGCAGTAAGGGATTTCGGGCTACTTTCCTGTCCACCGACACAAAATTTTATGCGGGGCAGAAAGCCTGAATTACCACTAAAACCCTTATTGCATATAGCCTTTGTTAGCGGTTCGGTGTTTGTTGTTATATCTATCTTTTTCAATTTAAAAGTGTCTCTAATTTCATGTTCAGAACTTATTTTTCTTCATATCCTTTTTATAGTTCTTAATCACTTTACCAAACTCTTTATCTTTTTTTCGTCTCTCTTCAATTGTCGATTCAAAATGTGCTTTTTCCCGCTCCATTTTCAGATAGTTTTCATAGGATTTTTTGTCAATTTCTCCTTTTTCAACTGCTTCAATTACCGAACAACCGATTTCATTTGTATGTGTACAATCATTAAATCTACAATTTAACGAAAGGCTGATAATTCTGTCAAAAGTAGTTTCTAATCCGCTTGAAGTATCAGCAATCCCTACTTCTCTCATTCCCGGAGTGTCAACAAGAATACCACCGCTTTCAAGAACAATTAATTCCCTATGACTTGTTATGTGTCTTCCTTTATTTGTACTTAAACTAATACAATCCGTTCTCATTAAAGTTTTTCCAGAGAGATTGTTCAATAATGTTGACTTTCCCACTCCTGAAGAACCAAGCATACAATAGGTTTTACCTTTCTCAATAGTCATTTTAAGTGTTTCGTATCCATCCTTAGTTGTGTTACTAATTGCAAAAACTACAATGTCTTTTATTCGTTGTTTAATACTGTCAATAATCTCAGTAATCTTTTGTTCATTTATTAAATCAGTTTTCGTCAATACAATTATTGGTTTTACTTTTGACGAATAACAAATTGTCAGGTATCTTTCAAGTCTGTTGATATTAAACTCTCTGTCAACGGCTTGAATCAGGAATGCATAATCAATATTTGTTGCTATTATTTGTATTTCTCCAAATTGACCAACGGCTTGTCTTGTAATCATTGATAGTCTTGGCAGTATTTTATGGATTAACGAAAATTCAGCATCATACGTTGTCAATGCAACCCAATCGCCAACCGCTGGGAAATCTATACGGCTTTTTGCTGAAAACCGTAAATTTCCTGTTATTTCGGCTTCAAATTCACCGATTTCTGTTTTGACAATATATCTTTCCTTATGTTCGGCAATGACTCTTCCAATCTTAAAATCTGAAAGGTTATTCTCAACTATTAGTTTTTTGAGTTTGTCATTGTATCCAAAATCTTCTAATTTCATTAATTCTGCAATGTTTTCCTTTTTTTAACACTGACCGCTAACAATTAAATATACACAATCCATCAAAAAATATATTCGTAAATCCCTAACTCTGACTTCGGATTTGCGGAATTGTCAGTTGTGTAAGACATCTCAGCATAGTTTGTAAAGATCATGCGGATTATAAGCAGTATGTTCATATTTAGAACCTGAATATTTACAAATCGTAAAATTCGATTTTTTCTTTTATTAATTTTACCAACTCCCGCTGATTAAAGTAATAAACATCAGATATATTAAAGTTTATCGATTTACCCCAATAAATATAATCATACTTTTTTAATTCATCTTCGTGTCTGTCTTCAAATACTATTATCTTGTCTGCCCATTTTAAATTACCCGGATCAAAGGTCTCCCATTTTTGATCTGTTTTGTTGTATGTTTCTTTATAAAACCCATCGTATCTTGTAACTTAATTTTTATTTTCTTTTAAAAGTAATGCAGTTGTTTTTGAACGATTTTCTCCCTGATTACATATACATAATATTTTTAATTTTTCAAGAGCTGTCTTTGTAATCATTACTTACCATCCAAATTTTACTTTTCTGCTGTAGGTGTCTTGGCATTGATAATGTGTGCTAACGGTTTGGGTATTGCAGTCAGGCGGGGTATTTCAGCACACAGTTGATTTGATTAATGTCGCTTAGTGGATTTATTACTTGAACGGTATCCGAACAAATAACCGATTGGAGCTAAGGTATAATAAGTCAATACTTGAATTATCCATGGCGGATTTGTTACACGAATTTCATTTAGATACTTAAGCATTATTACAGAACCATGCAGCAGGTTTGGTATTCCATGATTATTCAGCTTGCCATTATTTGATAAGGAAAAAAATGTTTCAAAAAACTCTTCTATATGCAATGCCGGGCGAAATTCCTTAATATAATGACATGATTCTTTACCCGAATTGTAAAAGAAATGTGGAGTATTTGAAGGAATGCTAATTGAGCCGCCAGCTTCTACCAATCATTCCTTTCCGTTAACTGAGAACGTGCATGAACCTGAAAGAATCCTAAAATTGTTTTCTTGCAGTGGGTGAATATGTTCCGGCTCTTTTACACCTGTAGGCGGACTAACGCAATCAATCTCTAACAATTGACCATTTGATGATGAGCTTGTCTGGATAAAAAGCATTGTTTGCCCTGTCATAGAATTGTGTATTTTATCTCCGGGTTTTATCAAAGCAAGATAATTTATCAGTTGTTAATATCATTCTTTGTTTGTTTTCTGCCCAGCCACCAGCCTATTACACCACCCACAACTGCACCACCTATAATGCTTCCTATTGCACTAAAGAAAACTATTAATGAGCTATTATATAAATTGGTGGAGGCATAAGTTGCTACATCAAAAGCACTGCCTGCCAGTAGAAAAATTATTGCACCGGCAAAAACACCCTTCTTCCAATTGATACCTTCCTTCCAATTGGAAAATACAAAGACAAACAAAGAACTGATTAGTAAACCCGATACTACAATGAGTCCTAAGTCAACTTCTAAGCCCTTAGTTTGTCCGGGATTTGAGTATGTCTCATATGCATGATTCAGAAACAAGAACCCAATGGCAATCCCTTGAATCAAATAAGCCAATGCACCAAGTAATGCTCCAATTAAAAGTTTTAAAGTCATGTTATTCATTATGTTAATTCTTTTTATTACTCATTTTCTTGTTTAAGCATATCGTTAGCCTTTTTACTTATTAGGATGTTTGTTTGTACTTCCATTGAAGGTATCAAGTTTGCACTGTCCATGGGCATGACGCACAACATTTTGCAGATTTGCGATGGACTGAATTTTTACAACTAATGTTAATGCGGAGTACAAAACTTTCGGCTTGCACTAAGATGTCTGCGGATTACGAAACCCCGCCTATTGCAAATGTGCTGTTAGCGGTTCGCTGTTTTTTTCTTGTCTTTAACATATTCCAAAATGTCACTTGGTTGACAGTCTAATGCTTTACAAATTGCTTCTAAAGTGCTAAAGCGGATTGCTTTGGCCTTTCCTGTCTTTAAGATAGAAAGGTTGGATAATGTCAAATCAACTCTTTCAGAAAGTTCGTTCAATGAAATTTTCCGTTTAGCCATCATTATGTCTAAGTTTACAATTATTGCCATAGTTTATACTGTTAGGTCATTTTCGTTTTGAATATCTACTCCCTTTTTAAAAATAGTCGCAATAATATAAACCACAGCTCCCATTACAATAAAGGCCTGGCTGTCTACCCAAAATTGGTTTAAATTGTCGGTGGCAAAACCGTAATGTATTAAACTTTTAGCCACTTGTCTGGCAATGAAACTAAGCAGTCCAATCGAAAGTGTGAAATAGCTAATTTGTAAAATTTGGTCAGAAACAAAAGTGTTAAACGGTTTTGTTAAATCTATTTTGTGCATTAGTCTGGTTACTATGTAGAATAGTAAGGCTTTCAAAATTGAAATTAACAGGATAAAGCTATAGATACCGAAGAAAACCATTTTGCTTTCGTTATACATTTCAGTTAAGTCCAATTTTTGATAAAGATTTTGTACAAATTCAGGGTTGTACAGACTGAAAAAGAAATTTACTACTAAACCCCCTGCTTCAATGGACAAGCCGACAAAGATGAGCCAAGCCACAATGTATAGGCTCCAAAATACGAAGTTGTTTGTTTTTGACATATACTTCATTGATTTAAGATTAATGTAGCAAACATAATAATTATTTATTGATAAACAATGAATAATTATTGATATATAAAATATATTTACTGAATTACATTAGTCGGCTATTGTAATTAATTGATTTTCTGATATACGAATTTAGTCTGAAAGCTTGAAAAAAAATTTATTTGGAATAGGTTTTTTTTGTGTTGTCTTCCACAATGACCGCTAACGGTTTGTGTATTGCCGAAGGCGGGGTATTTTAGCACTGCTGTTGATTTGAAAAACTAAAATTCGGTTAAGCACAAAAGTGTCACAGAAGCCCGTCGCTTCCGCTTTTGGCAATACTTTGTTAGCGGTTCGCTGTCCCTTTTTTTTAATACTCATTAATGATAATTTTTTTTTGTTTCATCATCACTTGCCATGAGTTCGGCTTACTCATGAGTTCCGCCAAGTTTGCCGGAATAACTTGCCAGCGAAGTCCAAATTTGTCAATGCACCAACCACATTGTGATTCTTCACCGTCTTGAGTAAAATAATCCCAATACTTATCAATCTCTTTCTGGTCGGAGCAATTCAGTGTAAATGAAACAGAGTCATTAAACGAATGATGTTTCTGTGCCGTACTCATGAAAGAATATTTTTGTCCAAATATTTGAACTTCACAAAGTTCTGTATTGCCACTTGGGGTTTCGCCAAGAGGAATGATTTTTCCTTCCTGAAAATTATTGCCAAATATGTTTTTGTAATACTGAATGACTTGACTAACTCTTCCGTCATTTGTGTAAAACCATAAACTTGGTATAATCTTGCTGTCCATAATTATCAGATTTAATTTGTAGTTGTTTGTTGTTGCGTTGTCTGATAATGCTGATAATAAAGAACGATGGCTCCCGAGCCAAAGGTCTTTGTCTTTACAAGTTTGTAAATGGTTCTATCTTTTATTTTGTCAAACAAAGGCAGACCTTTTCCTTCTATAACCGGATGAATACAAATTTGAAATTCATCAAGCATGTTAAGGTTCATCAGTTGAATTATTAAACTCCGGCTACCTGCAAAAATGTCTTTGCCCGCTTGCTGTTTAAGTTCTAAAACTTCTTTCTCAATCGGGTTAGTTGCAAGGTTGGCACTGTCCCATCCAGTGTTTGTCAGTGTACGCGAAAAAACAATTTTTGAAATTTTGTCTATTGCCACCGCAAAGTCGTCCATTGATTTTTGTCCTGATGGATTTTTTATAAGCGTTTGCCAAAATTGCATAAGTTGGTAAGTCGTCCTGCCATAGAGAATTACCCCCGCATTGTCTAACTGTTCTGAATAATGTTGATGCAGTTCTTCATCAGCAATGCCTACTGTGTGGTCGCAAATTCCGTCAATCGTCATGTTGATTGCTCCAATTACTTTTCTCATATTTTTAGTTTCTGTCAATTTTGTCCGTGAGTCGTTTTACAATGACCGTTAACGTTTTCGGGGTTGGCGCAGTGGCGGGTTTCGGAGCATAAAACTGTCAACCTGCACTGAACCTGAATAGAAGCACAAAGCTCCAAGTTTGAACATCACCCCGCCTGACGCAAAATGTGTGTTACCACTCGTTTTTCTGTCCATTTATTGTTTATTTAGTTCGTCAAATTTCGCTTTCATTGTCGGGTTTCCATGAGTTAATTTTTTAATCGTCAATTCTTCTGTCTTTTCATTAGCAAGTCGAAGTTTGTTTTCTGAAGATAATAACGCTGCTTTTGTTTTCTCCAATTCTTTAATGGTTTTGTCTATTCCGTCAATAGCATCTTTAAACTTTCGGCTTGCTAAATCATAATTTCTCGCAAATCCTTCTTTGAATTTATTCATTTTTTCTTCAAAGTTGGTTATGTCAATGTTTTGACTTTTTACCAATGCAAGTTCTGCTTTGTAATGAATTGAGTTCATTGCAGCATTACGAAGCAAGGTAATGATTGGAATAAAAAATTGAGGTCTGACAACATACATTTTGGGATACTTATGAGAAACGTCAACTATTCCAGAATTGTAATACTCACTGTCGGCTTCCAATAATGAAACCAAAACAGCATACTCGCATTTTTTTTCTGTTCTATCCCTATCGAGCTCTTTTAGAAAATCTTCATTCCTTTTTTTGGTCGCTGTTTCATCTCCTTCATTTTTCATTTCGAACATAATAGAAATGATTTCATTACCGGCATGGTCACTTTCTCTATATATAAAGTCACCTTTGCTTCCGGTTTTAGAGTCATTGTCCTTCTCAAAGTAAGCTTTTTGAAATGCAGTTGCACGAAGTTTATTAAATTCTGTTTCACAATGTTGTTCAAGAGTTTCACCTATCATTTTTGTTGATAGTTTTAACTTCATATCCTTTCTCAGCGCAATCTCTTCGTCTTTATGTTTGATTATTGCGTCTTTCTCTTTTAGTTCTGATAAATATTGTTCGGTCAATGATTTTTTAAGTAATTCTTTTTCAGTTTCTTTTATTTTAACGGCATTTGCCAAGTCGTCACGTTCCTTTTCAATAGTTTTTGTAGCTTCATTAACTGCTAACCTTTTCTCAACTTCTGCGTTGTCAATTTTCGCAATGAGTTGCAACAATTCATTTTCCTTTTGAGATAATTTTTGTGTTAACTCTATTTCCTTTTTTGCTTTAAGATCAGCAAGTTCTTGGTCTTTTTTTGCAAGTAGCTCTTGCAAAGCATTTTTAATGTTTGCTTCCGCTAATTTTACTGCACTTTCCTTTTCTTTTTCAGCCAACGCAAGTCGGTTAAGAATTTCTTCTTCAAACTGGTGGTCACGAACTTGTTTGAGTATGTCAGCAAATCCAGCTTCATCTACTTTGAATGCCTTGTGGCAATTCGGACAAATTATTTCGTTCATATCTTTTTGTGTTGTCATGTGGATTTAAAATTAGTGCTAAAGGTTTCGGGCTTTGCGTTCGGGCGGGTTTCGGAGCACAAAACTGTCAATACACCAGAAAAGTTGATGCGAGACAGAATGTTCAGCTAACCACTTCACCCGTCATTGAGCCAAACGCCTGTTATGGCTGTGTTTTATTTATTTTGTCGTAATAATTTCAATGTGTGTTTAAGTCCTTTGTTACTTGTCCAGCTGAAATGTCCCGGGATTACGAAAATCGGTTTAGGATATTTCTTAATCACTTTTTTTATTGTCGTTTCCCATTCTTTAATGTTTGCATCTGCAATGTTTCCTAAGTTTTTGCTTTCGGTGCTTTTTACTAAACAACCGCCATAAAGTATTTTGTATTTGTCAAACCATATAATAATGTTGTCTTTTGTGTGTCCTTCGCCTGCGTAGTAAGTTTCAAATTTGTAGTTTCCAATGTTAAAAATCGTGTCGTTTACAAAATAAAATTCTGCTTGCTTTTCGTTATGTTCTATGCACAAGTCATAAGTAAATTTAGAACTGTAAGTTATTACTCCGTTCTGCCTTAAAAATTCAAGTCCCGCTGTCCGGTCATCGTGATAGTGCGTTGAAATTGCAAGTATAACTTTTTTATTGTGTCTGACCGAAATACTATCAAGCAGAGGTTGAATTTGTGTCGTGTCCCAAGGCGTGTCAAAAAGCACAACGCCATTTTCGGTTACTAAATACATACTGTTTGACGGAAACATTAATCCGTTCAGGTCTTTGTAAGTTGTATATACGTAAAAGTTGTCTGTCAAATGTTGAATACGAATTTCCTTATTGTCTTGTCCGAAAAGCAAGATATGTCCAAAGAGTAATAATATTGTTAGCGTAATTTTCTGCATTTTTAAATTATTAGTTTAGTGGGTCGTTCTAACATAGCCGATAACGGTTTGCTTGGCAAAGTGGCAGATTTATAACACAAAAGTTCAATCGAAGAACTATACTTAAACTTACCACAAAACTGTCATACGAACCACTGACCCCGCCATTACGCCAAACCGCTGTTACTGGCTGGCCTTCCCGTCCGTTATGGTTCTATGCCTAAAATTAGTAGAGGAACTGGTGGACTATTTCGTCCTTGTCTCATGACGTTGTATACTTCGCCTTCGTAATATGCAACACCACTACTCATTTGTGCTTGCATTTTCTTTGTCGGTAATATTTCAATTCCAAGATTGATTTTACCACCAGAATAGAAAAGCATATGTTTTACGAATAGGTCAAATGCTACAAAAGCATATTTACCAAATTGAACTTCGACCGCAATTTTATCTTTAACAAAGTCAGTTTGATTGTAACTGTAAATGGGTTCTTTTTCACCATTCTCAACAAGAAATTTCTTTTGTTCCTTTGCAGACATTAAAACACTTTTCTCCATTAGTTCACGGTCAAGTGTTATGTAATAATTATATCTGCTCTCTTCCCATTTGCGTTTATAAAATGCGTCATTGAAAACCTTATTTAAGTCAATTGGAGAAAGTAACGAGTTTCCAATTTTTCTTTTTTCCTTGCTAATTTTAGTTCTAAAAGTATCTGCGTCAATGGTGGCAATGATGTCTTTAATTTCTTGATAAAGTTTATTGTGGTGAACGATTAGATATTCTTCTCCGTTCAAGTGCGAATATTTTTGTGCTATTTTCATTTATGTCCATTTGTTCCGTTGCCATTTGCAAATGAAAGTTCCAACCATTCCTTTGGAATTTGGGCAACCTTATCTTTGCCTGTTGGTTTATGGATTGGTTTATTTATTGGTCTAATTTTTAATTTCCCTTCTTTTAAATCTTCAATTCTTTGATTGGCGATTTTGCAATAATCTTTCTCCTTTTCAATGCCCATTCCGTTCCGATTATTTTTAATTGCACCAATAACCGTTGAACCAACTCCTGAAAAAGGGTCAAGAACCCAACTATCTTCGTTTGTCAATGCTAATACACAACGTTCAACGAGTTCAATTGGAAATTGACAAGGATGGTCTGTTTTTTCAGGGTGATTAGATTTAACATTTGGAATGTCCCACATAGCTCTATCCCAGTCCTGTTCAATTATCTCCCAAATGTCACTCGGATTTTTACCTAATGGATTTCCAGATGGCTGTCCTTTTTTAGGTCCTTTGAAATGAAGTTTCCCAGGATATTTAGATGGAACTCTAACGTTGTCAAGATTAAAAATATAGTCGTCTGTTTTGCTGAACCAAAGGATAGTTTCGTAACGACCACTAAAACGATTGCTTGCGTGAAGTCCGTGTCCGAAATGCCACACAATACGGTTGCGAAGTTTTAGTCCGTGTTTCTTGAATATTTGGTAGTAAAATATATCAAGAGGGAAAATTTCTCCCTTATCAACGTAGTTACCTACTTGCCAACAAAGATTTCCTTTATCGGATAGTGTCCTTGCAAGTTCAGATATGATTTCTTCTTGTGTTTCAAGGTACTTCTCAATACTTGTTTTGGTCTCATATGATTTGCCCACATTGTAGGGTGGCGAAGTCAAAATAAGGTCAAATTTACCGTCTTCAATTTTTTTGAGAACGGATAAGCAGTCACCGTTTTTTATAGCATAGTCAGTGTCTGGGCTTATGTAGTCAAATAATGGCTCTTTTACTCTCATTTTCTTTGTACTAAGTTATTTAGCAAAGTTACTTTTTTAATTGTTTGAATGTCTCAAAATTGTCCCGAAGTTGTCAACGGTTTTGTTGTCCTTTCGGATTCTCCAGCCTTGCCGGTAACGTTTTGGCGCTTGTGCTTTTTTAATTGCACAAGCACGCTGTTATGAAAAGTTTATCCTTTTCTAGGTCTAGCCCAGTTACAATATCTATGTGTTAGCCTTGCATTTTCGGGGATTGTCTTGCCACCAGTCCAGTATTGCTCAATATGGTCAACGGCACTATCGTCAATATTAGTTATTTTATTTCCACAAATTGAGCAAGTAGAATCTTTGATATATAATTCCTCTTTTAATTTAAATGTAAAACACCTTACTTCTTTTTTACTTATACCTATAATTTCCTGTAATGCTAAACGCCATTTATCAAATCTCTTGGTTACAGCAGTAACACTACTTGTTGATAATTCTATTGAATTAATGAATTCTTGATCATTAGTCATCAAATTAATAAACCCCTCTTTTATTGAGTCAAGGTTTTGATAAACAGTGTTTTTGTCAGTATTTGAAAAGGAATACATTAAAACATCATAAATAGAAGCATTGAATTTTTTTGTTTCCCAATATCCATCACTGTTTTTTTCATTACCTCGATAAAATCTCTTAAATGCTTGTTTGTCAAAAAGTGAACGTATCGTTGATACAGAGTTTTTAAAAGCTGTTTTTATTTCTTTAATCTTTTCGTCTGTAATATTTTTATTGTTTTCCATGGTATCATTTAGAAACTTACGAATAGGAGATTTGTATTTTAAATATGTATTCAAATAAAAAGAACAAAACCTTAACACTAACTCAACATCTCTCATTCTTTTATCAGGCTTATCTAATCCCAGCATAAATTTGAAATCAGTGTCGCTTGCTAATTCAAAAAGTAAATCATTAAATTTACCGCGATACATGCAATTTCTTAATTCTTGGTCATTAAGTGAAACAGAACCTGTATTTAATCTTTCAAAAACCTCAAATTTCAAGTCCGGATCAGATTCTTTTCTAAAAGTAATTGTTCGTATTACACAAGAAGTGATTTTCTCTTGAAATTCAGCAAATTTTTTGTCTTTATATTTTATTCCTTTAAGTTCTTTAAATATTTTTAGACCAGTAAGTGAAAAATCAGAATCATCATCTGGCCATTTGTTATCAATAAAAGCAAAAAAAGAAGTAAGTCTTTGTTGACCATCAATTACAATAAGTTTTCCATCTTTTTCTTCAGAAAAATAAACAACTGGCAAAGGAATATCAAGGAGTGCTGATTCAATTAACCTACTTGCTTTGGCTTTATCCCAAACAAAGTGTCTTTGAAACTTTGGTTGTACGTCTAAGATTCCTTTTTTATACTTTTTATACAAAGATTCGACTTCAGGGTCAGCTTTGTCAGTGATAATGTTCCTGTTGAGTTTTACCTCATTGTTTTCTTGGTTTTCTTCAGGTTGCTCGTCAAACTGAATTTCATCTCTTTCTATAATTTCTTGTTCCATATATTGTTTGTTTTATAAATTTTCATAAAAATTAAATATACGCAATCTGCCAAAGAATTTATTCTTAAATTCCACACTGTTAATTTGGCTTTGCGCAACTGTCTGTTGCGTTTATTTATAAAATCTTGTCAAGCGGTGACCGGATAAACCCATAAAATATTCATATTTGCCCATAACTCCGTCAATTGACTCACATTCATTTTAAGTATATGACTGCCGTCATTAAACTTTGCCAAGTTAATTTTTTCGATTTACAATTTCAATTTAATATTGGCTTTTTGAGGGCCGGTTTGCCTTATCCGCCCAAAGCGAAATTAAAATATATATGCTGTGTGAGTTTTATTTATCGCAAAGACGCAAAGTTAAAAACGAAATGAAAAAGAATTTCTCTGTGGCTGTGCGACTCTCTGTGATTAAATAATTTTGACAGTATTGAAAAAGATTCTGAAGGTGTAAAGTTTGGGGTTAAATAATGCCGGTATAAATGTAAATGAAAAGTAGTAAATAACTGTATATTTCTTTCAGCTTAATATTCGTAAATTACATTCATATTCAAATATGTTTATCTTCATTCTGAGTGCAGCATGAAATAAAAAGCAATGTCCGGCAGCTGTAACAAAATTACGATAGCAGCTACCGGAAAAATTGTATTTCGCTGATGCAGATTAATCATTAAAGATTTTATCTGACCATACAAAGAAAGCAGATATTATTTTGATAGAGTTTTATGTTTATCATTTTCAAAAAATAAAATTAATTAAATTATGGAAACCAAATCAAACCGATCAGAAAAATGCCCGTTTATAGGAGCCATGAACGCACCCAAAAATACTGACTGGTGGCCTAACCGTTTAAATCTGAATATGCTGAGGCAAAATTCCGAATTATCAAATCCAATGGATAAGGGTTTTAATTACAGGGAAGCATTTAAAACTCTGGACTACGAAGGATTAAAAAAGGACCTGCATAATCTTATGACCGATTCACAGGAATGGTGGCCGGCTGACTTCGGACACTACGGCGGATTTTTTATCCGCCTGGCATGGCACAGCGCCGGGACTTACAGGGTTGGAGACGGCAGAGGAGGCGCGGGAAAAGGGCTGCAGCGTTTTGCTCCGCTTAACAGCTGGCCGGATAATGCCAACCTTGACAAAGCGCGAAGACTGCTTTGGCCGATCAAACAAAAATACGGTAACAAAATATCATGGGCTGACTTGATTATTCTTGCGGGAAATGTTGCGTTAGAATCCATGGACTTTAAAACATTCGGCTATTCGGGAGGAAGAGAAGATGTCTGGGAACCCGATGAGAGTATTTACTGGGGAGCGGAAAAAAAATGGCTTGGCGATGAAGACCGTTATTCGGGTATTCGTGATCTGGAAAATCCGCTTGCAGCCGTACAAATGGGTTTGATTTATGTTAACCCCGAAGGACCCGGAGGTAATCCCGATCCGGTGGCTGCGGCAATAGACATTCGTGAAACCTTTAAACGTATGGCGATGAATGATGAAGAAACTGTTGCGCTGATTGCCGGCGGTCATAGCTTTGGCAAAACGCACGGAGCAGGCGATCCGAAACTGCTTGGTCCCGAACCGGAAGGCGCAGATATAGAGTTACAGGGTTTGGGGTGGATGAGTAAAAACGGTACAGGTAAAGGAGCTGACACTTTAACAGGCGGACCTGAAGTTACATGGACATCAACTCCGAGTAAATGGAGTCATGATTTTTTCAAACATCTGTTTGAATACGAATATGAACTGACTAAAAGCCCTGCAGGAGCAAAACAGTGGGTTGCTAAAAATGCTGAAGCTATAATTCCCGATGCATATTCAAAGGATAAAAAACATTTGCCGACTATGCTTACAACTGACCTTTCGTTGCGATTTGATCCTGATTATGAAAAAATTTCAAGAAGGTTTTATGAAAACCCGGGTGAGTTTAAAGATGCTTTTTCACGTGCCTGGTTTAAACTGACTCATCGTGATATGGGTCCGAAATCCCGCTATATAGGATCTGAAGTTCCAAAAGAAGACCTCATCTGGCAGGATCCGATTCCGGCAGTTGATCATATATTAGTTGATGAAAAAGATATTGAAGAACTAAAAAAGAAAATTCTTACATCGGGACTGTCTGTAACTGAAATGGTAACCACTGCATGGGCATCTGCATCAACTTACAGGGATTCTGATAAACGAGGCGGCGCTAACGGTTCAAGAATTCGTCTTGCTCCTCAGCTGGAATGGAAAGTGAACAATCCGGAGCAGTTATCAAAAGTGCTCAGCATTGTGGTAAAAATTCAGCAGGAATTTAATCAATCTCAAAAAGACGGTAAGAAAATTTCACTGGCTGATCTGATTGTGCTGGCAGGCTGCGCAGGAGTAGAGCAGGCTGCAAAAAATGCAGGACATGAAGTTAAAGTTCCTTTCACACCTGGAAGAATGGACGCTTCACAGGAACAAACCGATGTGGATTCATTTGAAAAGATGGAACCGTTTGCCGATGGTTTTCGCAATTATCTGAAAGCAAAATCCGCTGTTCCGGCAGAATTTCTTCTTATTGACAAAGCACAGCTTCTTACATTAACTGTTTCTGAAATGACAGTGCTGCTCGGAGGTATGCGAATGCTGGGAGCAAATTACGATAACTCTTCGTCAGGAATTTTTACCGATAAAAAAGATATATTGTCAAATGACTTTTTCGTTAATCTGCTTGATATGTGTACGGAGTGGCATGCGATTGATGATGAAAAATATTTGTTTGAAGGACGTGACCGAAAGAGCGGAAATGTGAAATGGAAAGCAACCAGAGTGGATTTAATATTCGGATCCAATTCAGAGCTGCGGGCAATAGCTGAGGTTTATGCAAGCAATGATGCAAAAGAAAAGTTCGTAACAGACTTTGTAAATGCATGGACTAAAGTTATGAACCTCGACCGTTTTGATTTAAAGTAATTTTAACAAAAAGAAAATTCAAAGGCTGTTTCATTAATGAAGCAGCCTTTTGTTTTTTCAAAAAAGAACTTATCCTTCCGTAAGACAATTCATCTTCACTCCGACAGAATACAATTCCATTGTTATACTACCGGCGGCGAGACTCCTATACACGAACATTTTTTTGCTCCGCATTCTCAAGCGTTTAAAATTATTAGTCTAAACATTTATAATGTTTTGACGGATTTAAAAGCAGTCAGCTTAACTTACTAAAAATAGATTTATTATTTGTACTTAACTTCTTAAATTGGAGAATTAAAATTGCAAAATTAAACTTAATTTATTTTTTATGAAAAAATCCTTTTTGATCCCGGTTTTATCCGCGATTATTTTTTTAATGTACGGTCTTTCAAACATAAACACATTTGAAAGAAGCAATGCTCATTCAGATTCACTCGAAGCTGCAAAACAGTATTATGCCGATAAAGTAAGCGAATACATAAAAGGCAGAGAGGAGCTTCCGGCTGATTCAGTTTTCAGTGACATTCAGATTATGAAGGGAATGCCCGCGGGAAGGTTAGTTAATGTAATGAATAAAGGATTCAGTAAAGCGCTGGGCGTCGGCTGCGATCATTGCCACAATACAAATGACTGGGCTTCAAATGAGAAAAAGGAAAAACTGATTGCACGGGAAATGATGAAGATGTCAGGTCAGATCAGAACTATGATCAAAGATATTAAAGAGATCGAATCAAAAGAAGCTACGATAAACTGCATGACGTGTCACAGAGGAGAAATTGTACCTGCAACCAGTCTGAAATAAATTATCAGGATATCCGGAATATGAATATATTGTTATGTTAAGCAGAAGATGTTTGCTGAAAAATACATAAGCCATTCCGGTCGGACAATAATTTCTCTGAATGTGAAAATATTTGCTCACAGATTTTCACCGGTTTTTTACTGTAATACTGCAGACTAAATTGGTTAATGGAATATTTTCTTATGTATTCCATTGTTTTTTCAGTGAGAAAAAAATTTTTCAGTGTACGGGAATTATATTTTATTCGGAACATTCTCACTTTTTATAATTATTTATTATACCTATTTTTCTGACAGTTAATTAATAATTATAAAGTAAAATTACATATATGAAGATATTCATAGATACAGCTAATCTTAATGAGATAAAAGAAGCTGCGGATATGGGAATACTTGATGGAGTAACTACGAATCCATCACTTGTTTCAAAAGAAGGTCATAAAGATTTCAGATCAATGCTTGAAAAAATCTGCGCGATCGTTGACGGCGACATCAGTGCTGAGGTTGTTTCAGTGACAAGAGATGAAATGTTAAAAGAAGGAAGGGAACTCGCAAAGATACATAAAAATATAGTCGTGAAAGTTCCTTTAATTAAAGAAGGTCTCAAAGCCGTGAAAATATTTTCCGAAGAAGGGATCAGGACAAATGTAACTCTGTGTTTCTCGGCATCGCAGGCATTGCTTGCCGCAAAAGCCGGAGCTTATATTATAAGTCCGTTTGTAGGGAGATTAGATGATATTTCGCAGAACGGGATGGAACTCATTCAGCAGATCGTTCAGATATACGGTAATTACAACTATCAGACACAGGTGCTTGTCGCTTCAGTCAGACACCCGATACATTTTGTGGACAGTGCTCTCATCGGAGCGGATATCGCCACGATGCCGTTTAAAGTCATAGATCAGCTTGCAAAACATCCTCTTACGGATATCGGTCTCAGTACATTTCTGAAAGACTGGGAAAAGCTGAACAGCAAATAATTTTTTATTTATATAAAATTATATTTCATAGTGAAAAAAACAGCGTTTAACAGCATTCACAAAAAGTACGGCGCCAAGCTTGTTGATTTTGCAGGATATGAAATGCCTGTGCAGTATGAAGGCATTATCGCGGAACACAAAGCTGTGCGGGAATCGGTAGGAGTATTCGATGTTTCACATATGGGCGAAGTGGAAGTACGCGGAAAGGATGCATTTGACTTCGTTCAGAGGCTGACTACAAATGATGTTTCGAAGCTTGAGAAAGGAGATGTTCAGTATTCTGCCATGTGTCTCAAGGACGGAGGCATTGTGGATGATCTTCTCGTTTACAACCTCGGTGATCATTACATGCTTGTAATTAATGCTTCGAATATTGATAAAGACATCGAATGGATGCAAAAAAATTTATCCGGTGATGTGACATTAAAAAATATTTCTGATGAAACATCTCTACTGGCGGTTCAGGGAAAAAATTCATTAGCCACGCTTCAGAAACTAACAGAGGTTAATTTATCTGAAATAGAATATTACAAATTTGTCACGGGAAAAATAGCCGGACAGGATGCGATTATTTCACACACGGGTTATACAGGTGAGAAAGTTTGTTTCGAACTTTATACTTCATCCGACGTGAAAAAATCCGAGGATCTATGGAATGCAATTTTCGAAGCAGGAAAGGAATTCGGCATAAAGCCGGCTGGACTCGGAGCAAGGGATACTTTAAGACTTGAACATGCATTCAGACTTTACGGCAATGATATGGATGAAACAAACAATACCATTGAAGCAGGACTCGGATGGATCACAAAACCGGACAAGGGCGACTTCAACGGCAAGGATGCTGTTTTAAAGGCAAAAGAAA
>JAFDZQ010000022.1 GCA_018266895.1 Bacteroidota bacterium
AGATTCCTCAAGATTTTTCTGCGTGCTTTTAGAAGTAGTTACATAGTCGTTTATAGATTCGTTCACCACTGTTTCATCGGATGAATTGGTAATTTTAATAACATAATTTACACTGGCATCATACAGTTTTGTACTGTAGTTTTTCTTGAACTGGAGATTTTCCAGAGGAATTTCGAAATAGGCATCAAGACGGGCTTTCTCTTTTTCGCTGCTGTAAAATACAAGCGGATCAAAAAAGAAAAATTCCTTTACTTCGGATTTTATGGATTTATCAACTAGCTGTGAAAATGCAGATACTGAGGGAATCACGGAAATGAATAAAATCAAAAACAACGATTTCATGAATTGGTTGCTGCAAATAATATTTAGTATGAATTTTTTCATGACTAACTCCCTTAAAAATTAAAAAACTTTGCGGATTAATGATTATTTATTTTCTTTATCTTCAACTTCTGCAAAAAGATCAAACTCTTCAGTGTCAAATATTCTTACATCATAAAATTCACCTGTCATAAGACTGTTATCATTTATATATATCTCCTGATCTATCTCTGGAGCATCTTTATAGCTTCTGCCGACTGAATAGCCGTTTTCTTTTCTGTCAATAAGAACTTTCTCTTTTTTGCCGACTGAACGGTTATTATTAGTAAGTGATATCTCTTTCTGTGCATCGAGAATCAATTTTTGCCTCAGGAGCTTTTCTTTTAACGGAATTCTGTCGGGAATAGTTGCTGCATAAGTCCCTTCCTCATTTGAATATGTAAATACGCCGAGCCTGTCAAATCTGAAATCCCTGACAAAATCCAGCAGTTCAGAGAATTCATTTTCGGTTTCATCAGGATAACCTACAATAATGGTCGTCCTTATTGCAATTCCGGGGATTTCTTTTCTGAGTTTTTCCAGAAGACTGATCAGAGAAGATTTAGTAATCCCTCTTCTCATGGATTTTAGAACTTTATCAGATACATGCTGAACAGGAATATCAATATACCTGCAGATATTTTCAAATCTGTTAAAAGTATCAATCAGATCGTCAGGAAATCTCGAAGGATATGCATACATTAATCGTATCCATTCAATGCCATTTATCCCTGATAACTCAGAAAGGACAAGAGATAAATTCCTTTTTCTTTCAGCAAGGTCAAAACCCCAGTATGTCGTATCCTGACCTATGACTATAAGTTCCTTTACTCCTTTTGATGCGAGAATCTGAGCTTCAGTCATAATTTCCTGAAGAGGTTTGGATCTGTGATTACCTCTCATGATCGGGATAGCGCAGAATGAACAGGGATTATCACAGCCTTCGCTTATTTTCAGATATGCAAAATGCGAAGGAGTCGTTAAAGTCCTCTCCCCAACCAGACTGGTTTTGTAATCAGCGCCGAGTTCGTTAAGAATCCCTTTTATTGTATTCGGCTTGTCGGTAGCTCCGAAATACATATCGACTTCCGGAATGCTTTTTTCAAGATCTTTTTTATACCTGTCGGAAAGACAACCCGCAACGTAAACATTTTTCAGTTTTCCTTTTGATTTCAGATCTACTGCCCTGATAATAGTATCAATAGATTCCTGCTTTGCGGATTCTATAAAACCGCATGTATTAATAATTACATTTTCAGCTTTGGTTTCATCATCCGTAATTTCAATATCATTGGATTTAAGCTGTGAAAAAATGAACTCCGAATCCACGAGATTTTTTGAACAACCGAGCGTAATCAGCATTACTTTATCTTTCTTAACTTTCATCTTTATAATAATTAACCCTCCAATCCCTGCTGAACAGAGGGAAATAAGAGGGCTGGTTTTTATCTGAACTTACTTTAAAAATAGTTAACATTAAATATAAATCTGAAGCAATGCATGATGAAAGAAAAAATTAAACCGCATTTAGAATTTCCCTTGCCCTTATCAATGCATCTTCAATGCTTCCCTTGACATTTTCTTCTCCGATTTTGTTTATAAGTCCTGCTTTTTCGGCGGCAAACAAGGGCTGTGCGTGAATTCCGGACAGGACAAGAAATGTCTTTGATTTTTTGCAGCCGTCATGAATATCATCAATGGTTGCAATTCCGGTGGCATCAATTGCCGGTACGTTTCTCAGCCGGAGAATAAGTACTCTGGATTTTGTTTCAGTGGCTCTAAGAGTATCCTTGAACTTACTTGCAGCACCGAAAAAAAACGGACCATTCACTTCATAAATAACAACTCCATCCGGAATATTCATTTCATCAGCCGGAAAAGCCGCAGGAACATCTTTGTCAGACAGGTTTTCATCAAATTCTTTTGATATTATCCCTACATTAGCAACGGCAGCCATTCTGTGCATAAATAAAAATGCAGTCATTATCATTCCGATCTCAATGGCAATAGTCAGATCAAAAATTACAGTAAGAAAAAATGTTGTCAGTAAAACGGCCACATCGCTTTTAGGCATTTTCAGCTGAGATTTGAATTCTCTCCATTCAAACATATTGTATGCAACGACTGTAAGTATTGAAGCAAGGACGCATAATGGAACCATACCTGCGTACTGACCAAAGAAAAGCAAAATTAAAAGTAATACGAGAGAATGTATTATTCCCGCTACGGGAGTTTGTCCGCCGTTTCTGATATTTGTAACCGTTCTTGCTATAGCGCCTGTCGCGGGAATTCCTCCGAAAACAGGTGAAGCAATATTTGCAATGCCGTTGGCTATAAGTTCCATATTGGATCTGTGTCTCCCTCCTGTCATACCGTCCGCAATAACGGCTGATAACAATGATTCGATAGATGCAAGAACAGCTATCGTAAATGCTGGTCCCAGTAAATCATATACTTTTGAATATGTGATCTCAGGAAACGACGGTGCCGGAATTGAGTTCGGTATGCTGCCGAATTTTGAACTTATAGTTTCTATGTTAAGATTAAAAAAGTAAGCAATAAGTGTCCCTGCTATTAAAGCGGCAAATGGGGAAGGAATTCTTTTTGTCAGAAAAGGAAAGAAAATTATTATAAGTAAAGTAACGGCAGACAGAATTACTGTATGAATATCCGCAGTTCCGATGTTTTCAATATAGACAGGAATTTTTTCAAGAAATTCCGGCGGAATATTCTGAAACTTTAAACCGAGGAGATCCTTTATCTGTGTAGTGAAAATTATCAGGCCGATACCGGATGTAAAACCCGTTATAAGCGGAAGAGGAATGAATTTTATAAGAGTACCGAGCTTCAGAAGTCCCATTATAATCAGAATAATCCCCGCCATAATTGTCGCAAGCATCAGTCCGTCCAGTCCGAATTTCTGAACAATCCCGTACACGATTACTATGAAAGCGCCTGTGGGACCGCCAATTTGAACTTTACTGCCGCCTAATGCTGAAATAATAAATCCTGCAACTACAGCAGTAAACAATCCTTTTTCAGGAGATACTCCCGAAGCGATCCCGAAAGCAATTCCGAGAGGCAATGCGACAATGCCGACAATTATCCCTGCTGTCAGGTCTTTGAAGAATAAATGTCTGCTGTATGACTTAAGAGATGTAAAAAGTTTAGGAACCAGCATTTCGGTAACTTAGTCAATTTAAAATAAATATCAAAATATTTAAAACTCCTCTTTTTTTGAAACTGCCTCAAAACTTATTTGTCAACACAGAGACGCGGAGCCACAGAGGGAAAACGGGAATAAAAACTAAGTTCTCTGTGTTCCAAGAATTGTGATAGTTTTGAGACAAGTGCCGAAGTCGGGCTTGCCTCGCTGAAGGATTCAGTCTCAAAACTTATTTATCAACACAGAGACGCGGAGGCACAGAGGAAAAAGGAATAAAAACTAAGATCTCTGTGTTCCAAGAATTGTGATATTTTTGAGACAAGTGCCGAAGGCGGGTTTGCCTCGCCGAAAGAAGGAGTCTCAAATCTAGAAATATTTTTTTAACTTAAAGACCCTGATGCACAAAAGCATTCTAATTATAAAACATTTCCTTAGTGTCCTCATGACTTAGTGGTAAATAAAGACTGCTTAGTCTGAAATTAGCATTATGCTTCACTGTATGACTTTAATATCAGTATCAATTTAAGTAATTTTAAAAAACTGAAAATATAAGATTGGAAGAAACCCGCAAAGAAATAGAAAAGACAGTACTGGTTTGTTATTCTAACCGAAGGGATAAAAAAAATTATCATTCCGAAGATTCGCTTGAAGAACTGAAATTTCTTGCTGAAACAGCCGGAGCCGAAGTTGTCAAAACATTTTTTCAGCAAAATGACATTTATGATTCAAGATTTATGATCGGCAAGGGGAAAGCAGAGGAAATTTCAGAATATGTTACAGACAACGATATTAAACTTGTGATTTTTGAAAATGAACTTGCCTACACACAGTTAAGAAATCTGGAGCAAAAAATAAAATGCAAGATAATTGACAAATCAAATCTCATACTTGATATCTTTGCTTCAAATGCAAGAACAGCGCAAGCAAAGCTTCAGGTAGAACTCGCGCAGCTCGAATATACTCTGCCCAGACTTACAAGACAATGGACTCACCTTTCTAAACAGCTCGGCGGAATTGGCACAAAAGGACCCGGTGAAACACAGATTGAAACTGACAGAAGGCTTATTAAATTAAGGATTTCACTTTTAAAAGAAAAACTTTTAAAAGTAGATGAACAAAGAAAGACCCAGTCAAAAGAGAGAAAAAATTTTTTCAGAATTTCACTTGTAGGTTATACAAATGCGGGTAAATCAACTTTGCTGAATACACTCACAAATGCAGGCGCCTATGTCGAAAATAAATTGTTTGCGACACTTGATACTTCGACGAAATCGCTCGATCTTCCCGTAAATGAGAAAGGAAGCGCCGTTACAAAATTTCCGAAGAAAGTGCTGATCTCTGATACAGTCGGATTTATAAAGAATCTTCCTCATGATCTGATTGAATCATTTAAATCAACTTTATCGGAAGTGGTCGAATCAGATCTGCTGCTTCACGTGATAGACGCATCAAATCACAGATTTACGGATCAGATGGAAATAGTTAAAAAGACTCTTGATGAAATAGGTGCGGGAGAAAAGGTCATAATAAATGTTTTCAACAAGGTGGATAATCTTGAGAATACGGATATGATCAAACATCTTAAGTCAGAGTTTAAGGATTCAGTCTTTATTTCAGCAGCAAAAGGGATGAACATAAAATCCCTTTTGGAAAAAATCAAAGAAGAACTGAGTAAGGAAAATCATGAAAGGACATTAAAGCTCCGTCCTGATGATCATAAAACCGTTAGCATGATATATAAACTTGCAGAAGTAAGTAAGGTAAAATATCTTAAGAACAGCATAAAGGTAACATTCAGGACAAATGATAAAAATTACTCATATCTCGAAAAAATAATTTAGAAAATATTATTTAATTTAAACAGAAAGAGGTTAATAAAATGCAAACAGTAGGAACATTCAAAGGTGTTGATTATTATGCAATTGATGACATGCTGACGGACGAAGAAAAATCGATAAGAGATACAGTCAGGGACTTTGTCAACGAAGAAGTAATACCAATAATCGAAGAGTATAATCAGGAAATGCATTTTCCGACGCAGCTCATTCCTAAAATGGCTGAACTCGGAATTTTCGGTCCGACTCTTCCGGTCGAATACGGAGGCATGGGAATAAATAACATTGCTTACGGACTGATTATGCAGGAGCTTGAAAGAGGCGACAGCGGCGTAAGAAGTTTTGCATCCGTACAATCCGGTCTTGTTATGTATCCGATCTACGAATTCGGCAGTGAAGATCAGAGGAAAAAGTATCTTCCGAAACTTGCCAAAGGTGAACTGATTGGTTGCTTCGGTCTTACCGAACCGGATTTCGGAAGTAATCCGGGAGGTATGATAACAAAAGCGGAGAAAGTTGACGGCGGGTATGTTCTGAACGGAGCCAAGATGTGGATTACAAACGGAACAATTGCCGATGTAGCAATTGTATGGGCTAAGCTTGACGGCAAGGTCAAAGGGTTTCTTGTGGATAAAGGGACAAAAGGTTATTCTGCTCCGGAAACAAAAGGAAAACTTTCCCTGAGAGCTTCAGTGACATCCGAACTTGTTTTTTCGGATTGTTTTATTCCCGATGAAAATCTCATGCCAAACGCCAACGGACTTAAATCTCCTCTGATGTGTCTCACACAGGCAAGGTATGGAATCGCCTGGGGAGTCGTAGGACTCGCAATGGAATGTTACAATACAGCTTTGAATTATTCTTTATCAAGAATTCAGTTCGGCAAACCGATCGCGGGATTTCAGATCACTCAGGAGAAATTAGCTTATATGATTACGGAAATAACAAAAGCCCAGTTACTTTGTTATCAGCTTGCAAAGCTGAAAGATTCAGGTAAGATGAGACCGCAGCAGGTTTCCATGGCTAAGAGAAATAACTGTGAAATTGCCAAGAACATAGCAAGTATGGCGAGGGAAATGCTCGGAGCAAACGGGATTCTGGATGAATATCCGATAATGAGACATCAGAATAATATTGAGTCAGTAAAGACTTATGAAGGCACACACGAAATGCATACGCTGATACTGGGCGAAGATGTTACGGGTTTGTCTGCTTTTGAATAATTCTGATTCATACAGAATGGAAAACAAAATTATCAAAAAAGTTTTTTTTAAAGGGCTGATAAAAGACGCGCCTTCTGATTACAGCTACTGGATTACCAGAAGTCATGAACAAAGAATTGCTTCAGTCGAAATATTAAGAAAACAATTTTATGAAAAGCCTGCACCAAGATTACAGAGAGTTTATAGAATTATTAAACGCAAACAAAGTTGAATATCTTGTAGTCGGTGCATTTGCACTGGCATTTCACGGACATCCGAGATATACAGGTGATATAGATTTCTGGGTGAACAATAACGAAGAAAATTCAAAAAGGGTTTATGCATGCATAAAAGAATTTGGATTCCCAACATCCGGTTTATCTGAGAACGATTTCATTTCGGATGATTTAATTTTTCAAATCGGTTATCCACCTGTGAGAATTGACATTATAACTTCACTTGATGCATTAAATTTCGAGGAAAGTTATAAGGACAGAGTTGAAGAATTCATTGATGATTTAAAAATCAGTTTTTTATGCCTGGAAGATTTTAAAAAAAATAAAAAAGCAGTGGGAAGATTTAAAGATCTGGCTGATTTGGAAGGATTAGAATAATGAAATCCTTCGACATACCGCAGTTTTACAACAGCCCTGTAATTTCAAGAATTAAAAATTCCAGAAAGGCGAATGATCCGAAAAAAAAGAATTATTCGCCTACTCTTCTTGATTTCGGTCCGGTGCAGTTTTTTATTGCAAGACATTTCGGATTTTGCTACGGAGTAAAAAATGCCATTGAAATATCCTATAAAGCAATTGAAGAAAACCCGGATAAACGGATTTTTCTTTTAAGTGAAATGATACATAACTCCGAGGTTAATAATGATCTTAAAAACCGCGGCGTGGGTTTTATAATGGATACATCGGGTAATGAAATAATAAGCTGGGACGAACTGAAAAATGATGATGTGGTAATTATTCCTGCATTCGGCACCACACTTGAGATCGAAAAAAAACTGAATGATATCGGTATTGATCCTCTGAAATATAACACTACCTGTCCGTTCGTCGAAAAAGTATGGAACAGGGCGGAATCTCTCGGCAGATCGGATTTTACAATTGTTGTTCACGGCAAGTACAGACACGAAGAAACCCGGGCTACTTTTTCTCACAGCAAGGAATCAGCTCCTACGGTCATTATCCGTGATATGGATGAAACCATAAAACTCGGTAAAATTATATCCGGAGAAACCGGTATTAATGAGTTTTATAAAATATTTCACGGAAAATATTCCGAAGGGTTTGATCCGGAAATACATCTGAACCGGATCGGAGTCGTTAATCAGACAACAATGCTGGCTACTGAGACCACGGCTATTTCAGAATATCTGAAGAATATTATGATAAATAAATTCGGGCTGGAAAATATTGATGAACATATTGCAGATACAAAAGACACGCTTTGTTATGCAACTCACGATAATCAGAATGCCACTTACGGACTGCTTGAGCAGAATGCAGATCTGGCAATTGTCGTCGGAGGGTACAACAGTTCGAATACTTCTCACATAGCAGAGCTGTGCGAAGAGAAACTTCCGACTTATTTTATTTCTTCCGCCGATAAGATTCTTTCCCGGAATTTAATCAGCCATTTTGATTTTCATAATCAGACTGAAAAAGTAACGGTAAATTATTTACAGGAAAAAAGTCCTCTGAAAATAATTCTCACAAGCGGAGCTTCCTGTCCTGATTCTGTGGTAGATGACGTATTGCATAAAATACTTTCTTATTTTGAAAACACAAAAAGCATCGGGTCAGTTTTGATTGATATTGATTAGACGTTTTTAAAAAATGTAATTCAAACAAAAAAAACAGCGCCGGATTATCCGACGCTGTTTTGTTATTAAAAAGATTAAATAATATTAAGCTTCAGCTTGTTCCTTAAGAAACATCTTCTGAAATTCCCTCTTGGTCCGGTTTTTCCAGTTACCTTTGTGATAAGCGTATCCGGCTATCAGAGGCATTGCAATAGTCGCTTCGCAGTAAACCATCTGTTCATAAGTCATATCAACCTTCCCCCACGAACTTGCTTCCTTCAGAGTAGATCCGGATAACGCTCCGTCTCTGTCATCTGCTACAGTGATCTGAATTGCATATTTATGCATCGGTACTTCCTTATTGAGGATTTCAGCAGCAACGACAGTATCCTGTGCAAAATTCTTCGGAACGCCGCCTCCTACCATAAAAAGTCCGGATTCAAATGCTTCAAGCTTGATCTTTGTGAGTTCGAGAAAATCCTTTGCCGAATCCAGAGAAACATTTAGATCGGGATTATTGAACTGATGATGAACGAAACCGAATCCCGCGGAGCAGTCTGAAAATGCAGGTACAAAGATAGGAACATTGTTTTCATATGCGGCAAGAACCACAGAATCCTTGTTCTTCCCGTTCTTTGAAAGATACTCGCCCATATGCCATATAAATTCTCTCGAGGAATAAGGTCTCTTTTCAAGAGTATCACAGATCCGGGCTATTGTCATGTCGCATTCTCTAAGATCTTCTTCGTCAATATAAGTATCATAAATTCTGTCGATCATAAGCTCTCTCATTTCATTGTCATCTACAAACTGCGAACCTTTGTAATGCTTGTATCCGAGCCCTTCAAAAAAATCCTGATCCACAATGATCGCACCGGTTGAAACTATTGCATCAACCATATTATTGCGGACCATATCAACCACTACATTCTTCAGACCGGCTGAAAACAAGGAACCTGCAAGGCATAGAATCACAGAACAGTTTTTATCGGAGAGCATCATATCATAATAAGCCGCAGCATTTGCCAGATCTCTTGAAGAGAAAGCCATATCTTTCATGTCTTCTACAAGAGAAATCACGTTATGCTTTTTTATGTCAATATGCTTTATTGTTTCTTTCAGATAATCTTTTTTTGTTTTCATCAGAGTATTGTTAAGTTTTATTTTGTTGTTCAATATAAAAAAATTACATTCCTTATAAAATGAAAAAGCCGGATTAAATCATTAAGGCTGATTCCGGATGGCTTGAAAATCATTTCAGCAGAATCATTCTTATTACATCTTCAGACCCCCCTGAATTTAATTTGCAGTAATAAACTCCGCTGGCAAGTTTTCCGGAAGCGGAAAATTCATACGAGTAGTATCCTGCTTCTTTAAATTCATCTACTAATGTTGAGATCTCTGAGCCGGAAGAATTATAAATTTTAAGAGTTACATTGTTTCCTTTTGAGATCTGAAAATTAATTACAGTAGATGGATTAAACGGATTCGGATAATTCTGTGATAGTGAAAACCTGTCAGGAGTTCCGATTATCACCTCGTTTGTAAGATTGTAATAACGATAATTTCCGTTGAAGTCAGTTTGCTTAAGTCTGTATTCATACTTTCCTGTATTGAGATTTCTGTCTTCAAAGGTGTATGTATTCCGGACATTTGAACTTCCTTTACCCTTTACAAATCCTGTTTTCATCCAGTCTGTGTTTATGTTGTCAGAGACCTTCCTTTCAATTTCAAATCCGGAATTGTTTTCTTCGTTAGAAGTTACCCAGTTAAGTAAAACACTGCTTCTGATTACGGAAGAACTGAAAGATAACATTTCAACCGGTAATGGAAAATCAGGAGTAATGTAGACTTTCAGAATATATTCGGAAGGAAAACTCGAACCGTTATTCGGAAGAAGAGCTCTTATACCTCCGTAAACATAACCTGCAAGCGTTCTTCCTGTGATCTGATTTAAGTTAATTACATCGTTATCATAATGAGGAACTGAATCGCTTAGAATAAATTTTGCATTTGTTCCCAGAAGAGCGGGCATTTTTTCAGTGGAAATAATTTCTCCGGAGGTGCCGTCCTGATTTCTTGTCAGTGTTGTAATGTCATCTATAAAAGGAACTAATGAATCATATTCAAGAGCCTGAGTAATTTCATTGAAAGTATGAAGACTCATTCCGCCAAAAAAAGTCGTATGCATTTTTCCTGCTGCAGAGTTGTAAGCTGACAAGTAAGCAGTCGTGTACTGATTCATTACTTGTTCATAACCGTAATCAACAGTTATGCTGTTGTCTTCTATGTAAATCGGATTCAGATACGGCAGATCTATATTCCTTTTAAAAACGCCTCCGTACATTATGAGATATTTCGTTAAACCGTTATCCTTAAGTGCAGGAACAAGATTAAGATCACGTCTGTGATATTCAATTGTATCTGTCGAAGCGCTGTAGTCCGAGATCGAAATATTTATGCCGTCATCATTAATTTTGAATTTTCTTATCTGATCGGTATAAATCTGATTATTGACAGTTCTTCTGTAACCTCCCGTAAATATATGTCCACCGGTTAAATAAAAATAATCTCCGAGTTTTTCCAGCTCGCCGCCGGTTACCTGCATTCTGCTGTCAGTGATTTGTCTTACAAAAGGAGCAATGGAATTTCCGTTAATAACAGCCTGTATAATTTCGTTCACATCAACTACTGTCAGGAGGGGAAAAGTTTTCAGACTGTTTACGGTGCTGTCGTAACCGTATCCTCCGGCTATATAAAGTTTATTTCCGCTCTGGACTGATTCCATATTGGATGACCTGAACTGATCAGTCACGGTATACGGCAGGTCGAGAAATATATTTCTTGACCATGTCTGAGTTGAACCCGGATCGACAACGAATATATTTGTGTTAGAAAACTGTTTCGGGAATGCGGTTGCGGGTGTGAATCCGTGAAGTCCGTTTGTCCTTCCTCCTATAAAAAGCCATTTGCCGCCTGACTGTGCAAAAGCAAATGAATGTATTGCCGGCGTACCGGGCATGCTGACCTGTTCAATTTCTATAGTGTAAGGATCAGAGGAATATGCCTGAGAATTCAAAGAAAATAAAATGAACAAAAAAGCAATAAAAGTTTTAATCATGTATTTGTTTATTGTTATAGTTTTAATTTTAAATCAATACTATGAATACTAAAGAAAGATATTAATTTACTGTTATTTTTAATTTTTAAATTTTAATTCCCCGGATTAGTCAGATTAAGCGGATAAAAATTGCAGACACACATTTTGTGCTTTGAGGAACAATTCAAAATTGTCAGACTTTCTTTTCTGTCCAGTCACCATTGTTTTTTATAAGTTCTATAAGTTCATCAACAGATGTTTCAGCGCTGATATTCTTCTTCATCACTTCTCTGCCTTTGTAAAGAGTGATTTTATCCGGACCGCTTCCTACATATCCGTAATCGGCATCAGCCATTTCCCCCGGACCGTTTACAATGCATCCCATGACGGCGATTTTCACGCCTTTAAGATGATCAGTTCTGTTCCTGATATTTGCCGTTGTGATCTGCAGATCAAAAAGTGTTCTTCCGCAGGAAGGACAGGAAATATATTCAGTGCGTGAAATTCTTGTACGTGCCGCCTGAAGTATTCCGAAACTCACGCTGTTCAGAGTTTTCAGATCAGAAGGGGCAGAGTCTATCCAGATCCCGTCTCCGAGTCCGTCAAGCATAAGTCCGCCGACATCAGTCGCAGAATAAAGCATCAGAAGCTCATCGTCGGTTTTATATTTTCCGTCAAAAATCTTTTTGACTATAACGGGGCAGCGGATTTCTCTGTTTATAATTTCAATGAATACTCTTCTCAGCTCTGCCATGGCATGTTCATTACTGCTGCTCAATATCAGCACACAACTTTTATCTTTACTTATTTCATTTATCAGATTTTCATTCAGATCATCAATTGTTACTGAAAGAAAATTTATTCTTTCCGATCTGATGCTTTCTGATAAATACTGTGAAGTATTAAAAAGAGGAAAACTGTCTTCTCTTGCGGCTGAGGATTTCCAGAAATCGTATTCAAAAATTTTTCTTAACGTGCCCGGAAGTTTGTACTGAATATCCCTGTTTCCGAGAAAAAGAAAATCAGGAGCAATATCTCCTATATTCCATTTATCAAGAGATTCACTGTAATAATATCCGAGTTCTTTCAGGCCGTCATGACTTTTAAAAATGCTTTCATCAGCTGAGATGACCACAACCGGTACATTATGTCCTCCGATTTTGTCAACTTCAGAAGTATCTCTTCTTTTAAAATCAAAAGGGTCAAGCGGATTGCTGATTACAGCCGGAATTTCAGTGTGGGCTTTCCTGAGAACCGAATAACGGTTTACAAGATTGAGAGCGACAGGAATTTCGAATTCAGGATCTTCAGTAAGGGAAACTCTTACCGTATCGCCGAGACCGTCTTCAAGGAGAGTTCCAATTCCTACAGCGGATTTGATTCTCCCGTCTTCGCCGTCTCCGGCTTCCGTCACACCGAGATGAAGCGGGTAATTCATTTTCTCTTCTTCCATTTTATTTACAAGCAGTCTGTAAGCTTCGACCATTACTTTCGGATTGCTTGCTTTCATGGAAAGTACAATTTCATAAAATCCCAGATCTTCGCAGATCCTTACAAACTCAAGCGCAGATTCCACCATGCCGACAGGAGTATCTCCGAATCTGCTCATAATCCTGTCTGATAATGAACCGTGATTAGTGCCTATCCTCATGGCAGTTCCGTATTCTTTGCAAATTTTTACAAGCGGGGTAAATTTATTTCTTATCCTTTCAAGTTCCGTATTATAAGCATCATCATTGTAGTCTATAAATTCAAATTTCTTCCTGTCCGCATAGTTACCCGGATTGATCCTGACTTTTTCAACAATTCTTGCAGCCATTTCAGCGGCGTTGGGAGTGAAGTGAATGTCGGCGATTAAAGGAGTATCATAACCTCTTCTCCTTAATTCATTCTTTATGTTCTCTAAATTTTTTGCTTCGTTGAGACTCGGAGCTGTAATTCTGACATAATCCGAGCCGGCTTCGATAATTCTGATCGACTGTTCCACTGTTGCAACAGTATCCATAGTATCAGTTGTCGTCATTGACTGAACGCGGATGGGATTATCACCACCCAGAGGAATATTGCCGATTTTAACTTCTCTGGTGGTATATCGTGAATATGAAGTAAGACTGTTGCAGTATTTTTTTGACAATGTATCAGTATTCATCTTATCGGTCATCTCAGTTTTTTGCTTTCCTGAAACAGAATTCTTTTTTCTTCCGGTGTCAGATTCTGATATCCGCCTTCGCTTAGTTTGTCAAGAATGGCATCGATTTTTTCCTGAGCGGACCGCTCCTGATTTTCCATTTGTTTCTTGTAATCTGTGACTTCTATTTCCTGATAATGAGCATCCGCAATATTCTCGTTCATTTTGATTTTACTTTTTAGCAAAGATTCTTTATCCGGGTTGTTTTTAGACGAGTAATAAGATGTGAACCTGTTTTTAAGTATATCCGAATTACCGAAAAAATCAGATGAGGATTTTTTGTAAAAGACAAGAAGATAAATCAAGCCTATCACTCCGCCTCCGAGATGAGCAAAATGGGCAATACCGGACTGAGTACCGCCTGCAACGGAGAAAACTTCAATCAGCATATAGAAAATAACAAGATACTTTGCTTTGACAGGCAGTATGCCGTAAATGTATATATTTCTGTCAGGGAAAAGATAACCGAAAGCTACGAGTATACCGTAGATAGCGCCGGACGCTCCGACAGTCGGACCGACAGAAGTAAATAAAGGAGCGATAAAAAGATTGCATAAACCTGCGCCGATTCCGCACATCATATAATACATCAGAAATCTGTTTTGTCCCCAAATATTTTCGAGTTCAGCGCCAAACATCCAGAGAGCAAACATATTCAGAAGCAGATGAAAGAAACCTCCGTGAAGGAACATATATGTGATGAGCTGCCAGGGATAAAAACTCAGCTCTATCTGTCCCATTGACACTCCGGAAAGCGGATTTAAAGCGAAATATTTATATACAATAACTTCAAATGACATATTTCCCACCTTGAATCCGGTAAGAATCAGATTAAAAATTATGTATATGACGACATTTGATAAAAGAAGCAGTTTTATTATCGGAGGAAAAAGTGAAAATCCTCCGAAGAAACCCGGTCTCCTGTATGAATTATTCATTTATTAATTATTAATCTTTGTGCGTTTTCGAAATCCTGGAGAGTATCTATTTCCATGCACCTGAATTCCGAAACATCAACTGCATAGATACTGTTCCTTTTATCCTGATTTATTTTGCCGGTGTCAATTAATTCCTGAAATGATGCTTCGTAAAACTCGTTAACATTGTTTTCCTGCGTAATTTTCCTGTCTAATATAGCAAACAGACCTTTCATAAAATACTGAGAAAACCTTTCGATTCCGATCGATTCACCGGCTGAATCAGGAATCGAAATATCTTTGCCTATATTCAGAATTTTACTGTCAGTGTCAAGTATGACTTTTATCTGTTCCTCATCAAGTGAATCTGTATAATTAACCGCAAGGCAGTTTTCTTTTTCCGAAAGCAATAACTCTCCGATGATTTTTTCATCAAACAGAATATCGCTGTCAAGCAAAAGAATATCGCCTTTGACATAATCCTTAGTCATCCAGAGTGAATATGAATTGTTATTATTCTCATAATCCGGATTTGATATAAATGTTTTACCGATACCGGGGAAAAATGCATCAACAAAATCCCTGATCATATTTTCCCTGTAACCTGTAACGAATATGAATTCACTGATCCCGTTTGAAAGTACATTTTCAATGGTTCTCTGAAGCAGATTTTTATCGCCGATATTTAACAGGCATTTTGGAGTTGTGTCTGTTAAAGGTCTCAGTCTTCTTGAAACTCCGGCTGCCAGTATTATTGCCTGCATTTAAATTAAATTATTTATCGGAAAATTTTTTATTAACTGATTTCTGGCGGAGAAGAAGCAGGACGAAAATCAGATTCCCAAGCGTGACAGTCAGTATAAGGTAAAGATCTATTCTGTTTAAGAGAGAGAAAACAATCAGAGCTACCATGTGAGTAGTCGAACCGATCCAGCTCCATAATCTGATCAGAAGCTTGTTCCCGGATTTATAAGCTTCGGGAGTTACTCTGAGTACTGAATGCTTTGACATATTCTTCTGAAATGCCGAATAAGAAAGATACAAAGAGATCAGAAGTTTCTCAAAGTATCTTCCTTTGATATCTTTAAGTCTTTCTTTTTCAGCAGAATATTCCTCAATCTCATCGTCAAGTCCGGAAGCTTTCTGATAAACATATTCGAGATATAAATTCCTGTACTGGTCAAAAAACATATTCTGCACTGCCTTTGAAACGCCTGCAGCTATTGTAAGAAGCCAGCTGTACAGCGGATCTCCGGTAATGTATGTCATTGCCACACCGAGACCCAGAAAAACAGAGATTGAGGTCAGATAATCAATAAACCCGTCTATAACCCTTCCTATCTTTGTTCCGTTTTTCTTAAGTCTTGCAAGCTGACCGTCCATACAGTCCAGTGTATTGCATATAAAAAAACTTGCGGAAGCAAGAATAAAGAATCTGTATTCGGAAAAACCGTAAAGAACACCCGACATAATCCCGAAAAACAGAGCAACAACAGAGATCTGATTCGGAGTAATTGAAGTATTATAAATCAGTTTGACAAACACAAAAGACAACGGTCTGAATATAACCAGATCAAGTATTTCTTCTGTATCAACGGTCTTGAGAGATTCTTTAAACTCGGACGAAAGAGACATTGATTATTATTTTCTGAATGAAATTATAGTTCAACCTGCGTCCCGACTTCATAAACCCTTGTCGGAGGAATATTGAAAAAGTCAGTTGCCCTTTGTGAATTATTTGACATTAAAATAAAAATCTTATCTCTTATCATGCCAAACAGATTTTTATTTGTTGGAATAAGCGTTTCCCTTCCGAGGAAAAAAGTTGTTTTTTCCATTTTGATCTTCACGCCCTGTTTATCGAGCAGATCTATTATCTGCTGAATATTCGTTTTATCCATAAACCCGTAATTTGCAATAACTCTGTAAAAGCCTTCCGTAGGCTGTTCGATCTGAATTCTTTCTTCAGTCCGTATGTGAGGCACTTTCTGAAATTTTATTGTCAGGATCACAACCTGTTTGTGCAATAACCTGTTGTGAGTAATATTTTTAATTAACGGCGGAGGCGTTCCTGTGGTACTGCTTGACATATAAATAGCAGTTCCCGGAATTGCTATCATTCTTATGCTTAGAAATTCAGTAACGAAATTTTCAATTGACAGTGTCTGTTCATGAATTTTCTCGAGCAGGTTTTTCCTGCCGTTGTGCCATGTAGTCATAAAGAAATATATCACGGCGCCCATTGTAAGCGGAACCCATCCGCCGTGTAAAATCTTCAGAATGTTAGCTCCAAGGAAGGAAAGATCAATAAACAGGAAGAATGAAATTACGATAAAAACAATCGGCTTGCTCCATTTCCATAATTTTACCATTGCAACAGAAAGCAAAACTGTTGTTATCACCATTGTGGATGTTACAGCTATTCCGTATGCAGCAGCAAGATTACTGGATGATTTGAAACCAAGAACAAGAGCAACAGTCGAAATAAGTAAAAACCAGTTAAGCTGCGGAATATATATCTGTCCTCTTTCATCTTCGGACGTATGTAAAATTCTTATTCTCGGAAGAAAACCCAGCTGCAGCGCCTGAAATGTTATAGAATATGCTCCTGAGATAAGTGCCTGTGAAGCAATTACAGTTGCAACAGTCGCCAGTAAAACCAGAGGATAAAGAGCCCAGTCAGGAGCAAGATAATAAAATGGATTCTCAATAGCTTTGGGATTGCTTAGTATGAGAGCTCCCTGTCCGAAATAATTTATAAGAAGGCACGGAAGAACAAGATAAAACCACGCTAATTTAATCGGAGTTTTTCCGAAATGACCAAGATCAGCATACAAAGCTTCCCCTCCTGTTACAACAAGGAAAACTGAACCTAGTATAACAAATCCCTGGAATCCGTTTTCAATAAAAAAATTAACTGCGAAATAAGGATTAATTGCCATTAAAACATCCGGGTGTTTGAAAACAGATGAAAAACCAAGAACGGCAATTGTAAGAAACCAGATCAGAGTAATAGGTCCGAAAATCTTCCCGACGCCTGCAGTACCTTTACTCTGCACAGAAAAAAGAGAAACCAGAATAACAACCGTCAGCGGTATAATATATGGTTCAAATAAAGGAGAAGCTCTTTTTAATCCTTCAACTGCACTAAGAACTGATATTGCCGGAGTAATTATTCCGTCTCCGTAAAGCAATGCAGCTCCGAAAAGTCCTATAGTAATTATAAAAATATATTTAAAACTCGTTTTTTTCTCGTTTGCGCTTACAAGGGACATAAGGGCAAGAATACCTCCTTCACCGTCATTATCAGCCCTCATTACAATCAGAATATATTTTACGGATATTATGATAATAAGAGACCAGAATATCAGGGATAATATTCCGAGTACATTCGCTTCGTTAGCAGTTATGGCATGAGGACCGTGAAAACATTCCTTCATTGCATACAGCGGACTTGTTCCTATATCCCCGTAAACTATTCCTAAAGCGCTTAATGTAAGTAACAGTAAATATTTTTTGCTGGATTTGTCGTGTTCACTGTGAGTTTCTGTCATCTGAGCATTCACAGACTCTGATGATTGATTGTCGGTATTGATTTGATTCAGAATCTATCCTTTTTTGATTTACTGTCTGTATGCAATGTTATTTAAACGTATAAAAACCATTTTACTTTATTTAACAGATCAAAAAACCACAAGACAGTTAAATTGATTTTACTTTTCAAAAATAAATTATTAATACTTAAATTACAATTTATATTAGTTAAATCAATTGAATCTCTGTGTGCGAAAGCGAGCTGAACTGATGATTTGTAAATATTTTCAATTGATTTTATTTCATATAAAAGTTAGTTTAAATCCGTAATTTTAATTAACTGTTTTAACCGAATCGAATTAATGACACATATAAGAAAAAGGTATTATCATAAAAAAAAGAAACCAAATCCTGAGATAACCGCTAATGATCAGCCTGTTGCGATTTCCCCCAATATTCCTGTTCCGGTACCTCCTCCTGCAAGTCAGCCGATAAAATCTCTTCAGGAAAGGAGACCCGTTCAAAAGGAAAATAAGAAAGAAATTCATTTTAAGCCCAGGATAATGCATTCAAATCAGACTGTCTCAGTGATAATTCCTCTGCTGAATGAAGAAGAATCTCTGAATGAACTTACATCTTCGCTCGAGAAAGTTTTTGCTGAAATGAACTGCAATTATGAAGTCTTATTCATCGATGACGGCAGCACTGACAGATCATTTTTAAAAATCAGGGAGATCAGCAGACGCAATAATAAAGTTCACTGCATTAAACTGCGAAGAAACTACGGAAAATCAGCAGCATTATCAAAAGGATTCAAGGCAGCCAAAGGAAATATCATTATTACCATGGATGCAGATCTGCAGGATGATCCTTCAGAAATTCCCGAAATGGTGAAAATTCTCAATTCAGGTTATGATCTTGTATCAGGATGGAAAAAAGTAAGATATGATCCGTTTATAAAGAAGCACACTTCAAAGTTATTCAATTTTGTAACTTCAAAACTTTCCGGAATTAAACTTCATGATTTTAACTGCGGACTGAAAGCTTATAAAAAAGAAGTTGTAAAATCCCTTCACATTTACGGCGAAATGCACAGATACATCCCTGCACTTGCTTACATGTCAGGATTTAAAGTTACCGAAAAACCGGTAAAGCATCATGCAAGAAAATACGGAGTAACGAAATTCGGAGCCAGCAGGTTTGTAAACGGATTTCTTGATCTTCTCACGGTGGTTTTTACAAATAAATATATAAAAAGACCCCTGCATTTTTTCGGAAGCCTGGGAATAATAACTTCTTTTATTGGATTTATAGTAACTTTATATCTGACTTTGCTGAAATTTCTGGAAAACAAGCCCCTGAGTGACAGACCATTGTTTCTTGTAGGTATATTTCTGATAATTGTAGGTGTGCAGTTTCTTTCACTCGGCCTGATAGCGGAAATGATAACAAAGTCCAATATTAAAGATGATGATATATTAGTCGAGCAGACATTCTGACAGGTTAATCAGATTTCATAGGAAATAAAATTTTAAAAAATCCGGATTTTAATGACAAACAGTTTAATAAGCAAAAAAGCAAAAATCGGAATTAATTTTTCAATCAGTAATTTTTCAATCATAGAAGATGATGTGGTCATTGGTGATAATGTTGAAATCGGTTCAAATGTTCTTATTGCAAACGGCGCGAGAATTTCAGATAATGTCAAAATACATCACGGTGCCGTTCTGGCTACTGTGCCGCAGGACCTTAAATTCGGCGGAGAAGAAACGACTCTTGAAGTAGGCGAAGGAACTGTCATCAGAGAATATTGTACATTAAACAGAGGAACAAATCACAGCAAAAAATCGGTTGTCGGAAAAAATTGTTTCCTGATGGCTTATGTACACGTTGCCCATGACTGTTATGTGGGGGATAATGTGATTCTTGCAAACAGCGTGAATATGGGTGGTCATGTGGAAATAGGAGATTATGCGATTATCGGGGGACTGGTGCCGATACATCAGTTCACAAAAATCGGAGCTCATGTTATGATTGGCGGAGGATTCAGAACAGTCAAAGATGTACCTCCTTACGCTCTTGCCGGCGGCTTCCCGCTGAAATTTGAAGGTATAAATTCAGTCGGGCTTAGAAGAAGGGGATTTACGTCAGATCAGATCAAAAATATCAAAGATGCTTATGAAATAATTTACCGGTCGGGTTTAAACGTAAGTGACGCAGTATTAAAGATCAAAGAGAATTCCGAAATTCCTGCAGAGGTGAAATTAATAATTGATTTCATTGAAAAAAGCAAAAGAGGTCTTGTAAGAGGATAAGCTTATTGCCGAAAAATTATGAGATAAAATGCAGAATCAGCAGCCTGTCGGGTATTAAGAAAAAATTATTATCTGATAGTAAGTTTAAATATTCCGTTGAGAAGCAAAAAGATATTTATTACAAAGTAAAATCCGGAAGACTTAAGCTTCGCATAATAAATGATAAAAACTCTGACCTGATTTATTACAGAAGAAATGAGAGGAACAGGGAACGGGTATCGGAATTCATTATTTCATCAACATTAAATTTCCGGGAACTCGATTTTATATTGACCGAACAGTTTGAGGTTCTGGTAACTGTAATAAAGAAAAGGGAAATTTTCATAAAGGATAATATAAGGATACACCTTGATGATGTGAATAATCTGGGTAAATTCCTTGAAATAGAAATTATGTTTGAAGAAATAAATAAGGCAAAGAAGCTGATGAAAGAGCTGACGGAATTTCTGAATTTAAAAACAAAAGATTTTATAAAATCATCATATTCTGATTTACTAATCAATAAAAATTAAATGTCCTCACAGGTAAAAGATTCCGAAAAACACATTACCACAAAAGTGTTGTATGCTATGAAGCAGAAAGGCGAAAAGATTTCGATGCTTACTGCTTATGATTTTCTTACTGCGAAGTTCCTTGATGCTGCAGGCATAGATATAATATTAGTGGGGGATTCTCTCGGAAACGTAATTCAGGGAAATGAAACTACTCTTCCGGTCACGCTTGAGGATATGATATATCACACAAAGATTGTAAAACGTGCGGTCAGCAATGCACTGGTTGTCGGCGATATGACATTTATGAGTTATCAGGTTGGTGTCAAGGAGGCGATTACAAATTGCGGAAGGCTTATGAAAGAGACGGGCTGCGACGCCGTTAAGATGGAAGGAGGCGATTACATTGCCGAGACAGTCAGACGGGTGGTGGAAATCGGTATTCCCGTAATGGGACATCTCGGACTTACACCTCAATCGATAAATAAATTCGGAAGCTACAAAACCCGCGGAACTGAAAAAGAAGAAGCGGATAAAATTTTCAAGGATTCTCTTCTGCTTGAAAAATCCGGATGCTTTGCAATTGTACTTGAAAAAATTCCGGCTAAACTCGGAACAAAGATTTCTAAAGCTTTAAAGATCCCTACGATAGGCATTGGAGCCGGTCCTTCCTGTGACGGTCAGGTGCTTGTAACACATGACATGCTTGGATTCATCGAAGATTTCAAACCAAGATTCGTAAGAAGATACGCAAATCTCGCAGCTGATACTAAAGATGCATTCAGAAGATACATCAAGGATGTCAGAGAAAAAAAATTCCCCGCTGACAAAGAAAGTTATTAAACAGAAACCTGTTCTTTAGTTTAATTTTAATACGGTTTCATAACAGCTTCAAAAATCATTTTTTCCTTTGACAAGGATTCCTTCAGTGAATACTTCCATGTAAGTTTATTTCCTTCAGTCAAAGTAGCGTTTGAAGATATGATTTCGTAAGGGAATTCAATTTCAAAAATCACTTCTCCTTCCTTAAAAAGATCAGTAATACTTTCGGACAAAGCTGAAGAAAGCGAATCTCCGTTTTCCCCTGATTCTCCTGATTTTGCGTTATCGTAAATGTAACTGAACAGAATTTTTCCGTCTGAATTGTTGAAAATAATTTCGGGCTCTGAATTGTTTATTCCGGTTGTTTCGAATCTGTTCAGCACTGCTGATTTTATTTTACTCAGACTGTCGAATTCGTATTTTATCGTAAAACTGTTTGACAGATCTTCATTCTTATGAGAATAAATTTCAAGAAGCTTAATACCCGGAATTGAATCATATTTAGCTCTTGTTTTGTTGATGAAATCCTCATCCTTATACAATGAATCCATGTAATCTGCGGATTTAGCCGAATCCATAAGCGATGAAAAAGTACCCATCATATCATAAAAAACTTTATCGAATTTAATTATCATAGTTTCAGTTCCGGAACCGTCATAGTTGACTTTGATTTCCCTTTTTAAGGAGAGGCATGATGATAAGGAAATTGACAGGATTATAACTGCGGCAATATTTATCAGGATTTTATTTGATTTCATAGATTTTTGTTTTTAATAAACTGTGTTTCAATTTAATTAATAAATTTAAATATTAAGAGGAATAATTAATGCCGCTATGCAAAACTTTTTTTGATTTAAATTGTTCTCAAAGTAAATTCCACATAAAAATCTTAATGAAAATATCCCGTGTTGTTTTATTAGTGACTGCAGTTTTGTTAGTCTCTGCCGCTTACTGGATATTTACAGCTTCTTTCCTGTTTTCAAAAGCTGTGAAGGAGGAAAAATTCATCAGATGCATAACTGCTTTATCATCAAAGTATCAGCAGTTTGTGTATTCAGATTACAGAAGGAATGAGGACAACGGGGAAATTTCATATCAGAGTTTGTACGATGTAAAGAATTACGATTTAAAATTATCATTTGATATTCCTTCGAAATATCTGTACGGCACGCTTGAAATGAATTCCGCAAGCATTTCCGATACTTTAAGAAAAATTTACATCAACCTGAGTCAGGATATGAAAGTACTGTCAGTGAGACTGAACGATAATCAGGCGGACTTCATACACAAAGATAATTTCCTGATAATATCCGTAAACGGATCTATCAGGAATAATGAGGAATTTAAAGCCGAAGTAAAATATGAAGGTTCTCCTAAAAATTACGGCTTTGATTCTTTCAGTTTTAAAACTTTTTCCGGAGATGCGGCTATTTATACTCTGAGCGAACCGGAATACGCTTCCACCTGGTGGCCGTGCAAGGATATTCCAAGCGATAAATTTACAATTGATATTTCAATAACAGTACCTTCACAGCTAACTGCCGTGTCTAACGGACTTCTGAAAGAAGTCAGAGACGAAGAAAACGGTGAAAAAACTTTTGTCTGGAAATCATCTTATCCTATCGCTACATATCTGGTTTCACTTGCAATAGGCAAGTATGACAAATGGACCGATACTTATTATTCTAAAGACAGTTTGCAGAAAATGCCGGTTGAATATTATTCATATCCCGAATATACAGAGAATGCCAAAGCGGACTGGAAAAATACTGTCAGAATGATAGGATTTTTTTCTGATAAGTTCGGCGAATATCCTTTTATAAAAGAAAAATACGGAATGGCAATGTTCGGATGGGTTGGAGGCGCAATGGAGCACCAGACAATCTCAAGCATGGGCTATACACTTGTTAAGGGAAATGGCCAGTATGAATACATCTCGGTTCATGAGCTGGCTCACCAGTGGTTCGGAGACGCAGTCACTCCGGAATCCTGGAAGGATATCTGGCTTAATGAAGGATTTGCTTCGTACTCCGAGGCCCTGTGGATTGAAAATGAAAAAGGAACGGAAGCATACAGAAAATATTTAAAGAATGAAGATTACGGTTTTTTTCAGGGCACAGTTTATAATCCCGAAGGATTTATCTTCGGACCGACTGTTTACAATAAAGGTGCCTGGTGTCTTCATATGCTGAGAGGAACAGTCGGGGATTCCGTATTTTTTGAAATTCTGAGAAAGTATTATGACAGGTATAAATACAAGAATGCGAATACTTATGATTTTCAGAAGATCTGCGAAGAAGTTTCGGGAACTGACTTGAAATATTTTTTTGATCAATGGATATTTACCGGAACAGGAAGACCTGATTACAGATATTCCTGGAAAGCAGATGATTTTCAGGATCAGACAGGTACCGGAATTTATACACTCCGTATAAAACTAAGACAGGTTCAGGAAGACAGCTCAGGAGTTTATAAAATGCCGGTTCGGTTTACGGTAATTACTGATAACGGCAGTCAGGAAATAAAATTCTTCAATGATATGAAAGTTCAGCAGTTCGAACATCCCGTTCGCGGAAAACCCGTCGAAGTTTTAATTGATAATGAAAACTGGATTTTAAAAAAATCTCAAATAGAGGAATATAAAGATACTTACTAATTCGAAAAACTATTCGTTGTCAATTAAAAGCACTCTTTAATGAACATAAATAAGTCGTACATTATTTTAATAATATTTTTTATTTTGACGGGAACTGCTTTTTCCCGTCCGAAGAATGTTATTATTAAATTCAAATTCAATGCTCCTGCCGAAGTTATCAGCAATTTCAGCAGAAATACCCCGGGATCGGGAAGCAGTTCCGTTTCCGGATTAAGCAGAAGTTTTAATTTGCAAAACAGCAGGGAAGTTTTCGCTAATTTAAACAGAAGATTTCCCGGTAATGAAGATTATAAAAAGGCGGGGCTGGACAGGATTTTTACAGTTGAAGCTGATGAAAGCATTTTACCTCAGTTTATTGAACTTGCAGCTAAGAATGAATACATAGAATACATTGAACAAAACAAAAGTCTGAAGCTGGAAAATATTTCCGGAAGAAGTTTCACACCGAATGATCCTTACTTCGGAAGTCAGTATTATCTGAACCTCATTGGACTGCAGAGTGTATGGGATATTACAAAAGGCGACTCGGCAGTTGTGATCGGAGTAATTGACACAGGGCTTGATTTCCTTCATCCCGATCTTCAGACAAGCTTTAAAATAAATTACGGTGAATACGGCAACGGAAAAGAATCAAACGGAATTGATGATGACCACAACGGTTTTGTTGATGACTGGAGAGGCTGGGATTTTACTGATGAGCCTCTGACAGGTGATCCGAGAAGAGGTGATTACCTTGATCCTGATAATGATCCCACAGATGATAACAGACAGTCTCACGGTACGGCAGTTACCGGAATTATTAATGCATCGTTCAATAATAATACCGGAATTTCTTCCGTGGCTCCGGACTGCAAAGTGCTTGTTTTGAGAGCATTTGATGCAGAAGGTTTCGGTGAGGAAGATGATGTGGCTAATGCAATACTTTACGGCATTTCAAACGGAGTGAGAATTTTTAATTTCAGTTTCGGAGATTATATTTTCAGCAACCTTTTAAGAGACGTCATAAAGTTTGCATATTCCAGAAATGTTCTTATTGTCTGCTCTGCGGGAAACGACGGCAGCGACCGGCTGCATTATCCGTCAGCTTATGATGAAGTAATATCCGTAGGCGCTTCCGACAATAATGATTTAAAAGCGGGATTTTCTTCTTTCGGTGAGACGGTAGATATTTTTGCACCCGGGTATCAGAATATTACAACAGTCAGGAGAGGAAAAGGGAGTTCACAGTTTAACGGAGATTATGATAAACTTAACGGAACTTCATTCGCCGCGCCGGTAGTGGCGGGAGTAGCGGGATTATTGCTTTCCGGAAATCCTTCACTTACAAACGAAGAAATAAGAGGCATACTTGTTTCCACAACTTCTCTGATGCCGGGTCAGAACGGATGGGATCATGTAAGATCTTCCGGAAGAGTTAACGCATTAAGTGCAATTCACAATTTCAATAATCCCGCAATTTCAAGAATAAATTATCCGTTTCAGGATTTCACATTCGAAAGAGACACTGTTCCTGTAGTTGTTTCCGCCGCTTCACCTCTGTTTCTGTCATATTCGGTTTATTATGGCGTCGGTCAGAGACCTTCAGAATGGATTCCGCTTCTGCTGAATCAGTCGTCACAGGTATTGAATGATACTGTGGCTTTTTGGAATACATCAGGTCTTCCCGATACTTCATATACGTTAAGACTTGCAATAAACAGTAATTCCGGCAGGACAATTGAACACAGAATGATAATATTTAAGGACAGAAATCCGCCTGTAATAACGGATATATCATTCGGAACGGTCATTGACAAAAACAGTTATTCACAGCTGATTTTATTTGCGACCAATAAAAGGACACTTGGAAAAATATTTTATAAAAGAAAAAATGTAAACGAACCTTACGATTTTATTCTTGCAGATGTTGGAACGCCAAATACCGGATTCGTGACTGAAGCCCATTTCGGTATACTCAACGGCAGTGATCTGGTTCAGAATACGGAATATGAATTTTACATAGAAGCTGTTTCTCTGAACGGAAAGAGTACCGCTGTCAGCGACACTGCTTTTTATTTTTATACATTTCCGCAGATAAATAATTACGGATATAACAAAAAAAACTATTCGCTAAGTTATTCCCAGTCAAGCAGCACAATATCTGATATTAACAATAACGGATTGAATGACATAATGCTGAATGATATTAAAAATAATCTTAAAATGAATATTTATGAATTCAGCGGAGGTAATTTCAGTAAAATATCAAATGACAACTGGGGAGATTTCAGAATAGCGCGTGACATCTCCGATATAGACGGCGACGGTAAAAACGAAATTCTGTTTTCAAAGGAAAGGAACGGATATGTTTATGAAGCGCCTCAGACTGGTCAGCTCCCTACTGATCTGATCTGGAGTGATACTGAAAACGGAAATTTCTGGTCTGCCAGAATTGCTGATACGGATAATGACGGCAAAAAAGAAATTCTGGGATTCGGTAAATCCGGACTGAGAATTCTTGAGGCAAACAGTAATAACACATTCAGCCAGACAGCCACATTAAATTATTTCGGAAATGATTCAGTTGCAAATTCACAGAATGTGCTTGTGGAGGATTTTGACAATGACGGGAAAAAAGACATCGTGTTTATCAATCTTTATTATGAGACAAGAGGATCTGCGCTTCCGAAGATCGGATTATCAGTCTATGAAAACACTTCGGATAATTCATACAGCAGAGTTTTCAAAGACAGTATAGACAGATTTATCAGAGGCGATAATATTGTTACCGGAGATTTCAACGGCGACGGAAAAAAAGATTTTGCGCTCGGCGTTGTCAGTAAGGACGGAGACCTGATACAGTATTACAGTCTCATTGCATTTACTTCGACAGGTAACAATACTTACGAAGTAATGGGAATATCGGATATTTACAATTACAAACCCTATACTGAAACTTCCACCAAGTCAGCCGATATTGACAATGACGGAAAAGATGAAGTACTCATAAATACCGGTACTTTATTTTACATAATGAAGTATGACAGCGGAATCGGAAGATTTATTCCGGAATTTTACATGCCAGATATAAATACTCTTAATCAGATAGTTTATGATTTTGACGGAAACGGTGTCAGAGAAATCGGGTTAAACACGGTTAACGATACTCTGCTCTTCTTTGAAAAAAATACCGCATTCACAGGACCTTTAACGCCGCTCAATTTTACAGGGTACAGTCCTGATTCGAACATGATCCGGCTTAACTTTGATAATGTGCCGGGAGCAGAAAAGTACCTAGTTTACAGAAGTGATACTTTACAGAATTTTATTCTGATTGATTCCGTAAACACAAACTCTTACCGGGATCTGAATGTAATCAACAGAAAAAATTATTACTACAAAGTATCGGCAGTTGACGAACAGAACCCCGTAAGAGAAAGTCAGCTGACAAATGCTGTAAAAGTCTACTGTCACAATAAATCGAAACTTCTTTCGGCTGTTTATGAGAATAACGGATTTTTATCCGTAAAATTCTCGGAAAGAATATCTTCGGTAATTCCCAATATGAATTCATTTGTAATCAGCAACAACGCGGGTTTTCCCAAAAACATAGCGATAAAAAATAATTTTGAGTATCTGCTGATTCTTGAAAAGCCGCTGCCGAACGGAAATTATACAATAAAATCAAAAGCGCTTAAGGATATTTATAACGCTGAAGCTGATTCAAACGAAGTGAGTTTTGCTGCAGATCAGATAGACTCTGCAAAATTTTTCATAAGCAAACTTGCTCTGACAGGAAAATACAGACTGAAACTTGAATTCAATCTTGAAGCAGACTCAGTTACTGCACTGAATCCCCGGAATTATTCATTTGAACCCTTTGACATAAAAATTATCTCTGTTGAAAAAGACATCATAAACCGGAACACAGTATATCTGAATCTTGAAAACAAATCTGTTATAGGCGCTACCGGGAAAAATTATCTGCTTAAGGCAACTGATGTTTATTCAACAGGAGGAATTAAAATAGTAGAAGGCGCAGGGAGCAGTTTCGGATTGATATTCAATAAAGAAAATCTGGATGAAATGTACGTTTACCCGAATCCGTTCAGCATACAGAACAAGCAGGACTATATTACATTTGCAGGCATTACAAGGGAAACTTCCATTGAGATTTATGATCTGACGGGAAAATTTATTATTGAAATTACGGAAACGAACGGTAACGGCGGAGCAGAGTGGGACCTTAAAGATAAAAACGGTAACAGGATCAATACAGGAATATATATTTACAGAGCACGAGGGAAAAATTCTTCCGGAACGGAAGTTGCTGAAAAGTCAGGGAAGTTTGCAGTAGTCAGATGATACTCTGAAGTGATAAAATAAATCCGGATTTCTCATCAGAGCTTTTTAACCACGAAGACTCAAAGACTCAAAGACACAAAGGGTTTTAGAGAAAATTGAATTGTATGAAAATATTCTGTGCGAGAATTTAAAAAGTATTTTTCGCACTTTGCGTTTAAATGTTATTTTAAATTTTGAATAATTTGGGTTAAAATAAAAAAGGCATCATAACTTATGACGCCTTTTATTTAAACAAAGATTTTCAGAAAATTTATTTTACGTGATCTGCAAGACCTTTACCAGCTTTGAACTTGGCAACTTTCTTTGCAGCAATTTTAATTTCTTTGCCTGTCTGAGGGTTTCTTCCTATTCTTGCTTTTCTTTTGGAAATAGAAAATGTTCCGAAACCAACCAATGAAATCTTTCCGCCTTTTTTAAGAGTTCTTTTAACTGCATCCATTAATGATTCTAATGCAGCTCTTGCCTGAACTTTTGTGGTCTTGGCATCAGCTGACATTTTGTCAATGAGTTCTTCTTTTGTCATTTTGATTATTAATTGATTAATAAAATATTATTACAAAAATAACATAGCTTATTGTTAAAAGCAACTTTGAATTATTATTGCAGTTTCCCTTTGAATAACAATTGTCACCATGTCTTGCGGAGAAGGAGGGATTCGAACCCTCGATAGCGTTACCGCTACAACAGTTTTCGAGACTGCCGCATTCAACCACTCTGCCACCTCTCCGGAAATTCTGTATGCACTGTCTGTTACTTTTATATAAGTTAAGTCTGTTAAACTTTTGTTTCAATTGCAAAAAATAACTGTCCGTAAATTAACAGATATATAAATAACGAATCTTGCAAAAACATCAAACAACATTAATCAGTCAGATCTTTGCAAAAGACTATTTCTCCCTGCTCCTGCAATTCTTCAATGATCCCGGCAATTCTGTATTTTCGTTTTTCCAGTAATCTTATCATCGCTAAATTATCAGTTTCAGTAGATATAAAAATTTTTTTGCCGGTGCAATTATTCTCAATATAATTTATAAGTCTGTCTGCAATTCCTTTTCTGCGGAATTCTTTTCTGACATTCAGGAACTGAATGAACGGTTTAAGATAGAATGAATGATTGAAGGTGATATATCCCGAAACTGTACCGTCCTGAACAGAAACCCAGATCTCATTTCTTTTAATTTCATTCATCCTGTCTCCGGCAAATACATCAAATTTGTCAATCTCCCTCAGATCATCCGGGACTGCAAGCCTGATTTCCATAATTCAGAGTTTAAATTTTTATTAATTACGGTATTATAAATTTAAATTTTCCAAACACATAAAAGTTTACATCCGGTTTCTCAGATTTTCGGATACATCTGTTCAATTTCATCCCTGAATCTTTCTTCAATAAATTTTCTTTTTACTTTCATGGTAGGGGTAAGCTCGCCGCCTTCAATTGTAAAATGTATTTCAAGCAGACTGAATTTTCTTATTCTTTCATAAGGAGCAAGATCAGACTGAAGTCTGTCAATATCATTTTTTATTATCTCGCATATTTTTTTATTTTTTAAAATGTCAGAGTAAAGATGATATTCAATATTGTTCTTTTGAGCCAGTTCTGTCAGCTGATCACGGTCGGGTACAATCAATGCAGTCACATAAAGTCTTTCGTTTCCGATAATGACAACATTTTCAATATAGCTTAAACCCGATATCAGGTCTTCTATATGAGCCGGCGCAATATATTTCCCGCCTGAAGTTTTTATCAGGGACTTTTTGCGGTCGGTAATCCTGATATAACCTTCCGGATCAATTTCCCCGATGTCACCCGTATGAAGCCAGCCGTCTTTTATGGTTTCATCTGTACTTTTCTTATCCTTATAATATCCTTTCATTACAAGATCACCGCTTACAAGAATTTCATTGTCGTCAGATAATTTAACGCTTACACCGAATATAGGTATTCCGACAGTTCCGTATTTATTTTTAGTAGGCGGATTAACTGAAATTACGGGTGATGTTTCTGTCATGCCGTATCCTTCAAGAACGGTAATGCCCGTAAATTCAAAGAATTCACCCGTCTCTTTATTCAATGCGCCCCCTCCTGAAACAAAATATCTGATATTGCCTCCGGTTTTTTCTCTTATCTTTTTATATACTAGAGCATCCGCAATTTTCCATTTAATGCTGCTACGGGAAAAAGATTTTTTGTGAGCGGAATCAACAGCCCATCTGAAGATTTTTTTACGGATGCCTTCATCCATATCCGAACCGGTTTTTATGATCCTGTTATAAAATTTATCAAGCAATCTCGGGACAGTAATGACAAATGTGGGTTTTACTTCCGCAAGCTGAGCGGGAATGGTTTCAAAACTCTGAGCATAATAAATTTTTGCTCCGCAGAACAATGCCAGATAATATCCGGCCATCCTTTCATAACTGTGGGAATAAGGAAGATAGGAAAGAAATATGTCTTCATTATTTATGGATAAAACTTTCTGGCAGGCTGTAATATTAGTGCAATAATTGTTATGAGTAAGCATAACTCCTTTCGGATTTCCCGTGGTACCGGATGTATAGACAATTGTTACGAGATCAGAACTGACAATTCCCGATGAAAATTCTGTAAGTTGATTTAATATATCTTCTTCCCGGAGATTCGTTTCCGGATTAATTATTTCCGTAAAGTGAGAAACTTTGCCTCCTTCAAATTTAGATGTGTCAGTATCCTGAAAAATAATAATTTCTTTAAGAGTTGACAGTTCTTCCCTGATCCTGGATACTTTATCAAGCAAATGCAGGTTAGACAGGAAGCAAACTTTCGACTCAGAATTTTCAATTATGTATTTTATCTGTGAGGTTGAGAGGGAAGTATAAACGGGAACCGAAACCAGACCGTAAAACATACAGGCAAAATCAGTTACGACCCATTCATTTCGATTTTCGGATATAATGGCGACCTTATCCCCGGGCTTAAGATTTAATTTACGGAAGTAAGTTATCAGACTGCTGATCTGTTTTATAAGAAGCCGGTTGCTGAAAGGAATATACTCGTCATCTTCCTTAGTATAAAAAGATACATTATCCAAACCTGTTCTCAGTATGTGATCAAGCAGAAACGAAGTTAAGGTATTTTTCATACATTAAAGTTTAAATTCTTATGTCCTTTAGAATCAAAAATATAATTATTCTGTCTGACATTTTTTTAAAGAATCAGGTCAAATTACCAAAATCATATTAAATAAATAATGTCAGTTAAATTCTGTCAGCAATAAATCATTTAATTCAGGACCCGCATTTTCTGAATTTGCAGCTTACACAATAACTGAATTGTGTTAATACTAAAAATTTCTGTAAGTCAAATCCCGGTGCAGGATTCAAAGTTTACTTGTTTACGTTCAAAAGGTTTTTATTTCACATCTGTCCAAAACGTTATCAAAGTTTAGACTAAATATTTTAAACGCTTTTCTTTTGACAGATCAAAAGAAAAGCTTTGCAAAAGAAAAATCTCCCGCCCGCCTAGCCCGCCTTCGGCGAGGCATACCGGCGAGGCTGGCTGACGAAAAATTGCCTAAATTCTCTGCGCAATTGCGGCAAAAATTAAACTCGCCTTCGGCTCGAACAGAAATTTTTGCTTATCGCAATTGCTTCGAGAATTTTTAACGTCAATTTTTCGTAGGCGGGTTCTTTTTTCCAAATTAAAAAATAAATCTAATTTTGTGATTTAAATAAAGATTAATTTAATTTCAAAATGGTTTTGGACGGTAGTGTTTTTATTTATTAAAATAATATTTAATTCAATTGAAAAAAAATAAAATAAAGTTTAAGCTTTTTTAACAACCCAACCAGCCCGCTTTCTGCTAGTCAGGCACTCCCCTTTGAAAGAGTCTGTTTCAAAACTTTCATTTTGCCATTAAGTCACCAAGTCACAAGGGAAAAATTTTAATAGTAACAATCTTTGAGTCTTTGCGGCTTGGTGGTAAAATTTTTTAAACGGTTTTGAGAAACTCTCGGAAAAGGGCAGGGATTGGGAGGAATTTTGTAACAATTCATTATTTACTGCACATAATTTTGGGTTTAAAAAAATTCCATGATTACTGTTCACTTCGTATTGACTTAGTTGAAGTTTATTAAATATATTTTAAAATCTGACTTGTCAGGAAAAGACAAATTAGCTATTTTTGTATAGCAAAATACTATAGTATTTTAACTGACCGAATTAATGCAAAAATTATGAACACATCAAGCATTGAAGTGAATAAAACGAAAGCGAGCATGATTTCCGTATCCCTTCGCAACGCCATTATTTTCGGGGATCTGAAACCCGGGGAAAAAATCACCGAGAGCAAAATTTCAAAGAAATTCAATACCAGCCATATTCCCGTAAGAGAAGCGTTAAAACAGCTTGAGAGAGAGGGATTTATAGAAAGCAAAGCATATTCCGGAAATAATGTCCGGAAAGTCAGCGATAATAATCTCAGAGAGTTTAATCTGCTCCATAAAATGTTTATAAGGAATTTTCTGAAATTTGCCATTCCGCTTTATACTGCGGCAGATTATAAACAATTCAGTATTATTCTTAAAAAAATCGAATCAAGCAAGGATTACAGGGAAGCGAGTCTCCTTTTGATTGAACTCAATACAAAACTTTATGCTCCTGCAAATATGCCTTACATGTCGTCTCTTCTCAAAAAACTTTTTTATGACAACCTTATATATCTCAGCGTATTTTTCAAGGAAATCTCAAAAGGAAAGATCAGCATCGGATACATTAACAAATTTCTTAAACTTTGCAGAAACGGAAAAACAAAGGAAGCAACAGCTTTCTGGATCAGAAAGCAGGATCAGGGTATAAAAATACTCATTAAACATTTTAAAAAAGAAAAAGAAAACAATTATTTTAATTGATTAGCATTAACAAAAAAATTTAAATCAAAAGAATTATGGCAACCAATGAAATTTTAATAAAGGAACTTGCAGATCAGTACGGAAGAAAAAGGACTTCATTACTGCCCGTACTTCAGGGAGTTGCGGATAAGAATAATTTTTTAACTGAAGAAGATCTGACAACGATAGGCAGAGAGCTCCATTTATCGGGCGCTCAGGTATTCGGCACGGCAACTTTTTATTCTTTCCTTAATGTAGTTCCCCGCGGGAAATATGTGATAAGGGTCTGCAAGACTATCTCATGCGACATGAAAAATAAAGATGATGTTGTGAGAGAAATTGAAAATATGCTTAAAATAAAAACAGGTGAGACGACTGAAGACAAAAAATTCACACTGCTTTATACAAACTGCATGGGATGGTGTGATAAAGGTCCGAGCATGCTGATTAATGAAATGCCTTATTCGGATCTTACTCCCGACAAAGTTCACGGAATAATTAAGCAGTATTCTGATACAGCAGACTGAAAAAAGCAATATTATTTTTTAACAAAATTTTTTAACAGGAGTTACAATGAATGACGGAATAAAAATCAACAGAATTGATTCCATATTTAAGGACTATGTTGATAATAAATTTGACTATCTGAAAAAAATAATGACGATGTCAAATGAAGAGATCATAAAGAATCTCACAGAATCGGGATTAAAAGGCAGAGGCGGAGCGGGATTTCCGACAGGGAGCAAATGGAAATTTGCAGCGGAGCAGTCTTCAGATGAGAAATTTGTAGTCTGTAACGCTGACGAAGGCGAGCCCGGGACATTCAAAGATAAAGAAATACTATTAAAAGTCCCTCACAAAGTACTTACCGGAATGACTGCCTGTTCAAAAGTCACCGGCGCAAAGAAAGGATACATCTATCTGAGGTGGGAATATAAGTTTATGAAAAATGATCTTCAGAAATCGGTTGATGAATTCAATGAAGAGCTTGAGAAAATGAAAATAGATTTTAAAATTTATATTGTACTCGGAGCGGGAGCTTATGTATGCGGTGAGGAGAGCGCTTTGTTTGATTCAATGGAAGGTATGCGGGGAGAGCCGAGGAATAAACCTCCTTTTCCGACGGAAAGCGGATTCATGGGCAAGCCTACCGTGATAAATAATGTGGAAACATTTGCAACATCCACAATGATCCTGTCTTTCGGAGGAGTAAATTATGCAAAATTAGGAACGGATGTTTCGCACGGCTCAAAGTTGTTTTCAATTTCGGGAGATACTGCAATTCCCGGGATATATGAACTTGAACTCGGAATGACGCTTCATGATTTTGTGGAAAAATTCGGTGACGGGGATACAAAAGCCGTTTCAGTCGGAGGTGTTTCTGGAGCGCTTGTGCCGAGGAAAAAATTCAAGGATACAATCATTGGCTGGGAAGGCGTTCCTACAGGAGGCGCGATGATATTGTTCAACAGCACCAGATCAATATACAGAATACTTCATAATTACCTTGAGTTTTTTGAGGAAGAGTCTTGCGGTCAGTGCACTCCGTGCAGGATCGGATGCCAGCAGCTTAAGAAGGGAATTGAGGCGGTTAAAAAAGGCGAAGAAGATCCGTCTTATCTTGATACACTTGCCAGTCTGAGCAAAGTTATGAATGTATCCGCAAAATGCGGGCTCGGTCAATCGGTTATGAATCCGGTATTATCTGCCGTTAATAATTTCAGAGAAGAATTGATTTACTAATAATCAAAAATTTTTTATACTATGAAAAAAATAATAAATCTAACTATTGATGATCAGAAAATTGCAGTAGATGAAGGTACCACTATTCTTGAAGCTGCACGTAAATCAGGAATAAAAATCCCGACACTGTGTTATCATGATGATCTTTGTATTGCAGGTAACTGCAGAATTTGTGTGGTGGAACAGGAAAACATGCGGACACTTCCTGCATCCTGCGCCACTCCCGTAGCTGAAGGAATGGTAATAAATACAAACAGCACCAAAGTAAGAAATGCAAGAAAATTCCTGGTGGAGCTTCTGTTATCGGAACATAATGCGGACTGCACAGCATGTGTGAAAAACAAACACTGCGAACTTCAGACGCTTGCAGAACAAAATCACATAAGAGAGCATACTTTTATTGACTTAAAAGATGACAAAAATTATACGATTGATAAACTGAGTCCGGCTATAATCATTGATTACAGCAAGTGCATAAGGTGTCAGCGCTGCGTAAGAACCTGCGAGGAAATTCAGTCAATAAGCGCTCTGAGCGCTGCATACAAAGGCAAGGATATGAAGATCACAACCTTTTTTGAAAAGCCGATCAACACAGTTGTCTGCTCTACATGCGGTCAGTGTGTAGCTCACTGCCCTACCGGTGCGCTCACGGAACATTTTTACATTGATGAAGTATGGGATGCAATCAATGATCCGGACAAACATGTCGTAGTTCAGACTGCTCCTTCAGTCAGAGTGGCTTTGGGAGAGGAATTCGGCTTAAAACCCGGGACGATTGTAACCGGAAAAATGGTTGCTGCTTTAAGAAGACTTGGTTTTGATGAAGTGGAAGATACAGACTTTACCGCTGATCTGACAGTAATAGAAGAAGGGAATGAATTACTGAGAAGACTTAAAGCGAAACTGGTTGATAAAGATGAATCAGTCAAACTGCCGATGGTTACTACTTGTTCGCCTGCCTGGGTAAAATACTGCGAACATGCTTTCTCGGATCAGCTCGGACATTTGTCAACCTGTAAATCGCCTATGTCAATGTTCGGAGCATTATCCAAGACTTATTATGCGGAAAAATTTAAGATTGATCCTGCGAAAATCGTATCCATAGCAATTATGCCGTGCATTGCAAAGAAATTCGAAAACAACCGTCCTGAAATGAGAGCGAGCGGATATAAAGATACTGATTATGTGCTGACAACCCGTGAGCTTGCAATAATGATCAAGCAGGCAGGAATTGACTTTAATTCGCTTAAAGACAGTTCATTTGATTCACTCATGGGAGTGGCTTCAGGAGCAGGTCTGATATTCGGAAATTCCGGAGGCGTTATGGAAGCGGCTTTAAGATGCGCATATATGATCGTGGTCGGGAAGGATATTCCATTTGAAGATCTGTCAATTACACCTTTGCACGGAAGCGAAGGTGAAATAGTGGAAATGTCAGTAAAATTTACGGGAACAAAGCCCGAATGGAGTTTCCTTGAAGGAGTTACTGTCAATGTTGCACATGCAAACATGCTGAGCAATGCCTATAAAATTATGGATGAGATAAAAAACGGAACATCAAAATATCATTTTGTCGAGATAATGTCCTGTCCGGGAGGCTGTATCGGAGGTGCCGGTCAGCCGTTGCCAACAAATAAGGCAAAACGAACTGCACGTAAAGAAGCAATTTACACAGGAGAAAAGATGATAGAGATCAGAAAATCACAGGATAATCCGGAAATTATTAATATATATGATGACTATCTGGGCAAACCGCTTGAAGAAAAAGCGCATAAACTTCTTCATGTTCCGGGATTTACTCCAAGAAAGAGATATTAATCAAAACATTAGAATTAAGCTAAACGGAAAATTCATTCGTGAATTTTCCGTTTTAAATATCAGTCTGAAAATCCCGGCTAATTCAGGGGAAAAATTCAAATTGATTCATAAGTCATATAATCCGAACTTATAATAACATTGCTAATCAATGACATTATAATTATTTTTACATAAAACAAATCCTTAATGGCTAAAGGTTTTAACGTTCTATTTGTTACAAGTGAAGTTTTTCCATATTCAAAGACAGGCGGACTCGCAGATGTTTCAAATTCCCTACCGCAGGCATTAAATTCATTAGGAAACGACGTTCGGATTATAAGTCCTAAATACGGACAACTTGATGAAAGGCGTCTTCAGATTCATGAAATCAAACGTCTTAAAGAATTAAAGATAGATGTTAACGGTAAAGATACCAAATTCAGCATTAAATCTTCTTTCATCCACGGAAAAAACACTAAAGCACAGATGTATCTTCTTGAAAGCAATGATTATTTCAAGAATAAAGGAATTTATCAGAATTCAAAGACCAAAAAAGACTTTCCCAATAATGATGAAAGATATTTATTCTTCTGTAAAGCTGTAATTGAAATTCTTGAAATACTTCAATGGAAACCTGATGTCATACACTGCAATGACTGGCAGACAGGACTTATACCGGCTTTTATCAAAACCATTTACAAAAATAATCCGTATCTGAACGACATCAAAACTGTCTTTACGATACATAATCTTGCTTACCAGGGAAATTTCCCGAAAACTTCTTTTGCAAAAACCGGAATGCCGGATTCTGTTCTGACAGAAAAAGGAGGACTTCATTTCGGACAGTTCAGCTATCTGAAAACAGGTTTAAATTATGCCGATAAGATAAGCACTGTCAGTCAGAAATATTCTGAAGAGATAAGAACTGACAAAGAATATGGCTGCGGATTAGAAGAAGTGCTTAATTCAAGGAAGAAAGACCTTGTGGGAATACTGAACGGAATTGATTATTCTGTCTGGAATCCTACAGTTGATAAATTAATACCTTACAGATACACATATCAGGAAGTGCCTCTCAAATATGAAAACAAGAGAGAGCTTCTCGAAAAATTTAAATTAGAGTATGATGAAGAAATTCCGCTCATAGGAGTAATAAGCAGGCTCGTTGACCAGAAGGGGTTTGATCTTATTGAAAAAATTATTCCTCAGCTGATGAAAGAAAATGTAAAACTTATAATACTCGGCGTCGGTGAGGAAAAGTATCATAAATTTTTAAAGAACATAGAAAAAAAATACAGTACCAAATTAGCTGTTCACATTGGATTCGATGAAGAATTAGCTCACCATATTGAAGCTGCTTCTGATATGTTTTTAATGCCTTCAAAATATGAACCGTGCGGACTTAACCAGATGTACAGTCTTAAATACGGTACGGTGCCAATCGTCAGGAACACGGGAGGACTTTCAGATACAATTGTCGATTACAGAAAACCTAAAGGAAACGGATTCCTGTTTGATAAATACGATCCGAATGATCTGATGAAAGCAATTAAATCTGCTTTGGTCCTGTTCAAAGACAAGAATAAATGGAATAAACTTGTAAGAGAAGGAATGTCACTCGATTTTTCATGGAAAGTATCTGCTCTGAAATATATGAAACTTTATAAAGAGGTTTCATCAAAATAAATGACCGGAAGATATTTTTATTTTTTTATTGAATGACTAAAGCCATTTTTCTTGACAGAGACGGTACAATCAACGAAGAAGTAAATTATTTAAGGAATATAAAAGACATCCGAATTTTTCCCGGTACACTTGAAGCTCTTCAAAAGTTCAAATTCTTAGGATATATTAATGTAATTATAACGAATCAGTCAGGAATTGCAAGAGGATTTTTAACTGAAGAAGATCTTGGTATTATACATAACAAATTCAGAAATCTTCTTACAGCCGGCGGTCAGGAACTAATAGACGACATTTTTTATTCTCCGTTTCATAAAGAAGGCATCATTGAAAAATATAAAATTAACTCAGCCGACAGAAAACCGGATATCGGAATGATACTAAAAGCAAAGCAAAAACATGACATAGATATTCCGTCGTCATTCCTTATCGGTGACAGTATAACGGACATGAAATGCGCAGAAAAAGCCGGTCTTAAAAAAATTCTTGTAAAGACAGGTTATGGAAAAGATAGTTTAAATGAATGCATTAAAGAAAATATCTTTATTGATTATCTGGCTGAAAATCTTTACGATGCTTCAGGGTTTATAGAAAAAAGCATTACGCAAAACCAAACATAATTCTAAATCAGCATAAATATGTTTTAATTGATGAATAAACAAAGTCTTGCAGCAAAAAAATATCTGAAAAAATCAGCATTTATAATTCCCCTTCTGATCCTGCTTTTGTTTCAGAGCTGTGAAAATGATCCTAATGATCTGGGGTTGAATTATATTTCAGTTAATGACACGACAGGCGTCAGGTTTCTGGATTCTCAGGCGGATACTATGTTCGTTTCAAGTACTAATTACCTGAATCACATAAACAACTATTTTGCCGATCTTATTCTTGCCGGAAAATACCAGAGCTATGATTCAAAAGCTCTTCTTAAATTTTACAATCTCCCCCGGGACAAAGACAGCGCAGTTATTATTTCAGCCGTGCTTACGCTCAGATACGGCAATTATTATTTTAAGGATAAAAACGGACTGACGGATTTTAACGTGTATAAAGTTATCTCTGATCTCAATTACAATACTGTAACCTATGATTCCGTTTCGTCTTCGGATTTCGGAACATCCGTCCTTGGAAATTACAGCGGCGTGGTTGCAGACTCTTCATCAATAAACATTACTCTGAACAATGATCTTGTAAATGACTGGTTTAAGTTTGCCGCAGACACATCTTATGCCGTTAAGAACAACGGTATCGTTTTAATGCCGAATGCGGGTTCATCTTCAATAAAAGGTTTTTTCCTGAAAAATGTTGATGAAAGTCTGCAGCCGGTAGTAAAAGTAATTCTTTCAAAAAATAATGTGACGGATACTGTATTGGTAAATACATCAGTCGGACTGACGCTTTCTAATGCTCCGGCATCAGTAATACCTGCTGAAAGATTTTTGCTGCAGAACGGTATTGCTTACAGGAATATTCTTAAGTTTGATCTGACCAAACTCCCGGCAAATGTGATTATTAATAACGCTAACCTGCAGTTCACGCTTGATAAGTCAGCTTCATTTATTTCCGAAAATACTGATAAAAGAATTGTCATAGGCATGGTAACTGACAGCATAACAAGGAAAGACAGTATTTATACTAACGCTTCTCTTCTTGATACCATAACTTATTCGGTTAATCTCAATCCGGTTTTTCAGAGATGGAATTCCGGAACAATGCCCAACCTTGGCATAACTTTAAAAAATATATTCGAACTTCAGAATCTGGATAATTTTGTTTTTTATACTTCTGCTGCCGCAGATATTTCAAAAAGACCCAGACTGAAAATTACATATACTTTAAGAAACTAATGAAGAGATATTCAGCTGTAATATTGTTTTTACTGATATCAGTCTGCGGGGACTTTGTGCATTCACAAAGTGAAACTTCCGGCGGATCCGCATATTCCGTATTCGGCATAGGTGATTTAAGTTATTATTCAAGCACGAGGACTTATTCAATGGGAATTCTCGGAACTTCACTGACCGGCAATTACATTAATTCATTCAATCCCGCATCGGTTTCCAGACTCAGATCGACAATGATCTCTACCAATTTCAATTACGGGTTTTTGAAATCCGCTAATGAAGTTTCGGAAAACAAGGTATCAAACGGAAATGTGCTTGGAGTTAATATCGGAATTCCGATTGATCAGGACAAAGGATGGGTTCTTGCTCTGGGTTTTAATCCTGCTAGTTTAGTGAATTATAAGATTCGCATTCAAAACAGTATCGGCGGGGCAAATTATAATCAGACTTATTCCGGAAGCGGCGGACTTTCCAGAATTAATCTTGGAATGAGTTACAGACTTTTAAAGTCTGTAAATATTGGTCTTGAATACAATTATTCTTTCGGGGAAATAAAAAATCTGAACTTTATAGATTTTGGCAACTCTGCATATACAAATTCTCTTATTAAAAAGGAAACTGATTTTCAGAAATCATACATTAAAACCGGAATAATACTGGAGGCAGGAAAATTGTTTAAAAGCTCTTCACTTCGGAATCTTAGTCTGGGTTTTGCCTATCAGTCCGGATTTAATTTGAACTCGACACTTGACGGAATTTACATTTCTTCTACCAGCGTTGATACAGTAAGACTAAATGAAGGTGAAATTGTTATTCCTGAAGCATACAGTTTCGGAATTACAAATAATTTCGGTGGGAAGTACATACTCAGCGCCGATATTGTTGTTCAGGACTGGAATAAGTTCAGAGAATTCGGGAAAAAAAGGGATAACTTCGGTTCATCTTACAGAGCAGGATTAGGAATTGAAATCCTTCCGAGTAAAACAAATAATTCTTTCTGGGGAAGAAATACATACAGAATCGGCGGGTTTTATGATAAAGCCTATTACACCGTTTCAGGACAGGACATTCTTACATACGGAATCAGAGCAGGGCTTAACATTCCGATCAGCAAATTTAATTCAATAGATTTCGGCGTAAATTATTCAGTAAAAGGAAAGAAAGGCGAAGGACTGATCAAAGATGAATTTCTTAATCTTACAGCAGGCATAAACTTCGGGGAACTCTGGTTTCTCAGACCAAAGGATGAGGATAAATAAACTCATTTACGGGTAAAATAAATTAATAATACTATGGATACATTAAAACATAATCTTAAGGAATTCGATCCTGAAATTTTTTCGCCTGTTGAAATGGAAACAAGGAGACAGTCGGATAAGCTTGAGCTGATAGCGTCAGAAAATTTTGTCTCTTATGCAGTTATCCAGGCACTGGGATCCACGCTTACAAATAAATATGCAGAAGGTTATCCGGGAAAAAGATATTACGGAGGGTGTGAGTATGTCGACATTGCCGAAGATCTTGCCAGAGACCGCGCTAAAAAGTTATTCGGAGCTGAGTATGTAAACGTGCAGCCTCATTCAGGAAGTCAGGCGAATATGGCGGTCTATTTTACTTTTGTAAATCCGGGTGATAAATTAATGGGGATGGATCTTTCACAGGGCGGGCATCTTACACACGGTTCGCCGGTTAATTTCTCGGGTCAGCTTTACAATTTCACTCAGTACGGTATTAATCCGGAGACAGAACTTCTGGATTATGATATGATTGAACAGGTTGTATTAAAAGAAAAACCGAAAATGATCACTGTAGGAGCAAGCGCTTATTCGAGAAATATTGATTATAAGAAATTCAGGGAAATAGCGGACAAAGCCGGAGCTTTTCTCTGGGCTGATATTGCTCATCCGGCGGGACTGATTGCCAAAAAACTTCTTAATGATCCCGTTCCTCACTGTCATGTGATAACTACAACAACTCATAAAACCCTTCGCGGTCCCAGAGGCGGAATGATACTTATGGGAAAAGATTTTGAGAATCCTTTCGGGAAAAAAGCTCCGAAATCCGGCAGGGTGAAGATGATGAGCGAACTTATAGATTCAATGGTAATGCCCGGTATACAGGGAGGACCTCTGATGCATGTAATCGCTGCAAAAGCAGTCTCATTCAAGGAAGCCCTTGAAGATAATTTTCTGGAATATGCCAGACAGGTAATTAAGAATGCTCAGGCAATGGCAAATAAGCTCATCTCAATGGATTATAAGGTCATTTCAGGCGGAACAGACAATCATCTCATGCTTATCGATCTCAGGAATAAAAATATTTCGGGAAAAGCCGCTCAGGAAACTCTTGATGAAATAGGAATCACATGCAATAAAAATTCAGTTCCCTTTGACGATAAAAGCCCGCTTATAACAAGCGGCATAAGGATCGGAACTCCCGCACTTACAACAAGAGGAATGAAGGAAAACGAAATGGAAAGAATTGCCGTCATGATTAATAGTGTATTATCAGCTCCGAAAGATGAAAGAATAAAAAAGGAAGTAAGCGAGGAAGTGAAGAACCTGACATCGGGATTCAGACTTTATGATGATCTTAAAATCGGTTAAAGATCAATTAATGCGGAATTAATTATGATCACGGATCCGGAAAATAATATTGAAGGAAATAAGACGGATAATGAGGCAGAGATGACATTTCTGGAACATCTCGAGGAACTGAGATGGAGAATCATCAAATCAGCAGCCGGCATTATTATAGGCGGTATTATAGCAGGTATATTTATAAATTACATAATGGATGATTTACTGCTTCTTCCGGCTACCAGGACAGTTCCTCCGCTGAAACTTCAGAATATAAAACCCTTCGGACAGTTTACTCTGTATATGGAAGTAATTATTTTCGGCGGAGCGATTCTCAGTTTCCCGAATATACTTTTTCAGTTCTGGAAGTTCATTGAACCTGCATTAAAGCCAAATGAACGGAAATATATTTCATCCATAGTTCTTTTCTCAACTTTCTGTTTCCTGTCCGGTGTTGTATTTTCTTATTTTGTTCTGCTTCCTACTGCTTTAAATTTTTTCTCAACGTTTGGTTCTTCAGCAATTGACAACATCATAGCCATTGATGAATATTTCAGTTTTATAATTTCAACAATGCTTGCTGCAGGACTTGTATTTGAACTTCCCATGGTTTCTTTTTTCCTGTCAAAGATAGGAATACTGAAACCCGAATTTATGAGGAAATACAGAAAACATTCTATAATCCTTATACTTTTAATTGCCGGAATATTAACGCCGAGTCCGGACGTGACAAGTCAGCTTCTTCTTGCCGGTCCATTGTTTATTCTTTATGAAATAAGTATAATTATCTGCAAAATTTTCCAAAAAAAATCTTAAGCGCTAATTAAAATTAATATATTTACAATAATCAGATTTTGAATTTAAAAAAAATATCAGAACCGATAACAGAAGAATTAAAAGAATTTGAAAATCAGTTTTCAGATGTCCTGAAATCAAAAGTTGCACTGATTGATCTAATCACAAAGTATATCCTCCGGCAAAAAGGGAAAAAAATCCGACCTATACTTGTACTTTTATCAGCCAAACTCTGCGGAGAGATCAACAACAGGACGTATATCGCCGCGAATCTGGTTGAACTTCTTCATACTGCCACTCTGATTCATGATGATGTCGTAGATGATGCCAAGACCAGAAGAGGAATTGCTTCAATCAATGCCGTCTGGAAAAACAAAGTTTCCGTTCTGATCGGGGATTATCTGCTTTCAAAAGGGCTTCTCATTTCACTGGAAAATAACGAATATGGCTTTCTTCAGCTTACTTCCGAAGCGGTAAGAAGAATGAGCGAAGGCGAACTATTGCAGATCCAGAAGGCAAGAAATTTTGACGCTACGGAAGAGACTTATTTCAGGGTAATATCGGACAAGACTGCTTCATTAATTAAAACCTGCTGTAAGCTCGGCGCTTTAAGCACTGCAGAAGATATGTCCAATGTGGACAAACTCGGAGTATTCGGTGAAAACATCGGCATTGCATTCCAGATCAGAGATGATATACTCGATTATACAGGAAGGAAAAAATTACTCGGAAAATCAACCGGCAATGATCTGAAGGAAAAAAAATTCACTCTGCCTTTGATTGTCGCTCTTCGAAATTCCCCTAAAAAAAGATCAGCTGAAATAATGAAGCTTATCAAAAGCGACAGGACAAGGAAGTTTGATGAAGTATATGAGTTTGTTATGAATAACGGAGGTGTTGAGTATGCAGCCGGTAAAGTAAGAGAATTTTCGGATAATGCAAAAAACTCCCTTAGGGATTTTAAAGAAAACAATGTAAAGGATTCATTGCTTGAGTTTGCGGATTTTGTAAGTAAAAGAGATTACTAAAAAAGTTAACTATTAAAAAAAAAGCATGAACTGTTTAATCAACGGTTCATGCTTTTTAAGTAAATCAGTAAAGTTATTTGAGTAATTCTTTTCTTCTTCTTAGTATGGAAATAAAAAATCCCGTCACAAGTATTACCGTACCTGCCCAAAGAACATTTATAAAGGGCTTTATCGATGCAGTAAGAACAAGTGTTTCGTCTGCTTTCGGTTTCTGAGAAGTAAGTTTATTGTTCACCACGGCAATTGTTGCAGTAGCTCCGCCTTCAGCTTCTCCCTTAACGGACATTTTTACAAAATAGAAACTGTAAGTATCATTACCGCTGATATTAGAAGCTAAATATTCCGGGTTTCCGTCTGTATATTTTATTTTTGGTTCAAGCGTTTCGGTAAATTTACTGTCTTTTACTTTTATCTTAGCTCCGATGACATAATTTCCGCTCTGCATTTCAGATCCTCCCATTTCAACATTACCGAAATCAAAATCACTGAACATAACTGAAACGTCTCCTACTGTCTTCTCTTCGCCTTTCTTTAATTCAAGCATTTCATTTTCGGAAAAAGCTTCTGGCTCTACGAGTCCCATCGGCGAAAGATACAGATCTTTTGTGGCAAAGTTTGCTATGTCAGGATTCTTCATTACGCCTTTTGAGTATTCACTGTAATACATTACCGGCTGAAGCAGCATTTCTTTATTGTCCTTTTCAATCTTGACATTGAAATGATACTTTGTATCCCGTTTATTATTCGGATCCTCAAAAGGAGTTGCTCCGATGTATGTCAGAGTATATCCGAATGCTTCCTGAGGCTTGTTAAGTTCAAGAGAAATATTTTCTTCTTCACTGTATTTTGAAGAACCTATGATTCCGAGAAAAACCAGCGCAATTCCAATGTGAGCGATATATGCTCCTATTGATGTTTTATTTTTTCTGAAAGCGTTTACGGCAAGTTCGGCATTTACAAAGAAAGTAAACAGTGAAGCAAGGGCAAATAAGGCTATCAGAAAGTCCTGGACGCCGATAAAAACAAGTCCGAGAGTTACTATTATGGCAAGTGTCAGGGGAAATATCAGACTTTTAAAAAATCTTTTCTCGTCATTCTGTTTCCATTTGAGCAATAAACTGATGCCGTTTATAAGTGCTATCATTATTGCTATGGGAAGATTCATTTTATTATAAAACGCCGCGTCTATTGTGCCTTTCTGAAAGATCGGCCATGTAGTCCCGGCAAGCACCACCAGAGCCGCTGCGCATAATGTTACCGAACCAATAAACAGAGTTGATTCCCGCGAAAGCATTTTATTTGGTTCAGCATTAAGCGCTTTAAGTTCTTTAAGTCTGTAAATTATGGCTGCAACGGAGATCAGTGTAAATAATGAAATGAAAACAATTAATGCCAGATATACTTCATATCCGGGATCAACAAATGAATGAACCGAAGAGTCTCCGAGTATACCGCTTCTTGTGAGGAATGTTGAGTATAATACCAGAAGATAAGCAGCTATGCAAAGAATCAGATTCATCTTTTTATATCCGCCCGTTCTTTTCTGAGCTATCATTGTATGAATACAGGCTACAACTACAAGCCATGGAACAAAGGAAGAATTTTCAACCGGATCCCATGCCCAGTATCCGCCCCATCCGAGAATTCCGTAAGCCCAGTATCCGCCCATCATTATTCCCAGTCCGAGTATCATTCCGGAAAATAAAAGCCAGGGCAGGGAAAACTTAATCCAGTCATTATATCTGTTTTTCATAAGCGTGCCGATGGCAAAACAAAATGGAGCTGCAAGAGATGAAAATCCTAAGAACAGCGTCGGGGGATGTATCACTATCCAGAAATTCTGAAGGAGGGGATTCAAACCTCTTCCGTCTTCCGGCATAAATCCTGCCTCTACTTCACCGGGAAATTTTTCCCAGATGTAAAGGAAAGGAGATTTTAAAATAAGTATCAGTCCGAGAAATGAAATTATCAGTGTAAAAATACTCATCACCTGAGGTTCGAGTCTATCTCCTTTTGAAACATAATTTAAAAGAAAGATCCCGATGATACCGGTCATTGTAGTCCACAGCATAAAGCTTCCTTCCTGACCGGAATAAAACGTACTCATAAGCAGCGGAAGCTGCAGCTCGGAATTACTCTGTTCCCAGACATATGCTAACTGATACTGATGAGTCAGTATCGAATACATCAGAAATGCAGCCGTGGAAAGAATACCAATTGCTGTCAGATGAAAAAACAGTCTTCCGGCTTTAAGAAATTTTTCTTTGCCAAGATGAGTAAGGTAGTAACTTAAACTCGAAAGTAACGCTGTGGTAAAAAATGCATAAACAAGAAACTTACCGATCATATTTTAACCTCCTTTTTTTTGTTGAACTTCTTTTCCGTCCGCTTCATATTTTGAGGGACATTTTGTGAGAACTTCCTTTGCCTGAAAATAACCGTCTTTCATTTTTCCTTTCGCAACAACAGCTTCAGCCACATCAAAATTGTTCGGTTTGGCGCCGTCGAGAACAACTTTCATTTCGTTGTTGAAATCATCTTTCATGTAAAATGTAAAGGTATTGGTTGATCCGTCAAATCCGGAATCTTTATCCTTAAGCCATTGTCCTTTTACTTCCACAGTCCTCATTCTTTCCTTTGCTTCTGCAAAATTAACATATTCAATTTTGCTGTCCATAAAAGACATAAACCCTATAATGAGGAATACAAGGATTATAAGAGTTCCTGTGATTGTTTTTGATTTTTTTGACATAATAATTAATTAAATGATATTGTAAAATTTATTGACTGTAATATACAGATAAATTTAAACCGGCGAATCCTGTTCAAGTTTTTTAATTTTGCCGTCCATGCTTCTGAGATAAGCGAAAATGCCGATCCAGATTATAAGCACTATCAGCAAAACGACATACATAGAGTTTGTTTCCAGAAAATCATATAATGAAGTCAATTTTCAGAATTTTTTAATTTTTTAAATTGTAATCTTTCGAGTCTGAATTTCATATTTAAAATCCAGAGATAAAGCATTGTAAAACCTACGAGTGAAGTCAGGAATACGGTTAACATTGTACTGTCCATGTGAATTTTCCCCTGACTGTTAATTATCGGATCCGGATGCAGACTTTCCACAAGCCGGGGCATTATGAATACGAAGAACGGAACAGTAACGCCGGCGATTATTGAATATACGGAAGATAACTTAGCCCTCTGTTCATCGGAATCAATAGCCGATCTTAACGCAAAATAAGCTCCGTATATCATCAGTAAAATGAATATTGAAGTCTGCCTCGGATCCCAGTTCCAGAATGATCCCCAGTTAAATTTAGCCCAGAGAGATCCTGTTGCTGTTGCCAGAATGCAGAATAAAAATCCAAGCTGAGCTGATGAATATGATTTCAGATCGTAATCAGCTTCCCGTGTTTTCAGATATCTGATCGAATACCACATTGACATGAAAAAGGCAAGTACTGATATCCATGACATCGGAACATGGAAATAAAGCACTCTTGCCTTGTCGCCAAGAGCGGGAATATCCGGGATGGGCAATACTATTCCGGTGATTATTACAAAAGTAATTAAAACAAAGGTCAGTCCCGTAAATATGTTTTTCATGAAGATTTAAAATTAAATTTTCCGTGAATATTCTGTACCAGAAATAAATATAATATAGCTAATTTTCACTGACATTACTATTGAGGTATCGGCATTCCCATGCTTTCATAAATATCTTCGATCTGTTTCTTGTTCTTAAGAGCTTCTTCGTTCTTAGGATCCGCTTTCAGCACTTCCCTGTAATACTTCAGAGCAGGTCTGTACTTTTCTCTCGGCGGAAGTCCTGCTTCAAACATAAGATAATTTCCTGCGGCAAGACAGGTGGAAACGACATTTTTTTTATTGCTTTCTGATTTATCAGAAGCGTATTTTGTAACGGCTTCATCTGCGCTTTTGGTAAGGGTTTCCGCTTTTTCATCTTTCTGACCTGCGGAATTACTTTCATTTTTGGATGTGTTATCCGAACCCGGCATCTTTGAATTTTCTTTACCGGGCATCTTGGAATCACCGGTTGGTTTTTTTTCTTCCATTTTTGAACATCCGGATATCATTACGGATAAAAGTATTGCAGTTAAAATATACTTCATTTGTTTAATCAGTTTGTTTAAGGTTATTATTATTAAAGTTTAAAATTAATTTAAAAATTCCATTAAGCCAATACAAATTGCTAATCTTCCCAGACAAATCTGAACAGCATATAAGATACTACAGTAATCACTATTGTATACGAAACAAGAATTGTAATCTCTCCGTAAAGCTTTTCCGTTCCGACTCCGAGACTCGCAAGTTTTGTAGCGTTTATAACTGTAATCAGAAGCGGAAGCAGCACAGGAAATGAAAGCACAGGATACAGAGTGCCTTTTGAATTCGCCTTAGAAATTATCGCTGCTATGATAGTGGAAGCCGCTACAAGACCGAAATTGCCTATAATCACAGTAATCAGAAACCCGGTGACATTTTTTACTGAATAATCCGTAATAAGTATGAACAGAATCAGAATCAGGATATTCAAAGCAAATGAAAGAACTAAGTTGAATAATATTTTACCTGTCAGTACGGCTGTAGAATCCGAAGACAGTTTCAGAACAATTGAAGTTTCCCGTTCCTCTTCTTTTACAAATGTCCTTGAAAGTCCGTTTGACGTGGAAAAGAATATTGATATCCACAGAAGCCCGGTTAACAGTTCGTTTTCAGTCTTCTCGTCTCCGAGAGCAAATCTTATGACGGAAATGGTTACCAGTACAAACATCAGAAGGGAATTTATGACATACCTCGTCCTCAATTCGGATTTCAGATCTTTCTTAAAGATCAGCAAAGATGAATTAAGAATATTTCCCTTCATTTATAATCTTCGATGTTTAAAGAATTATCGCAGAGCTGCTTGTCTTCTTCATCATTAGTCGCTATGATAAGAATGCCTCTTTCCTTATGCTGAAGAGCAATCCTGTTCATTATCTCAATGCCGTACTTGTCCAGATTTGACCTCGGTTCGTCCATAAAAAGAATATCGGGCTTGTTTATTACTGCAAATGCAAGTTTAAGTCTTTGTTTCATTCCGGAAGAATAATTCTTCACCTGTTCATTTCTTTTGTCAAAGAGATTAACCTCCTGAAGAAGCGAATTCACCGTTTCCGGATTTTCGTTCTCATCTTTTACATCTGATTTTAATCTGTAAAAGAAATCCAGATTTTCAAATCCGGTAAGTTCATCATAAAGATTAAAGTAAGGAGAAAGAAGTCCTGTCTTAGCGAACCAGTTTTCCCTCCGGAGGGACACATTATTTTCATTGATTGAAATACTGCCTTTGGATTGCAGCAAAAGACCTGCAAGGACTTTAATAAGAGTTGATTTTCCCGTACCGTTTCTTCCGGTTACTGTCAGGGATTCCTTAGCTGAAATTTTCAGATCCAGATTTTTAAAAATGGATTTACCTGAAAAGGATTTTGAAAGTTTATTGCAGACTATTTCGACATTACTCATTTATATAATAGAATATTTGCGAATGAAAGGAAGCGGGATCATGACTGAATAATACCGTGGGTTTCCGAAAGTCTCTGCTGTCTTCTCTTTAAAGCCTGATCAAATCTTCTTTTTTCATCATCTGTTTCGGGAATAATTTCAGGAACTTTCATTGTCTTCTTTGTAACAAAGTCTACACTTACAAATGTCAGATATGCGCTGTTTGAATGAGTGACTTCTCCGGTTGTAATGTCTTCGATCTCAACCCTTACACCTACTTCCATGGATGTGTTGAACGCTCTGTTAACGGATGCCTTAAGTCTTACAATATTTCCCAGATGTATGGGTTTGTGAAAATTAAGATTATCAACTGCTGCCGTAACTGCAACAGTATTGCAATGCCTTGCGGCAGCAAGCGCGGCTGATATGTCAATCCAATGCATCAGTCTTCCGCCAAGAAGATTACCGAGGATGTTAGTATCATTCGGCAATACAAGTTCTATCATTTCCACCTGGGAAACTTTTACCTTTTTACTGGTCATAATTTACGCCGGAATTTGGGATTTAATGGATTTTACTTTTGAAATAAACGGACTTGATGAAAATTTCTTTTCGAATCTTTCAATTTCCTTTTTTGCATCTTCGTATTTTTTCTTTATAATAAGAACCTGTATTTTTCCGTAAAGAGCATCATCCGCATAATCCGTATCAAAGAATTCTTCAAGCAGGTTATCATAATATATGATCGCTGATTTGTAATTATCCATTTTGTAATATAGCTCAGCGCTTTTTAAAATTTTATATGCAAGCTTGTTCTTGAGTTCGTTTAATTTCTTTTCAGCTTCTCCGGCATTTCTGCTTTTAGGGTAAAGCTCAATGAAATTCTGAAACTCGGAAATTGCATATCTTGTATAGGTCTGATCAAGATTATATCTCGGGGAAAGATTATAATAACACATGGCAAGCATATATCTGGAATCTTCAGTGAAAGTGCTGGCAGGATAACTTTTCAGGAGATTTTCGAATTCATAAACCGCGAGAATATATTCTTCTCTCTTGTAATAACTCATTCCCAGATAATATGCGGCTTTGTCAATAATGCTGCTTCCCGAAAACCTGAGTTTGATCAGATTGAAATCATCAATTGATTCAAGATAATCCTGTTTATCGTAATGAGACTTTGCAATGAAATATGCTTTTTCCGGGTCATCGGTAATTATACCGCTTCCCTTTGATGAACCGCAGGAGCTGAAAATCAATGGAACTGAAATTAGAACAGCAATTGCTGCAAGATTTTTAAACAATCCTCTGTCTTTTCTGAAATTTTTTCTCAAACTCTCCTGTCTTAAATTTATTTGCAATTGTTAATTGCTTCTTATGGTAAAAAATAAAATTATGGCTGCTGCCGTGGATAAAATAATTACGGCAGGATACAAAACATGGTTTAATATATTTTCTTCGGGAATCGCCGATCTGGTAAAATTATAGTTCCTGTCTTCAATAAGACTCTTTTCATCAAGATTAAAACTGTCATTATGTTTATTGCTGAATTTATGCCTGAAAACTTCAGATAAGCTTTTTTTATCGGTTATTATCAGTTCATACTTCAGTGTAATTTCTCTTTCTGCTTTTTTCGTTCCGATTAAATCATCAACAGAAATCTTTTTATACAAAGTTTTAATTGAGGGTCCTGCGATTTTTATCAGATAATCAGCGCTGTCAGAAAAATCCGATTTTCCTGTATGTAAAAGCATTTTATATCCCGGAAAACTTCTCTTAATGAACTTTGAAATATAACCGCCCTGAATGCTGCTGCTTTCATCAGTAAGAAGATACAGCCTGTCTTTGCCGAGCAGGATTAGTTTGTTCTCTAATGGAACAATACTTTCTTCTATAAGCTTGTTGATCTCACTTAAATTCGAACTGCTGCTCTCCTGACAAAAAGAAATACCTCTTATTGTAAAAAAAATTAAAAAAAATAAGAGGTATCTGATATTCATTATTAACCGTATATTCCTCTGAGCTTTAAGACTCTGGATACTTTATCGATAGCGTGTATATAAGCTCCGAGCCTGAAAGATGTTTCGTATTTTACTGCAGTATTATAAACCGAGTCAAATGCTTCCGTCATCATTCTGTTAAGACGGTTGTTAACATCATCTTCATCCCAGAAGTATCCTATTCTGTCCTGCACCCATTCAAAATATGAAACTATGACACCGCCGGAATTTGCAAGTATGTCAGGAATTACCCTGATGCCGTTATCGTAAATTATATCATCTGCATCAGCCGAAATAGGTCCGTTTGCGCCTTCTACAATAAGCTTTGCCTTTATTTTGCCGGCATTACGAGCGGAAATCTGATCTTCTTTAGCAGCCGGTACAAGTATATCGCATTCTATTTCAAGCAGTTCTTCGTTTGTTACGGGTTCACCGAAATTTCCGCCTTCAAGAGTTATGTTCTTTGCAACATATTCGATGGCTTTGTTTACATCTATGCCGTTCTTATTGTAATATCCTCCGGTAACATCGCTGATTGCAATTATCTTAACGCCTTTTTCATTGAGCAGCTGTGCGCTGACCGATCCCACATTTCCAAAACCCTGAACTACGCAGGTTGTGGATGTCGGATCTATTGATTCGGTTTTCAGAGCTGCCATAGTGGCGATCATAACGCCTCTGCCGGTAGCTTCTCTTCTGCCTCTGGAACCGCCGATTATTATAGGTTTTCCTGTTACTACACCCGTAACGGTTTCCTTTTTATGCATGCTGTATGTGTCCATTATCCAGGCCATAATCTGTTCATTTGTATTCATATCCGGAGCCGGTATATCAGAATCAGGACCGAAAATTTCAAGCAGGTTTACTGTGTATCTTCTTGTGATAAGTTCTAATTCTCTCTGTGACAATTTTCTCGGATCGCATTTTACTGCTCCTTTTGCTCCGCCGAACGGAATATTTGCAATAGCGCATTTCCAGGTCATCCATGACGCAAGAGCTTTTACTTCTTCAATATCTACATCAGGTGAATATCTAACTCCGCCTTTTGACGGACCTAAAATATTATCATGAATAACTCTGTAACCTTCGAAAACTTCAAGTTTGCCGTTATCCATTGTTATCGGAATGGAAACTATAATTTGCTTTACCGGAGCCGCAAGATATTTGTATAGTCCTTCATCGAGCTTGTAAAGTTCGCATGCTTTATCGAATCTTATCATCATTGATTCGAACGGATTTGCCTCGCCTCGTCTGTATGGAGCAGGTTCTTTGTATTCTTCTGGCATATTCTTAAGATTTAATATTTAGTGGAATATTGTGAATGTATTCAAAATTAGCATAATGCATTTGTATATTCAAGTTAGTATAAAGCAGCTATTTTGATTTTCAGCTTTTCTCTAAAAGATGACACAGATTTTTACAGATGCACATTTATACTCTTACCCTGTTGTTCAAAATTGAAAGAAAAATTCAGAGTCTGATATACAATAAAACCTAACAGATTACTTATACTGATAACAGAAAAATCTTAATTTAAAAATTATTTCATTCTTTTGAAAAAATAATTTCCAGTCCAGTTTCATCAGAATAATAACCCATTGATAATCGGCAGAGTATTTTTATTGAAAGAGGAAAAATTTCAGCTTCGGGACAGTCGGGATACCATTTCCTTCCTTTATTCACTATAATGAATAAACCGTTGTTATTCCCCATTGCTGAAAAAGTATCATTGTCTCCGCTGAAATAAGGTATCCCGTAAGTATCATTCAGTAATCCGGAAAATTCACTCACGCTTTTTACGGGAACTCCGATCTCACTGATGTTCAGAATATTTCTTTCCGTAAATTCGCCGTCAGTACCGTTCTTTAAATTATGTCTTGCGATAAACTCAAGTATGTTTCCTGCTGGATCATAAAAGAATACTGAATGAGCATTCCAGGATTGAAAATCAAATTCATCCGTTCCGTCATCAGGCGATTTTATAAGAAGGGTTCTCGGCTTCAGCCATTTTTTAGCAGAACTTAAACTGTTTTCAGGTATGTTAAATGCAAAATGATAGAACGGTTTTACATCCCCTGCGGATTTTTCAAAACGGACCAGCGAATCTCCGGTATTGAATGAGAACGATTCAGGACTTTCTTCCTTAATATTTAAATCAAGAACATTCCCGTAAAAATTTTTTAATTCATTAATCAAATGAGTTTGAAGAATAATTTCCTTAATTTGCATAATTAAAGTTTATTTAAAATTTTTTATAACTCATTAATTTTACCGCTTTGACTATGAAGATTGTTTTTAAATACGAATTCATACAAATATTTTAAAATTATCTTTTCAGATTTACGCTATTCAGCGAAATCAAACGGGAAATTCATTTTCAATCCATGAACGTTAAGCCGGGTAATTTTTATTAACAGTTAAACATTCTGAATTAAAAATTAAATAAAAAAATTCATGAACATTTATCAGAAAGAAATTTTGCTTGATCAGAAACCCAGAGTTTTCCACCTGATAACCGAAGAGATAAAATCAGCAATTCCCGAACTGAAACTGATCAGGACAGGTATTCTGAATGTGTTTATCTGCCACACTTCAGCTTCCCTGACTGTAAATGAAAATGCTGATCCGGATGTAAGAAAGGATTTTGAGACGCATTTCAATTCAATGGTACCTGAGAATTCAGCTGACTACCTGCATACCTCCGAAGGTCCGGATGATATGACATCACACATAAAGTCATCAATATTAGGATGCAGCCTTAACATTCCCGTTACCGACGGCAAATTAAATAAAGGGATCTGGCAGGGAATTTATCTGTGCGAACACAGAAACAGCGGAGGACGGAGAAAGCTTGTTCTGACTTTATCCGAAACAGAAAAAAACTGACAACTCCGAATTTATAATTTACAACATTACACTTTAGAGTATCAATTTTACACTGCATATTTTATTTTTCTGAAAAATTCTGAAAATAAAATTGTAACTATGAATTTTTATATCCGTCAAAATATGAAAAATCAAAATTATTCTATGAATAAAACTTTTACACTTTTTATTCCATTTTTATTTTTTTTCCTGATCTCGGAATCCTTATCGCAGACTGCGGAAGTAACTGATTCATCTCAGAAAAAAGATTCGGCTGCAGTTACATTCAAACCTAATCTTGTTCCGGAGCTTAACATTCCCAAACTTGCAGGTACAATTAGTATCGACGGTGAGCTGAATGAGGATGTATGGGAAAATGCAGGAATCGCGGATAACTTCACCGAAATAAGTCCCGGGGATAATGTAAAACCCGAAGTGGAAACAACAGTAAAGATTTTTTATGATGATGACAATATATACTTCGGTTACATCTGTTATGAAAAAGACATGGAAAGCGTCAGAGCTTCTCTTTCTGACAGGGACAGAATGTTCGGCGATGACTGGGTTGGTCCGTTCATAGATACTTATTCGGATCTTAAGCAGGGCTTTGAGATGTACGTTAATCCAAAAGGCATACAGGGTGATCTTCTCTGGACTCCCGGCAATGAGGATTCGAATTATGACATAATATTTGATTCCGAATCAAAAATGTATAAGGACAGATGGACTGCTGAAATCAGAATTCCCTTCAAAAGTCTCCGTTTCCCGGACAAGAAAGAGCAGAAGTGGAGAATTCATCTTCTGAGGAACAGACCCAGAGGGGCACGGCAGGAAATTTACTGGGCTTCAGTATCAAGGGACAATCCCAATTTTATGGGACAGTCAGGAATTCTTAAAGGAATAAAAAATGTAAAACGCGGGACTGACATTCAGTTGATGCCTTATGTACTCGGTACACAAAACAGCACTCTTGAAGATCTTTCGGATCCCGATTCTAAATTTATTAACGGAAAAATAAAAGGTGAGATCGGTTTAAGTGCGAAATACGGTTTAAGTTCGACACTCACTCTTGACGGTACATACAATCCGGATTTCAGTCAGGTGGAAGCTGATGCTCCAAAAATAAATATCAATTCGCCTTTTGCATTATTTTATCCTGAAAAAAGACCTTTCTTTCTTGAAGGCATTGATCATTTTTCCACACCTGTAAATGTTTCATATACCAGATCAATAAACAATCCGTTATTTGCCGTTAAACTTTCCGGAAAAGTTAAAAAACTTGATATCGGATTTATCTCGGCATATGATGAAAACACTCCCTTTATCATTCCTCTGACAGAAAGAAGTTTCTTCTTTTCAAGCAATAAAAATTCTATATCAAATATACTGAGACTTAAATACGATATGGGAGGTGAAAATTATCTGGGATTTATTTTTTCGGACAGAGAGGAAAGCGCTGACAGTTCAAAAGCTTTCGGCTTTACGGGGTTTAACAGGAACTACGGCCTTGACGGAAAATTTAATTTTTCTTCAAATTATTATCTCACATTTCAGGTACTCGGCAATAACACAAAAGAAATAAATGATACAAATTTCAGATACAATGCCCTGAAAAATTACAGATTCGATGAGAATAAATATTCGGCTTTGTTGGACGGTGAAAGTTTTAATGGTTCGAATGTATATCTTTCATTCAACAGAAATGCACGCGGATGGAGTTTTTATACAGAATATTTTTATCAGGCTCCTACGGTAAGAAGGGATAACGGATTTATTCAGAGAAATAATTTTCATCAGCTTTATATGCTGCAGGAATATAATTTCTATCCCGAAGGAAAACTTTTAAGAAGATTAAATCCCGAACTTAATTTCGAAATAATACATGACGTTGAGGGAAGACTTAAAGAGCAGTATGTCGATTTGAATCTTGTCACTGACTGGACGAACGGATTATGGTCTGCGGCAGGATATATCGCAGTCAATAACGAAAACTACGGCGGAATATTTCATAAAAACATCAACCGTTGGCATTTCAACCTGGAAGCGAATAACTTAAGCAAATACATCACAGGCGGCTTATATTATGAACTCGGAAAATTCATCGTAAGATTTGAAAATCCGACATACACTGGTTTCGGACAAAACCTTGATCTTTGGGCTACCATAAAGCCCTTTGACAGGTTAAGGAATGAAATAAACTACAGCTATTCGGAACTTTCAAAATCAGCCGGAGGAGAAAAACTTTTTGCTGGTTATGTGATAAGCGATAAAATATCATATCAGTTCAATAAAAATTTTTTCCTGAGAGTCTTGCTTCAGTATGACCTCTTCAGCAAAAATATCTCTGTTGATCCGCTGCTGAGTTATAAATGGAATCCGTACACTATTTTGTTTTTAGGATCCTCACATGACATCAGCGAGATTTCTGATGTTAAGGGATTCGGGAAATTTACCGAAACAGACAGATACTTCTATTTGAAATTTCAGTATCTGTGGAGTCTTTAATGAATTCATTTTCGGAATTTAAACAACTCATTGTATATGATAATTGATATTTTAAAAGAGTATCTTTAATTTAATAAAAAAAATAAAGTTATATGAAATCTGTTTACTTTACAAAAAATAAAATCCTTATCGCTCTGATACTGATCTCTCTTTCATTGTCAGGAAGCGACTGTGAAAAATTAATTCAGAATAATGAAGTTATCCCGCAGGATCTGGCAGGAAACTGGAAGCTTTCGGAACAGACAGGCGCATTGCAGGATATCTGCCCGAATGAAACCGTGAACTTTCAGCTTAACGGTGTTGCTCAGCTTACCTGTCCGAATTCACAAACCATATCCAGATATTACACCGTGCAGGATAACTCACTTAAGTATACTCAAACATCAGTTTCTTATAAAATTCAGACTCTGAACAATGATACACTTTATCTGTTAGGACAAAATGTTTCAAGAAATCTCATTTATCTGAAAATATCAGCTGATGAAATGAATGTACCCGGAAGTACAAAAAACGATTCCTTTAATTCATCCGAAATAAAAGCTAAGGAGAATTTCAATGAAAACTAAAATAAACTTTATTGCAATTCTTATTCTGTTCTCCGCTTTTATCGGATCTTCAAATCAATACACCGTTTCTGAAAATACTGCCGGGTCTGATTCTTATAGTCAAAAGCCGGTCAGAAATATCAGTAAAATGATAAATGAGAAAAAACTCAATAACCGTTTTCAAACTGTTGATGTTTTTTCATTTGAAAGGAACACCGGTGAGAATGATAATACTGCATCGGTGATAAGATCTGCTTCACTGATGAAATTAAACAAAGCTCAGCTTAAGAATTTAATCCGGAATCCGGATGATAATATTGTTTTCAGAATTCCGGTTTCGGGAAATAATTATATGGAACTCGAACTCACAAAATCTTTTCCTGTCAGCAATGACTTTAAACTGTTCAGCATTGATAATTCAGGTAAAAGATCCGTGCCGTTCAGTTACGGTCTTCATTACAAAGGTAAAATAAAAGATAATGATAATTCAATCGCTTCGGTCAGTATTTTCGAAGATTTCATTATGGGAATAATATCTGATGAAAGCGGAAATTATATTCTCGGCAGCATAAAGAACGATGATAAGTCTTATTCAGACAATTATATTTTTTACAATGACAATGACCTGAAAGTAAAAAATAATTTCAAATGCGGAGTTGACGGGAATGAAGAGCATTTTATAAAAGCCGTTAATGAAGCCGTAAAAAGATCGGATGAAATAAATGCAAATGATGACATATCTGCGCTTCCGGTTAAAGTTTACTTCGAAGCGGATTTCAAAATGTATCAGGATAATCAGAATAATCTGCAGAATGTATATAATTTTATCACCGGAATGTTTAACTCTGTTCTGGCCATTTATCAGAATGAAAGCATTCCTGCTGTTGTATCTTCTGCGGGAGTATGGACTGTAACTGATCCTTACGCAAATTTGAATGATTCATATGTAATACTTCAGACGTTCGGACAAAGAACACAGGATGACTTTCAGGGTAATCTTGCTCATCTGCTTTCCACAAGAAATGCAGGACTGGGAGGGATCGCCTGGATAAGGACTCTCTGCGCTGATTACAATCAGCAGGATCAGTCAGGCAGATATGCATTCAGCAATATTGATCCGGCATACAGTAATCTTCCTACTTATTCCTGGACGGTAAATGTAGTGACTCATGAAATGGGACACAGTCTCGGATCAAGGCACACTCACTCCTGCTCCTGGCCGATTGGCGGAACAATAAGGGCTATCGATTCGTGTTACACTGCCGAAGGCAATTGCTTTACGACTACAAGACCGAGAGTCGGAACTATAATGAGTTACTGCCATCTCTGGCCTGTAAATCAGGGAGGCGGAATAAATCTGTCCCTCGGGTTCGGCCAGCTCCCGGGTGATACCATAAGATTAAGATACAGTCAGGCTCACTGTCTTGAAAGAGAACTTAATTCCTCCGAAGCTCCGGTTGCTTTTGATCTGGATCAGAATTACCCAAATCCTTTTAATCCGGCAACTATCATTAGGTTTGCACTGCCAAAGGAAAGTATTGTAACGCTTAAAATTTATGATGTTAACGGAAGACTCATAACCGAGCTTATACGGAACAGATTCTACGATCCTGGATTTTATGAAGAGAGTTTCAATTCATCTGATTATTCTTTATCAAGCGGTATTTATTTTTATAAACTCGAAAGCAAAGAATATACACAGACAAGGAGAATGATCCTTGTAAAATAAGTCCGCTTAATTGTCAATTCAGTCCTTTACAGAGACCATGTGTATCTGTAAACGGACTGATGGCAAATATGATTAAACTATATTTAATTGATTTTGTCTTAAGGGAATAATTTACATTATTAAATTTATTTCTGATGAAAATTAATACAACTCCTTTAAGAAATTTATTTCCTTTCTTTATCATATTATACTTTTTAAATACACCCCTGCATTCGGAGACAGTAAAACCTGTCTCTCTTACTTTTGTAACCCATAACGAAGAAAATGAAAATTATACAAATTTTAATTATTATATTTTACGAAGAAATATAATCGTTCAGCTTGCTGAATATGTTCAGCTGAAAGGAGTTAAGTGGGATTTTCAATCCGACTGGAAATTTTTAGTTGCTGTCAAAAACTTTGACACGGGAAGTGTAATTATTAATACGAACGGAAAAAATTTAATAAAGTGGCTTGTAGAAGATAAAGGAATTAGTTGCGATCCTCACGCACACGAAAGTCAGTACAACTATGCTGATGTAGCTTATCTTCATACTCAATTGGGGATTACGCCTGCGAAAATCGTAGGAGGATTTCTTTATGATACAATAGTTGGAGGCAACAACTGGGAAAATCTTGAAACAGGAATTTACGGAAGAGTTTATACTTCATTTTTCTGGAAACCGGATATACTCTGGGGCGGAGGAACACAGAACCATCTCGATGATCCGCAAAATTATGGCATATGGAAACCTAAGGACATGGCAAATTTTTATGTTCACGATTCTTCAAAACACCTGACTCTGATCGGAAACGGATGTACAAATAAAATTTTTGATACAACTTCGGTTACAACCGCTCTTAACAGGGTTAAATTTTTAGTGGATGCAATAAAATATAATTTAATTCCGGATTCAGGATATTACACTTCAACTGTTTTTATGAGTGTGGGACAGTTCGGTACAAGTCAGCTGAATAAGATGAAACAGTTCATAGATTCTGTCGGGGTATATGTTTCACAGGGAAGGATTCAATGGAAAAGCATAAAGGATAATTATGATTACTGGAATACAAGTTACGGAAAGAATCCCTTCCGGCTTCAATGCTCAGATCTTCCAACACAATTCAGTAAATTAGAAATGACGGCGGCTCCTCAGGGATTTTATAAAGAGAGTGTAAACAGACTAAATATGAATGATACATTCCGGATCTGTCTTAGAAATATTTCTTCACCTTATAATATTGTAGATTCATCAAAGGCATTAATTGATTCTACTTCTTTAACCGGATATTTTGCTTTCAAAAATGCGCCTTCAGGCACTTATTACATTTCACTTAAACACAGAAACAGCATAGAGACATGGAGCAAATCCGGAGGGATAGCTTTTACGGTTAATTCTCTCATGAATTATGATTTTACTTCCTCATCATCACAGGCTTATGGAAACAATCTCATTCTCAAGGGAATGAAATACTGTACTTACAGCGGGGACACGGATCAGGACGGAACAATTGACGCTTCAGATATAAGTATTATTGACAACGATGTCATTCGTGCATTATCGGGTTATCTGATTTCAGATCTTAACGGGGATTTTATTACTGATGCAGATGATATGTCAATTGCAGAGAATAACAGTCTGAACAATATTATTAAAATTATTCCGTGAATATAATAGTTCGGTTACGATGAACATTATTTTATCTCTCCGAATTTTTTCTTCAGCCATTTTCTGCCGGCGGTATTTGAACCTTCAGTAAGTTTTGTGATCCTGAAAATAAGTGTATCGTCTTTTCCAAGTCTGTACTTCACAAGAAGATCAAGAGTCCTTAAAAAATTTCTGAATTCTTCCCTGTAATTGCCGCTGACAATTTTGTTTTTGTTAATAAAGTGTGAAAAGGAATCAGCCGCATAATAAAGCGAGTCATAATCTTCCGTCTCATAATAAATTTTCAGAGCAAGCACTTTCAGGTGGTATTTAAAGTTTGAAAATTCAGTGTCTGTTCTGCTTATAAACTCAAGTGATTTTCCATATTGTTTTTTATAAAAACACAGCTGAGCATAACTGTAATTTACGGCATCTTCCCTGTGTTCAGGATTAAGCCTGCCCGAATAATTTTCAATGAAGTTTTCAATTTCATCATAATTTTCCGAAGCAAGACCCGTGTTTAGAATTGCGGTATATGTGGTCATTGAGAAGTAACCCGGATACGAGTCGAATAATTTATTCCGGAACATTAGCTTGTAAACCTCAAAACATTCCTTATTAAAATATTCTTTTCCCAGATCAATTTTCCGGACACAGCAGTTCGTCAGGCATATATAAAGTCCGTATTTTTCAAGAGAGGAAAACACGCTGTCATTTTCCGTCAGAATATTTTTATAACTGAAATATTTTTCATCGTTTAAGGGATCCGTAAGAGCTGAATACATTCTGATATACACTGTAATAACTTTACAATCATATGATGACCCTGATTTTAACTTTTTTTCAATTTCTTTTAAATTCACTCCCCTTAGTAATTCATAAGCCAGACTTGAAGTATGGTCAATATTGTATTGTTTCTGCCATTCGAAAAAATTGATCATTTTAAAAATTCTGATCAGATAATAGTATGTGAGATTATCCGACGCTTTTAAAATATAATTGCTTCTATGAAGACTGAGATTGTCGATGTACTGACTGTTTGTGGATTTTGATTCTTCCAGAATGAATTTTTTGTAATAGTCTTCTTCTCCCCTGAATACGTTTTCTGACAGAAGACTTTCTGCAGTCTTCAGTCTTTTTTCATAAATGCCGGTAAGTTTCCTTTTTCCGAGTTCTTTCAGACTTATTTCACTGAACAGGAATTTATTTTTTTCTATCTCGGTGCATACGAGAAATTTTTCCGCAAGTATCATCAGGTCGGACAAAAGATTCCTGACTGATGCATCACTGAATGATGCATACTTATCAGAACCTGAAAATATTAATGTGAATAATTTTTCTTTTGTAAGATTTTTATGACCGTAATGCGGATGATACTTAGAAAGGATTTCAAACAGCTGAATTACTTTTTTGTTTTTATTGTGAAATGGAGAAGAAAGAAAACCGGAAAACTTTCTGATTTCTTCCACTGAAAAACTCTTAAGAATATCAATTACTTTTGAATTAAGCATAAATCTGCAGCTTAAAATTTCTACAAATCTCATTTTGAATCCGTTATAAAAATAGCTCTTTTAGTTAGTATTAGCAACTTTTATCAGATCCGGAGATCTTCATTTGCATGCTTTTGCTTTGCAAACAGGAAAATCTTTCTTTGAAACAAGAAATACTTAGTTTTAATTTTGAACAATTGTAAATTATAATCATCAATGGCAGTGTAACCTGATGTCAGATATGAGATCCGGACTCGTTCTGAAACATCAAAAATACAGAATGCAACTGTAAGTTATACTGCCAGATAAATTTAATTAAAAAGGAGAATACTCAAATGAAAAATCTAAAAATAAATTTTAGTTTTATTTTCATCTTCATACTGATTTCAGCGAAATGCAGTATTTCGTTTTCACAGTCCGGCTGGATTTTAAAATCAACAGGAATAAATATTAATTCCGTATTCTTTATAAGTCCGTCGCAGGGATGGATGGCGGGAGATTCTGGATTAATGTATGCAACTTACGACGGAGGAATGAGCTGGTCAGGGCTGGAAAGCAAGACCACCGAAAGACTGAATTCGGTTTTCTTCAGAAATGAATCAACCGGCTGGGTTGCAGGTGATAACGGAACCATAATCAAAACAACTGACGGAGGAGATAACTGGACGGTTCTTTTTACTGGTGTTACCTGGAAAATAAATTCCGTTAATTTTCCGGCAACAGATACCGGATATGCAATTGGGGATAAAGAGCTACGGACAACAAACGGCGGCATGAACTGGACTGATTACGGACTGCCATTATCAGCTAACTCCTCTTTTTTCATTTCTGCAAATACAGGATTTTATGTCAGCTCTTCAAATATTTTTAAAACAACAAACGGCGGATCAGGATGGTTTTCAACAATATTGTCAGGATCGTACAATTCAGTTTGTTTTATAAATTCATCTACCGGATGGACATCAGGAAGCGGACCTGTAAGATATACCACAAATGCCGGGACAAGCTGGACAACCCAGACGACAGGTGCAGGATTCAGCACGCTCTACGGGATACACTTTTCAGATGCAGTCAATGGATGGTGTGCAGGCAGTATAGAAACTATCGGAGGAAATTCTTCAATCAGAAGAACTACCAATTCCGGAACCAACTGGACAGGACAGTATAGCGGAACTGCAAACATTCTGCGTTCAGTCTATGCTATTTCCGGTACAAACGGAATAATAGTCGGAGACAAAGGAACTGTCCTGTCAACCACTAACTCCGGAACTAACTGGGACAACAGTCTTTATGCATTTACTTCTCCGTCAGATCCTTTATACACACTAAACTCAGTATTTTTCATAAATAATAATACCGGTTGGACCGGAGGTTTTCTCGGTTTGATAAATAAAACCACTGACGGAGGGAATAAATGGACATCAGCTTTAACTTCATCATACAGTACAATAAATTCGGTTCACTTCATTGATAAAGATACAGGCTGGGTTTGCGGTCAGAGCGGTATGATACAATATACAACGAACGGGGGAGCAAACTGGACTTTACAGTCACTTCCGGTTTCAAATACAATAAATGACATCAACATCGGTAAATTTCCGCTGACAGGCTACTTTGGACTTCATAAAATCGGATGGTGCGCTGCAGACGGCGGACTTCTGTATAAAACGACAAACGGAGGATTTAACTGGTCGGGATCATCTTCCGGAACCACTGCAAATCTTTATTCCGTTGTTCCGTTTTCGGAAGACGTAGCCGTAGCATGCGGAGACAGCGGGAAAATTATACGAACAACAAACGGAGGGATATCATGGACGGCTGTTGTATCCGGAGTCGTTGGAGGTGCTTTAAGATCATTGTCTTTTGCCGATGAAAATAACGGAATTTGTGCAGGTGACAGTGCGACAGTTTTGTACACGACCAATAAAGGCGAATCATGGTATCCTGATATTACAGGACCAAGAAGTCTGACCACAAAAAATTTATATGATGTTTCTGCTAAACTTGACGTAATGATAAGTTATACTGCAATCGGTGAAAACGGAATTATACTGAAATCGGAGGATGAAGGAAGCACATGGACAAAATTATCAGGCGGAGTAAAAACACGGCTTAACGGAATTTCATCACCATCTATCGGAGTAAGTGTAATAGTCGGCACAAGAGGGACAATACTCAGAACTGAAGACGGAGGCGCATTGCCGGTCGAACTCTCTTCATTCACTTATTCGGTAATTGAAAATTCTGTGACACTCAGCTGGACAACATCTTCCGAATTGAACAATTCAGAATTCGGTATAGAAAGAAAATCTTATTCGGAGCAATGGAGTTCAATCGGAAATGTTAAAGGTACAGGTACAAGTTCAGTTCCGAATTATTATATATTCGAAGACAGAGAATTAAGTCCGGGTATGTACAGTTACAGATTAAAGCAACGGGATTTCAGCGGTAACTATACTTATTATTACCTGTCATCAAATATTCAGATAGGATCACCGGATAAATTTATTTTGAGACAGAATTATCCCAATCCTTTCAATCCTGTTACAGTTATCAGTTATACTGTTCCGGCAAACAACAGCATGTCAAAAGTTAAACTTATGGTTTACGATAATCTCGGGAAAGAAATAGAAACACTTGTAAACGAAAATAAGCCTGCAGGAAGTTACAATGTAAGATTAGACGGCAGCAGTCTTTCAAGCGGAATTTATTATTACATGCTTACAGCAGGAGAGTTTAAGCAGACAAGGAGAATGATGTTACTGAAATAAAAGAAGTTTACTTTTTTACGGGAGGGAAACAGACAGATAATCTGTTTCTCTTTTATAAAAGAGTACGAAAAAAATGAACCGGATTATTTTTATAGCTTGTTGAAAAAATTAATATAACTTAAATTTACACACCCCAATAATCACTATAAATCTACCCCAAATAGCTTTATTACCGTATTATATTTGTAAAATTATTTCACGAAGGAGTTTTAAATGAAATTCTTTACCCGTAATAAACTGAATGCATTAGCATTCGGGGAATTACTTCTTATACTGTTCATATCTTTGCCTGTGTTTCCGGCGAATTATTATGTGGCATCTAACGGAAGTGACAGCAATAACGGTTTGAGTTCTTCTTCTCCATGGAAGACAATCGCAAAAGTGAATTCATCAATGAACACTTTCAATCCCGGGGACCAGATACTGTTCAGGAAAGGAGATAAGTTTTACGGCGAATTAAAGGTTACAAAATCCGGTATTGCAGGTTCAAGCATTATTTTCGGAAGTTACGGAAGCGGCGTTTTGCCGGAGATAACGGGAATAAAAAGCATTACAGGCTGGACAGTTCATTCGGGAAATATTTACAAGGCAACAGTAAGTGACACTGTTTCACAGATTTATATCGGCGGTAAGCTTATGACAATAGCAAGATATCCGAATACAGGATTTTTAAAGATCGATGCCGGTAACGGTAACAGCGGATTTTATGATGCTGCTTTAAATCAGTCATCAGGTTACTTTAACGGCGCTACATGTAAAGTAAGAACAATTAACTGGATTTACGAAAAGAAAACAGTATCATCATTTTCGGGAGGAAATATAACCTTCTCTTCCTCTTCAATAAATCCGATCCTTCCGGATTACGGATATTATTTAGATAACAAACTGAGCCTGCTTGATACTGAAGGGGAATGGTTTTATGATAAGGCAGCAGGCAGGCTTTATTTTTATGCTCCTGGAGGAGTTAACCCCGGAACGCTGAATGTAGAAGCTGTAACAAAGCTGAATGGATTTAACATGAATATCAATGTTGCAAATATTACAATTCAGGATTTGAAAATATCAGGTTACAGGGAATCGGGTGTTGATGGTTACACAGGTAATAATTATACCGTGCAAAGATGTGACATCAGCAGAATAGAAAGATACGGAATCAGACTTAACGGAATTAATAATAACATATACGACAATATCATAAATGATGTACTGAACACTGCAATAACCGGAGTTTTTACACAGGGTGAAATAAGCGGAAACTCAATAAACAGGACAGGACTGGTTGCAGGTTACGGAGAAGACGGATACGGATACTACGGAATGCTTATCTGGAATGCTCAAGGGACAATCATACAAAACAATACAATTGACAGTACGGGCTACGCAGGGATAAGTATTTCTACAAGCGCTATCGTAAGAAAAAATGTGATCAGCTTTTCACTGCTCACACTGAATGACGGGGGAGCTATCTCTGTGGGAACTTCAAACGGTCTTGAAATCAGTGACAATATTATCAATAACTCAATCGGCAATACGGAATCAAGCGCAAATCCGGTTTCTTATGCAAGCGGAATTTATGTTAATGAGTCAGTATTAAATAATACATCGATACTGAGAAATACAGTATATGCATGCAGATTTGTAGGTATTATTATTGATATGAAATATCCTTCTTCAAATAATGTGATCAGAAATAATCTGCTTTATAATAACTTTGCCGAACAGATAAGATTCTCAGACTGGTCAAGCACTGTATTTGTGCCTGCCTATAACACAATTGTAAAAGGCAACATATTTTACAGTCTTCAGGCAACTCAGATCTGCATGAAACATATAATGTTCCGGAATTCTGAATTCACTGATTACGGATTTTTTGACAGCAATTATTACTGCAATCCTTACAGCGAATATGTCATAAACAGGACGATGGTTTACGGCACATTCTCTACAAATAATTACAATCTCAGTTACTGGAAAAGTAATTTTAATGAAGATCAAAATTCCAAAAGCAGTCTTGTTTCTTTCAGCCAGTATGGCGTGACAGATACTCTTAGCAGTAATCTTGTCATTAATTCAAAATTTACGAATAATATAAACAACTGGACAACATATCCTTCCGGTTCTTATATAACCCACATTAATAATCATCCTCTTCTGGATTCGGGCTGCATGAAGATAAGATGGGATGGTACCGGAGGCGGCAATGAAAGCTTTACAATGAGCAATGATATGTCAATTACAAGAGGCAATTATTATCTGCTGAGTTTCAGCTGTGCGGGAGATCAGAACGGTACTTTCAGTGTCTGGGGAATGGGTGCAGGAATACCTTTCTTCCCGAGGTTTTTCCCGAAAAATTATTTCAGTTACAGCAATGTCAGAAAAAATTATTCCATTGTTACAAAAGCAGATACAACGGACAACACAGCAGCACGTCTTTCATTTGACCTGATCCTCCCTGACTCAATGTTTTATCTCGACAATGTCAATTATTACAGAGTAACCGTCTCTAAAATTGATTCTTCACTGAAATCTAAATTATTCGTAAATGACACTAATGTCCCTAAAATATATTCGCTTAACGGGATCAGCTATAAAGATCTTGACGGAAATCCTGTTACCGGAAGCATAACTCTACCTCAGTATTCTTCAAGGGTGCTGGTTAACGATAATTCGGATTTGTATCAGACACTTAACTTCACGGCTCTTGTTCAGGGTTTGTATGATCCTGTCAGTAATACAACAGTTCAGGATACTTTCAGATTATATCTCAGGAATAATTACTCACCGTATTCAATTGTAGATTCAGCGAAATCGGTCATAGGTACAAACGGAAGCAGTTATTTTTACTTTAAGAAAGCCCTGAACGGCGTTAGTTACTATATTGACATAAAGCACAGAAATTCAATTGAGACCTGGAGCAGCAATGCAATTTTATTTTCCGACAATACATCAAATTATAACATGTCTTCTTCAGTTTCACAGGCATACGGAAATAATCTTATTCTTGAAGGAAGTAAATACTGCATTTATTCGGGAGATATTAATAAAGACAACATAATTGACGGAGGAGATAACAGCATTGTAGATAATGATGCATTCAATTCTCTGACGGGATATGTTTTGTCTGATGTCACGGGAGATCTTATAACGGATGCAAGTGACATATCGATAGTTTCAAATAATGCGGATTTGGATATAGTCAGAATTACACCCTGATTAGTAAGATATTAAAATCATACAGATTTTTTTCTTGAGTTGTCTTTCAGGTGATCCGAAAATTATTTCTTTCATGGATAACTCATAATCAATATTGTGTGAAAAATAACTTCGGAATTTTTTGCAATTGTAAATCAGCTTCCTCTGTATGTAGAATAACCGTAAGGACTCAGCAGTAAGGGAATATGATAATGTTCCTCATTGTCAATTTCGAAAACAATTTCCACAAAAGGATAAAAACTCCTGATTCTGTTTTTTTCGAAATAGCCCTTTGTAATGAATTTCATTTTATATGTCCCGTTATGAATCTTTATGCTGTCATTCAGCAGATTTTTTATTCTTCCGTCTTCGTCAGTTATGCCTGACGAAAGCAGTTCCCAATCACCGCTGTTATTCATAAAAAACAACTCTGCATTTACTCCTGCAGCCGGTCTTCCTGCCGAAGTATCGAGAATGTGGGTTGTAATTCTGCTCATAATAATTTGTCTTTTATTTTATTCAGTCTGATTTTTGTAATCTTGTTTTGCTCAATCATTGCTGTCAGAATTTCATTTTCAGGTTTATTCCCGATCCTTGATTTAATTACTTCAAGCATTTCATCAGAGGATTTTCCCGTTGCGCAGACAATGAAAATATACCCGAACTTCTTCTCATACTCGGTATTGAATCGTGAAAGTTCCTGAAGAATTTTTTCAGATGCATTTTTTACTCCGGATTGTTCCTTCTCTGCATGGTGTATACTTGAAGAATATTTTTCCTTAAGTGAATTTATGTCTCCTATCTTCGGATGATGCCGGAATGCTTCCAGCCAGTCCGATTCATTCAGACTGAACCAGATTCTTTCTGCTTCTTCAAATAGTTTTTCTTCTGTTTTAAAGGGATATAGACGCAACATTTCTTTTAACCATTTTTCCGAACCGCAGCAGGCTGCAAGTTCAGCACTTATGTTCACAGGATTAATATTTTTATCTGACATCTGTTTATTTTTAAAGATCAGTTCATGACGGGTAACCGAATAATCTGAGCCTGCTGACTCCTCCGTCAGGAAATATATTCAGACGGACGTGAGTGACTGTTCCGGCTTTAATGATTTCTTTTTCAAATGTATTCTCAAAGTGTCCTTTTAATTTTGTCTCAGGAAGGATTTGTTTCCATATTATTTTTTCCGAAGTAACCGAATCATCTTCGGCTTCGGGCTCAAAACATCCCTCGATTGAACAACTGTCAGGATAATTTCCCTTAAAAAAATTTGTATCAACTATGATCTTC